>NZ_RWIV01000001.1:2107500-2452500 GCF_003944835.1 Bacillus sp. HMF5848
TTGAAATCATTTTACACAACCTCCTCTTAATTAACCATTGGTCAATAACGTCTTTAAAATTAGGACCAAGGAATGGCCCTAACGTATTGCCTTCAAAATAAAGTCAACATATGAGTGTGCCGCTTCTTTTGCTTCGTCAAAGCTGTTTGCATAGCCTTTATGATGAGACACAAAACCATGAAGAGCTACGAATGCAGAATAAATGTCTTTAATTAATAATTTTCTATCAGAAAGAGTCTGTACGGCTTCTGCAAATCGTTGGAAGCTGAGATTAGCTGCCTCTTGAGACAAACTATCTACCTCTTCATTTTTTTTCATGAACATTAATTCGTATTGACTTTGATGATCCAAGCCAAATTTAATAAATTGAATAAATACGTTTTGAAGCTTGTTACTGGGAGCACCATCGCTCTGAATTGTCTCATCTAAACGTGTGTTCAACGCATGAAAATCTTCTTCCACAATGGCATAGAACAAGTCTGCTTTATTTTTGAAATGATAATATAAAGAACCGTGGCTACAATTCAGTTGTTTAGCAATACTTCTCATTGAAACTTTATTAAAATCTCTTTCAACAAATTGCTTTCTTGCTTCGGCTATAATCATGTCTTTTGTTAGTTCTTGATTGGCTGGTTTACGTGGTGACATTTGTACTCCTTTTTAATTTATTGACCGGTGGTTTATTAAATTATAAATCATTTGGAAAAAAAAGCAATAAGTTTTTCGGGAATTTTAGCATATATGCAACCATTGCGTTGAAATAAAAATATATTATGTCAATTCATAAAAAAACTTTACAGAATTTATCAAATTGATATATCTTTAAATTGCTATATTGTGAAAAAATACACAAAGGAGAATTTTATGCTTTTTAACTTCCATTACGCATTTATCCCTGATTTTTTAACAGCATTAATAATACCTATACTATTATTGATTTGGCTATGGAAAAGTAAATTAAATACTAAGATTGACTGGATTTTAAATAATCTATTGGTTGGCAGTTATATTATAATGATTTATTTTGTTGCCAATTGGTGGTTTTTTAGCTACTACTTTCGTTATCTATTTGTATTATGTTTTCTAATGTTGGCTATTCTATCATGGAAAAAAGTAAATAACCTATCATGGTTTCCTCCTTATAGTCTTACAACGATTACAGGTAACGTAATTAAAGTTCTTTTTATAGGCGTTTTTGCTGTAAGTAGCAATTCTTTTACTTTGGCATATGACTACAATGAAGAAGCTATAGACCTTCAATTTCCTTTAAAAGATGGTGTATATTCAATCTTTCAAGGAGGTAATGGTGAAAAAAGTACACTCATGAATTACCATTATAGATTTCCGCTCTTTCAACAATCAAATGTACATGACTCTATGCAATACGCGATTGATATAGAGAAACTGAATTTGCTAGGGACGTCACGATACGGTGTTTTTATCGACAATCCATCTAAGTTTAACTTGTATGAAATTTACGGAGAAGTAGTCTATAGTCCAGTAGATGGCATTGTGACAAATGTGCAAGATAAATTTGCAGATGTTAGCCCTGGTGCGAGCTTTGGTAAAGGAAATACACTTACTATCAAAACGGATCATAATATTTACATCTCCTTACTCCACCTAAAAGCAAAGAGTACGTCGGTAAAGATTGGTGACAAAATACAAGCGGGTCAGCCAATAGCAGCAGTCGGAACGTCTGGAACAGGCTTACCTCACCTACATATTCACGCTGCAAAGAATGCGCCATGGGGTAAAGGTGTACCGATTCGTTTTGATGGAAAATTTGTTGTGAAAAACAACCTTATTTTTAAATAAAAACACTACATAAACTACCAACAAATACTTCATATTATATCTATAATGCTAAATAAGAGGTGGTTTGTTTGAAAAAAGATAGACGTGAAGATGACAGAAAGATTGTTAAAACGAAAGCTTTTGTTGAAATGTCAGAGGAGGCAAAAGAGCTTTCTGCTTCTGTAGAAAGCAAAAACGTGGAACCTAAAGATATTGAAGCAATTGAATATTAGAAAGGCAAAGGTTGTGTGGAATGGAATTTATTTTCGGCACAACCTTTATTAGTTTTCACAATGCTATAGCCTATTTTGAAAATTGTGATGTTGTTTTTAAAGACTTAATAACAGCACATTAAAAGGGAATACTAACTATAAGCCATTAAAAACAAAAGGAGTTTTCATAATGAAAAAAATGAAAATTATGATCAGAAAATTGCACCCGGAATGGATGACGACGAAGAGCTTGAGCAAAAGGCATCAATAGAAGAGATACAAAAAGGAGACTATACGACAGTTACCAGACTTTCTTTTGATGAGGTTGACCCTAGTTAAATACAAAATTTAAAACCTGCACCTTCAGTAAGAAAGCACTTAAGGTGCAGGTTTTTTTTACATATTTACTTAAATGCTTAGCGTATAAACTTAATATAACGTTTTAGAAGCTTCCAGCTACTGAACGAAATTAATAGTAAAATAACTGCAAAAACAATGGAAACGGGAAGACTTAAAATACTTGGAATATCAACACCTGGAACAATAGTCATTTGAACGAGGTCTTTATTAAAGGTGCGAATGATGCCTCCTATTACCGCAATAGCAGAGCATAAAGCTAATCCAGTTGAAAACACGAATAACGTTGGTACAATGACTAAAGTTGGTAGACTGAAAATCGCATATTTTTTATATCTCAGTAACATACATAGTTCCTCCTAACGTATTTGATGTTTCGACAGTACTTTCGCTTTTGAGTGAATGTCACATTTTGTTTTATAGTATAATTTTTCTATTATACAATTAGGACCAACATCAATTATATCCCCAACAACCTCTGAAGCCTCAACATGCTCAATGACAATTTTTTCTCCTTTTAATCGTTTGGTACGTAGTCTTGTAGGAAGTAGATTTAAGAAAGCTGTACGGCTTTTTTTAATAGTGATATCTCCCTTACTCGTAACAATATCCACGTTAGATGTGGAGGTTATTTTTATATAGATTGTGTTTGCATGTAAACTGCCTTGAATGTTAACGGCCCCTTTTGATTGAAATAATTCTGCACTTACATTCCCTTTACACTTTAAATGACCTGATGTAACAATTTTTTCACCTTGTAAACGATTTATAGATAAGTTCCCTATGTTTTCTACTGTTTCAACAAAACAATCGTTTGCAGAAGTGGTTCCTTTATTAATCAGTTCCTTTGCTGTAACATTTCCTTTTACTTGGCAATGTCCAATAATACTCATAAAGTTTGTTTTAATATCATGAGGGTATACACTATAACCATTTGCTTGAATACTATTTTCGTGATTATTAGCTAAGTTCATATTTATAACCCACCTTTTATTAAGTCGTTAAATATTTTAACTGTTAAAATATTTAACATCCATAATATATACCTTTTGTATAATGTTGTCAATAACAAACTAAAAAGGTTCACTTTCTTTTAAATAAAGTTCCGATTAGTGACACATTTTTTGTTTTGGCAGTCAAATAAGCCTTTTGCTTGAAAAGAGAAGTTGGCGTGATTGTATTAAAAAGGATGTCAATTAAAATTGACATCCACTTGGTAAATAATAAACTTAATTCAACAAAACTCTCGGGACTTGCTCTGAAATTAGCAATATAAATGTTATTGTAAAGCTGTTTAATCATTCGTAGTTACGCTAGTTAATCTTTCAGTTAAATAGGAAAACGTAAAATCTTCATCACAGATCTGTTTTACCCTATCCTTCCAACAGTATAACTGATTCGGTTCAATGTATTTTTTAAGCAGTTCATGAAACACTTCTTGATTTTTATAGAGACTCTTTACGCAAAATTTCCCCCGAATCATATCTCTAATTGCTAACGCAAAGTTGTAGTCCTGAAAAAATGCTGGATTCTCAATATAAAACATCTCGCTGCCAGGATGAAAAGTTTCACCCTCATATCCAAATACAACTTTATAACATTCGTCAGCGATCTTTTGGAAGCTTCTATCAGGGTTTTTGTATAATTCATATTCAACTAAACTGTAGTAGTAATTAATTTGGACCATCTTCAAATCAGTTAACGTATTCAGTTCCTTTATCTGTAACAACACCTCATCTGTTAGATCAAAATTTTTTGTTAAAAATTCTTCATCTGATACAATAGTTTGAAATAATTCAGCTATCGATTCAGCCGCTATGCTTGAATAAAAACGGTAGAGCTCTGGGTATTTAAAGGAACCATAGTAACCGTCCATTATGTGCCCCAACTCATGAATTCCAGACAAAAATACAGAATATGCATCTCGTTTATTAACTACTAACCTGAGGTCATTTGGGTTTATGTTGATGGCAAAACCACCATATGGAATTTCCAAACTTTCAATCTTAACTGGAATGCTTTGTAATTGTATTCCTAGTCCACTTGCTGCATCACATAACACTTCTTTTACCCGTTCAGATGAAAAAATATTGTCTGGAATCCTATGGAAATTGAAGGTGGAAAAATATTGATCATAAAAATTTATTTTCTCCCATCCAAACTTTTCGTTTATTCGATTAGTCCAGTAGGTATAAGAAGTTACCAATCTTTCTAGTAAGCCATTCATTTCCTCTATATAACTATCTATATCAATTTCCTTTAGGCTGCATTTAAAGTGATAATAGTTGTCATATCCGACATCCTGAGCTAGTTGGTTTCTTTTTTGGATGAGTGTTCTGTATAAATCTTCATTTTCTCGTCCTATTCTTTTTGATTCAAGCAATAGTCTTTTTCTAAGTTCCCGATTCGGATTATCCATAATATTTGAGTGCACAGTGCCTAAATTATATTCTTTTCCATCAATCTCAAACGTACTGTCCATCAGTCTTTTTTGCAAAGAATGTTGCACGCCTACTATTTCCGGATGACTATCAAGTGCTTCTTGTTTCATCCTTGATAAAAATACATCTATTCTTCTACACCAAATGGGATCATCACTTAATATCTCTTTCCACGTAGAAAAGGTATGTATAAGTTGTTTATTTGTCATGAGATCGTGTTTAATCTTTTGAATTTCATCGATTCTTTGACTTTCATACCCTTGCGAGTACATAAGATAGTAAATACGCTCTTCCTCTTGGTATATTTCGTCCAAATTTTTAATGGCAGTTTGATACGTGGCTTTCCATTCGTTAACATCTGAAATTTGAGTTAAACGCTCAAAACCTAAGTCCATAATTAATCTCCTTTTGATAGTAAATCCCTATTAGGTTAGTTGCTTTGCTCTCTCTGACATTTATATATAGTTAAACATTGATGGATCAATAAAACTAAGGCACATAAACTAATGTTAGTTTTGTGCCCATTTTAACGTCATGTTTAAATTATGGTTCTGTACGGTTTTGAAACTTCTATGTTGCACTAAACATGCTACAGAATTTTAGACATAAGCCTATTTACTTCTTTAAATACGTCTGCAATTTTGTTTAATTGATTTGGTGGAAACTTCTTAAATATTTCTGTAATTTTTTGTTCCCCGTTCTCAGTGAGGTCTACTTTTACAACTCGTCTGTCTTCAGGTTCTCTTATTCTTGTTACAAGTTCTAGGTTTTCTAACTTATCACACATAGACGTTGCAGCTCCTGGGCTAACATGGAAGGCAGATGCTATATCAGTAATTTTCATTTTCCCATAAAGCTTTAATTGAATTAATAGCATGACCTGATGCTGGGATAAAGTTTCCTCGCCAGTTAATATATCCATAAATGCTTTTGATTTCTGCTGCATTTGAAACATTTCTTGTAAAATAATGTGGATTGTCTGCTCTTTATGTAACGTCATAAAACTGCCCCTTTAATAATTTTAATAGCTAAAATATATCATAGGTTAAACATTTTATCCATAATGGTTATATATAAAAAAAGCGATCCCTACAGGATTCGCTTTTAATATGTATATGTTTATTATCTTTATTAATTGCTCTGTTAAACTTTGGTGTTGATTTTCGCTCCATCACACTTCGCTTTCCGCGGGGTGGCCGTGAGCCTAAGCACCTGCGGGGTCTCACGTCTGCCACTATATCCCGCAGGAGTCTCGTGCATTCCGCTATAATCAAAATCAAACAAAAATCAACATTCACCTTTAACATAGCCTTATTAATAAAAAGATGGGTTAAACATTGCCTCTAATTCTTTTAGAACATCATCAATTTCACTACTATTTTTATCATGAAATTTCAATCTTAAACACAAAGCCCTTGTAAAATGTTTAATATTGATTTTTACATGATCATTTACATTAGCAATGTTTAAAGCTTTAAGCCAGTTAATGATAGTTCCAAATGATACTTTATTTAGTGTTATCATGGCGAACACAGCAGTAGCCATTCGTTCTTCTTCTTCTGCATCAAATACAATGCTAGATTGTAACAATAACGTTTCGAGCCCTTTCCATAACAATTCGCACTGTTCACTCGTAGTGTAACGTCTTTTTACACACTCATCAATTACATCTGCGATATGAGCAGGTGCATGGGCCCAACCCTTTTCTTGAACAAAACTTCGATAATCCTTTTCTAGCATGCAGTAATTTGTGATTTTCTCTATAATTTGCCTATGTTCGGTTTCAGACAAATAATTTTCTTCGTTGTCTCTGTATAGTAAAATAGCAATCAATAAGGCAGAAAACGTTCTTTGAAAAACACTATCAGAACCTACTTCGCCTATTTTGTAAAATAACATATCTTCAGATAGCGCAATGTTTAATAGTTGCCGCATCTCGGTATCTGATAACAATTTGTTATGTATTAATAATTTTACTAATACTCTATATGCTAATTCATCGCGTAATTCAGGATCAGGTGACCCAAGAACACTAACGGCAGTATAAACCTCTTCATATTGATTCTCAACAGTCGGTGTATAATCATCACTTAATATACTTACTAGTTTTTCTTTAATCACTATCTCGTTCGTTGTAATACTCATAAACTATGTGCCCCCTATATTAATTTATATTTTAAAAGAGGAAGGCACGGGTGCCTTTTCCCTCTTTTTCTAAAAATGGTTATTTAAACTCTTTTTCCCATGGATAGTATGAATGAACTGGTTGAAACCCAATGTCTAGATAAAATTTCATACCTGTTTCAACGAACGCTACTGTAGCTCCGAGCTCCCCACATCGACGGATACCCTCTAGGACAGCTGCTTTTCCTAATCCTAAACGGCGATAGTCTGGGTCTGTACAGACAGGTTCTACATATGCTATTTTATTTTCTTCTACAAACCACATACCACAGTAGGCGACGAAATTACCATCAGGTGCTTCTACCACTATATTTAAGTCTTTTCTGTAGTTCGGACCTGATTGCATTTTCTTGCGACCCTCGATGTCTTGTGGAGATTCACCCTTGTGATTAAAACCTCTCCACATTACTCTATCTACTTTTATGTGGTCATTGTCTTCGGCAAGACTTTTAAGTTTATAGCCTTCAGGTATAGAGATTTTTGGAAACACATCTGGTATTTTGAATTGTGAAATATAATTGAATTCTGGGTAATCATTATCCTTTTCATATCCTTGTAAAAGGGCGATTTCTTCAAGCTCTCGATCAAACTCTTTTATATAGAGACGCAAATATTTGTTTCCGTTATCTTTCGTGCCGAGTAAATGCTTTTCAGCGTGTTCAAACATATCCCGCTTTAAATACGTATAATCAGGATGTACAGCGAAATAAGTGTCACCTAACTCGAGTTCATAGTTTACAACAGCCACAATGTTCCCGTCTTCTTCCCATATGGCTATTTTGTTAAGAGACGTTTCATCAAAATAGGGATGAGTATGCATATACTCCCATCTAGGTTGTAACCAATTGGGATAAAAGCCACCAGGTTCATAGGTATTTATTAAAAATTGATTTACTTTTGTGAAATCTTCTGGTCCTTCATAACGTCGTTTTTGTACTGGCATATACAACAACCTCCTAATATTAATTAGGCTGAAGTGCTGTCCTAGTATATAAGGTTATAAAAAATAAAAAAACTGTAAGAAGGCATAGTGCTCTTACAGTGAAAATTCAATAAATAATCCTAGTTATCATAATTTTACAGGCACGCGCAAGCCCATTTTAATTATGGAAGGAGTGAATTTTTACATATAAGATGACACAACTATCCTTACTAAAAAGATGTCCCCAAATAAACCTAGATAGCTAGGTGCACCAAACAGCCATTTATCTAGCTATTATGCTGCTTTAAATTTACGCATGAGAACGAATTAGTAAGTAGTAACTATCATCTTATTTCCTCCTTTTCATCAATAATAATACTATAAGCTTAGCAAACGATCTTTGTAAATGAACATTGTGTGAATTTTTGGTAAATACTATACTTAATTCTTGGGCGATGGCTTACGAAGTTTCATCACCTACAAATATAACTAAACCGATTCGTGTTTTGAAGATTTATGAAATAAACAAAGAGCGAGTAGCTTTAAAAAGCCTACCCGCTTTCGATTAGTTTAAAAACAGATCCTCAGGATCTTCTAATAATGATTTGATTGTCGTTAAAAATTGGACGGCATCCTTACCATCAATAATACGATGATCATAAGATAAGGCTATATACATCATCGGTCTTACTTCGATTGAATCCTCATCATCTACTACAACTGGCCTTCTTTGAATAGTGTGCATGCCTAATATACCAACTTGTGGGGTATTGAGAATTGGTGTCGAGAATAGTGAGCCAAATACGCCACCATTCGTAATGGAAAAAGTCCCACCTTGTAAATCAGATAGACTGAGTTTTTTGTCTTTCGCTTTTTGCGCCAGGGACATAATGTCTTTTTCAATCTCGGCAAAGCTTTTCTTATCTGCATCACGTACAATAGGTACGACTAATCCATCATCAACTGAAACAGCAATCCCTATGTCGTAGAATTTCTTTAAAATAATCTCTTCATCTTGGATTTCAGCATTTAAATATGGATACTTTTTCAGTGCCGAGACAACTGCTTTTGTAAAGAATGACATAAAGCCAAGCTTAACATCATGTTGCTCTTGAAATCCTTGTTTTTTTCGCTCGCGAATAGCCATGATGGCTGAGAGATCAACCTCGTTAAATGTTGTAAGCATGGCTGCTTGGTGTTGTGCTTCTAATAATCTTTTTGCTATAGTCTGTCGCTTACGAGACATTTTGATTTTTTCATACCGGTCGTTGTCTAACTCTGGTGTTGCCTCTTTTTCTTTTTCAGTTTGTTGAGGTTGTTGTTGTGTTAGATGAGACTCTTGAATATCATGTAATCTAATTCGACCTAACGGATCTCTTGTTTTAACTTCTGTTAAATCAATGCCTAATTCACGAGCTTTTTTTCGAGCTGCAGGTGAAGCAATTGGACGAAAAGATTGACCCCTCTCCTGTTTTTCTCTAGTTTCTCCATCATTTGTTTGATTTTCTGATTTGTAGGCAGTCTCTTCTGTATGTCTATCATCATTTGTATAGTTGTTTGTCTGTTCCATTGTTCTGTCTTTCTTTTCTTTAGTTTCTCGTGAGTTGTTTTGCTCTGTATCCTCCGCTGCCGTTGCTAATACATCTCCTACTGCTACATTATCCCCTTCTTGTTTTAACAATTCCTTAATTGTACCTGTGACTTCACTAGTAATCTCCAAATTTACTTTATCTGTTTCTAGTTCAACTATTTGTTGACCCTCTGTCACACTGTCTCCCTCTGCCACAAGCCATCTTGCAATCGTTCCTTCTGTGACTGATTCTGCTAGCTCGGGTACTTTAATTTCTTTCAATGTACTCTTCTCCTTTCGATACATCTAAAGCGGAATCGATAATTTGGTCTTGTTCTTTTTTATGAACATTTGGGTCTCCTGTTGCTGGACTCGAGCGGTCCGGTCTTCCAATATACGAAATAGGTATGTCCTTATTTATACATTCTTTTAGACGCGCTTGAATGTAAGGCCAAGCTCCCATATTTTTAGGTTCTTCCTGTACCCAGGCTATGCTTGATACGTTTTTATACTTAGTAAACAGTTGGCGCATTTCTTTTTCGGGAAAAGGATAAAGCTCTTCAATTCTAATAATATGAACTTCGTTAAACTCTTTTGTTTGAGCTTCATCTATTTTCGTTATTAAATCAATTGCGATTTTACCGCTGCAGAAAATAAGTTTCTTTAACTTTTCAGGTTGCTCTGACTTAGTACGGTTGTCTTCTAGTACCGAGTGAAAGGAGCCGTCGCTAAGCTCATTACCTTGACACGCTGTGTAGGCATTTCGAAGTAAGCTTTTCGGTGTCAAAATGATAAGTGGCCGTGCTTCTTTTTCCTCCAAAGCGGCCTGTCGACGTAAAATATGAAAATATTGAGCAGCACTAGTTAAATTGGCTATAGTCCAATTGCTCTCTGCTGCTAACGTTAAAAAACGTTCTAATCGAGCGCTTGAGTGTTCAGGCCCCTGTCCTTCAAACCCATGTGGTAAGAGCATAACAAGCTTAGATTTTTGTCCCCACTTGGCCTGACCAGCAGAGATAAATTGGTCAATAATAACTTGAGCTGCATTCACAAAATCCCCGTATTGTGCTTCCCACAAAACAAGTGTATCAGGTGCTTTTACGCTATACCCATATTCAAACCCAAGGGCGGCTGCTTCTGATAAAGGACTGTTATATATAGCAAAAGAAGCTTTAGCTTCAGGAAGATGATGTAATGGTGAAAACGTACGGTTTGTTTTATGATCATGTAACACAAGATGTCTTTGGGCAAATGTCCCTCTCTCACTATCCTGACCTGTCAGGCGAATAGGAGTGCCATCCTTCAAAATTGTCGCAAATGCTAACGTTTCTGCTAATGCCCAGTCAATTTTTTTACCATCTTCAAAGGCATCATTGCGTCTTTGAAGGATTTTTTCAAGCTTCGGATAAGGAGTATACCCTTTCGGCCATGTTAGTAAGTTAGTATTAATCTTCATTAGTACATCTTTAGATACAGCCGTGTTTTTAGTAGCAATTCTTTTTTCAATTGACTCAGGAAGTTTAACTTCTTGCTTCTCTTTTGGGATTTGTTTATAAGTGTCTTTTAAGTGTTGTTCTAGTTTTTCTTTTTTATCTTTAATAGAGTCCTTCGTTACTATTTTTTCTTTCATCAGAATCGAACTATATATATCTGCTAACCTATCATGTTTTGCTATTTGTTCATACAATAAGGGTTGTGTGGCCATCGGGTCATCCATCTCGTTATGACCATATCGTCTATACCCTATCAAATCAATGACTACATCTTTTTGGAACTTTTGCTTGTAGGCAAACGCTAGTTTTATAGCTGACAAGCATGCTTCCGGATCATCTGCGTTCACATGGATAATAGGAATCTCAAACCCTTTAGCAATATCACTGGCGTACTTTGTTGACCTTGCATCCTCTGAGTCTGTTGTGAAGCCTAATAAGTTATTGGCAATTATGTGAATGGTACCTCCTGTGTTATACCCTCTTAAGTTCATAAGGTTTAGCGTTTCTGCTACAACACCTTCACCTGGAAAAGCAGCATCTCCGTGGATAACAACACTCATGGCATTTGACATGTGTTGAATTGGATACCCAACGCTTGTGCGTTCATCCTGGTAGGCGCGAGCAAAACCTGATACGACAGGATTTACAAACTCAAGATGACTAGGATTATGTGCTAATGTCAGCGTCAAACCTTCCTCCATTTCATGATTTGCACCAAGATGATATTTTACATCACCCGTCCATCCAAAATTAATACCTCTAGAGCCTTCAGATGGAATTAAATCCTTGTTGGGAGAGTGATGGAATTCTGACAAAATAAGGTCGTATGGCTTTTGAAGCACATGTGCTAGTACATTTAATCGTCCGCGATGTGCCATACCCATGACGACTTGCTTGTAACCATTCTTTGCAGCTAATTTGGCAGCATCTTCTAGCATGGGAACAAGCATATCAACACCTTCTATTGAAAAACGTTTTTGACCTACAAATGTTTTTTGTAAAAATTGTTCAAATGCATCAACTTTTAATAAGGTATCCAATAATTTATGCTTATTCTCGGGAGAGAGGGAAACAATATATGTTCCTTTTTCTACTGCTTGATCAAGCCAATCTCGTTCCTCTTGTTCGAATACATGACTAAACTCGTATGCAACCTTACCGGTATAACACTTTTTTAAGTACTCATATGCTTGCAGTCCGTTCTCAATGTTGTGGGGGGCATTCTCCCACAACATAGTGGCAGGTACACTTTTTAACTCTTCTTCTGTTAAATTAAAATAACGCAACTCGAAATTACTTTGGTGTTGTTCTTTTTGTTTTGTAATTGGGTATAAGGAGGCCTCTTGATGCCCATACGTTCGAATACTCTGTAATAAACGCATTGTATTTGCAATCGTGTGACTAACGTTATGAATATTTGTGATAGCGATATTGTCTGTATTAGATGTCCATTTATTTTCCTTTTTATTTGTGAAAAACGCTCGCATTGACTGATCAACAGAATTAGGATCTTCTAGAAACCTCTCATGCAGTTCTTCTATATATGCTAAGTTCGGCCCGTGAAAATTACGCCATTTGTCCCCATTTTTTGTCACGAGATTCCTTCCTTTCTTGGGATTCATTGCATTACCCCACTTATATGTATGAAGCAAAGTTGCCGTAGTATTACTTTTCAAACACATTGTTAATACTTTAGTTACCGAAATAAGCTGTTGCAAAACATAAATTAAGCTTTGTTAGCCTGTAACGTTAAAAATCAACATGAACCATTAATATAGTAAATAAATTAAGAGGTTTTATATTAGGCATCCTCTAACTAGTTATATATAATATAGGGTATACAAGACTAAAAGATTGGGAGTGTTCTTACGGATGGAACAAAATTATAAAAAACATGCAATGATTGACCCTGTTTTTCACTTTGTACTTGCCCCGTTATCACTAATTAGTGTAATTATTGGCATTGTACAGTTTGTCTATGCTATTCGAGTTGGAACTTCCACCTTGACTGCAGTAATGCTTCTAATAACAGGCTTTCTCTTTTTCTTTGCAGCTACAAGAATACGTGGGTATGCTTTAAAACTTCAGGATCGATTAATTCGTACAGAAGAAAACTTTCGTTATTTTGTTTTGACTGGGAAAAGACTGGACAGCGCACTATCTTTAAAACAAATCATTGCTCTACGATTTGCAAGTGATGAAGAGTTTCCTGCACTTGTTGAAGAAGCATTAGAAAAAAACATGACACCTGATGAGATTAAACGTACAATAAAAAATTGGAGAGTAGATTATCAGCGGGTATAATGAAAACCTCTACTTTGTAGAGGTTTCTCTATGCTGTATAGATTGTCGATTAACTGTGAAAAATGTAATGATGATTCAACACTTTGTAAGGAGAAATTAATAGACTGCTTGACAATAGTGTAGTTGGGAGTGATACGTATGACACAAACAATGATTGAAGTAGATGGTTTAGTAAAAAAATATGGAGATTTAGTAGCGGTTAACGGCGTGGAATTCAACGTAGGAGCCGGTGAGGTGTTTGGTTTACTAGGGCCCAATGGTGCTGGTAAAACCACAACCATTGAAATGCTCGTGGGTTTGCGTAAGCCTGATGGTGGAACAGCCAGATTATCTGGATTTGATATACGAAAGCAAATTAATGATGTGAAAGAAGTGATAGGTGTGCAATTACAATCTACATCATTATTTGAGTTACTCACTGTTAAAGAAATTATGAATATGTATGCTAGCTTTTATCCGTATCATGTTTCGGTTGATGAACTTTTAGCAGAAGTTCTATTAACTGAGAAAAGTAAAGATCGAGTGAAAAGCTTATCTGGTGGTCAAAAACAACGACTAGCTATTGCATTAGCAATCATTCATGATCCGAAAATAGTGTTCTTGGACGAACCTACAACTGGACTAGACCCACAAGCTCGGAGAACATTGTGGGACATCATTGAACGGTTAAAAGAGCGAGGTAAAACGATAATGTTATCAACACATTATATGGACGAAGCGCACGTGCTTTGTGACCGAATTGGAATTATGGACCAAGGTACATTAATAGCATTGGATACGCCCCATCAGCTCGTGAAAAACTTACAATCCGATAGTGCTATTGAGGTGACTTTACAAGCTGAAGAAGATGCTACTTTTTTACATACATTGCAAGCTGTTAAGCAAGTCAGTAACAGACAACAAAGATATGTCGTCTATACAGATTCCATTCAAACTACTTTAACAGACCTTATTCAACAAGCGTCGGAAAGAGAAATACCGTTAGATAATTTACAAACAAGAACAGCAACTCTTGAGGACGTGTTTATTCATATGACAGGAAGGAGCTTAAGAGAATGAACGCCTATAAGCAATTAACATTAGCACAATTACGCATATTCGCAAGAAATCGCCAAGTATTAATCTTTACGCTCTTGTTCCCTATCATCTTAATGCTTGCTCTAGGCTCCTTTGTTGGTGGTGGAACAAATGTTTCTTTGTCACTAACAGTAGTAGACAATGATCAAAGTCCGCAATCTAAGGAACTATATAATCGATTTAGTGAAAATACAGGGATACAGCTTGCAAAAGGGATAAATTTACAGGAAGCTTTAACAAATTTAGAAAATGGTGATGTGCAGCTTGTACTCGAGATTCCAAAAGGCTATGGTGAATCAATTAACAATAAAGCTGAAGGAGATGAATCTTACATCCTACCAGTGTACTATAGTGAAACCAATCTAGCTGCATCACAAATCGGGATGACTGTAGTTAATGCTACCATTGATCAAATGAGTAAAGAGGCTGTAGATTATACTCCTATAGTTACGACAGAGTCAAAGGGTGTCCGTGCTCTTAATATTACTTATATTGATTTCCTTGTTCCTGGTATTGTAGCGATGATGATAATGAGCAATAATATGAATGGTGTGGCAGGACAAATCTCGTCTTGGCGCGAACGCGGTATTTTACGAAGAATGCAAGGAACACGTCTTAAAGCTTCAACTTTTATCGCGGCTCAAATTACGGCACGCTTAGCATTAAATGGATTGCAGGCATCGTTAGTGTTACTTGTTGCAAACTTAGTGTTTAATATTGAGGTTCGCGGTTCGTGGCTCATCTTAATTGGATTTGTAATTCTTGGGACATTAGCTTTTATGGCACTTGGTTTCATCATAGCGGGTGTTGCTAAAAATCCAGAAAGTGCAGGACCGATTGCGGCATTTGCAACATTTCCGATGTTATTTCTTGGTGGCGTGTTCTTTCCTATTGCAAACATGCCTGAGTTTATTCAGCCAATCGTTAAAATTTTGCCGATTGCACACTTAAGTACAGCACTCAGGGAAACAATGAATATAGGTACACCTATCTGGAACCTATGGCCAGAGACACTTACTTTAGCAGGTTGGCTCATTGTAGCCTTTGCTATTGCCAGCCGTACTTTTAGGTGGGAATAATAGTCCTTGAGTTAAGTGCTTCATATAGTCAATTCAAAATTAAAAGGCCCTAACAACCAGTTAGGGCCTGTAGTATTTAACTGACATAAGAGCTTACTCTATTTCTTCCTAAACGTTTAGCTGTATATAACGAATCATCAGCTCGTTTTATAATGGTATGCCAATCATCAGTTGTATCTGGAAAAGTAGAGATACCGATGGAAACGGTAATATTTATTTTATCAGTATCTGAAATATTGAAATCGTAGTTTTCAACAGCTTTTCTAATTTTTTCAGCTAACTCAATAGCTTGATGATTAGGACAATCAGGTAAAATCACGGAGAACTCCTCTCCCCCGTTTCGTGAAACAATATCAAAGGAGCGAGATGTATTCTTTAAAATAGTACCTAACTGTTTCAGTACCATGTCTCCTGTTTGGTGACCATATGTATCATTTATCTTTTTAAAATGGTCTATATCTATTAATAAAAGGGACAACCTTTCTTGCTTTTCAATAGCTGTATTTACAAGAGTATTCCAGATAGTATCAAATTGCCGAACATTATTTAAACCAGTGAGATAATCCTTTTCGGCAGACTCTTTCAGCATTCTAAAGTTCTCATTTGAGTGAACAATGAAGTTGCATATTTGAAAAATAATAAATCCTCCAATTAAAGAGATTGCGCCATAATAAATATATAGTGTAATTAGTTTATTAAAATCTGAAATTAGAAAAGCAACAGCTATATAAAAAACAATCATTTGACTTACAGTCATAAAGAAAAACTTATAGGCATTTGAGAGTTTTGTTTGTGCAATAATTCCGCATATTACTGGTAATAACAAAAGTGTAATGAGTGCTGTTGTAGAAGAAATATTAATTCCAAAAAAAGCAAATCTATTAATCGCAATTACTATACCCGTTATAATCCCACTTGTTACTCCTCCGAACAATGTGACAACAATAATTGCAAAGTTTCGTAAATCCACTATTGTTGTATCTGTAACTTGTATAGAGAATGACATGAGAAGTGACCCTAATACTCCCCCGATTAACCCACCAACAACTTTCATAGAAAAGTTTGCATACATAGGTCGGCTCTTAAAGAATTGCCCGCTTACTGTAAGAAATGAGATGAAAATAGCCAAATTTATTATTAAATCACGATACATGTTCATCACCTTTTGATATATTAGTAACTATTACTTTATTATACATATTTTTTTGTCGAAAAAACTGTTAACTTGTGAGAAATATCAACAAATATGATGTAGCTCATATATATTAACCTTTTTTTGATTTTAGTTACATCACCTTCCATTCCTATTTTTGGGCTCATAGGCTTTGTATAGTACTACAATATGAAAAGGATGAATCATGCTTGATTCATCCTTTAAACTATCGCCTTGCGTACCCTCGTCGCTGCCGTTTTAAGAAACACTCATCACAAATGCGAAAAGCGTGATCCCATGGTAGGGACTTACCACATATTTTACAACTGTTTTTAATTTTTTTAACATCTGTTTGTAGTGATTCGTGAATGCTTTCGCTAATGTCAGTTCGTAACCTCTCCCAATAATGTGCTTCAGTTTGTCGGTTCAATTTATATAAAAATAAAAGATGTAAGCCTAGTGACTTATATGTTAGTTCAAGTTTATCAAGGCTACGAGTTTTTAATTCAGGCTCTGGTAGGTCTTCATTATGAACGATAGCAAGCATCGTTTCTAACCATTGCTGAATTAACTCGGGCTCTTTTTTTGAAAAAGGTAAGTGCAGAAAGCCATAGAGATCGCTCATAGAAAAGCGTGTTTCAATGTCTGTTCCTCTGATTAACTCGTACAACTCCCGCTCTTCGTCTAACCCTGCTTTTTTCGTACCGACTGGACATTGAAATGTATCCCACAGTTCAAAGAAGGACGCAAAATCTCGGTAGTAAGCTTGAAATCTCTCAAGTACACCAGGCGTTGGGGCAACAGTAAATGTCTCAACAGGCTTGTCGGTTTCATCCAATAACTGTGCCATTTGATTTATATCGCTTGTGAAAGCAACTTTTCCCACATTGTAAATCCCTTTACGCCCCGCTCTTCCGGCAATTTGCTTAACTTCTTGAGAAGTAAGCCGTCTTCTGGATGTTCCATCGAACTTATCGTTTTCGAGGAAAACAATACGTCGAATAGGTAAATTCAAACCCATTCCGATGGCGTCTGTGGATACGACGACGTTTGTTTGGCCGTCTATAAATTGTTTCACTTGTCGTTGTCTAGTCTCAGGTGGCATCGAACCGTATATCATACTCACCCGTTTGCCGTCGTGTTGCAGTCGTGAAGCGGTTTCGAGGACTCTTTTACGAGAAAAACAAATTAAGGCATCTCCTTTTCTTACATCTTTAAACTTAAAAGGTTGTTCCTCTACTTCTAATGGAATATCTCGATTATACTCATGTAATTCTATTTCAGAATCACCTAGTAACTGCAATAACATGTCTTTTACATTATGACTCCCAATAATATGGACTTCTTTGGCATTAGCTTTTGTGATTGCTTTGAACCATGAGAAACCACGATCTTTATCAGCAAGCATTTGAGACTCATCAATGACAACTACTTCATAGAAGTCTTTCTCATGAAACATTTCTACAGTGGAAGCTATATGTTGTGCTCCTTCTACAACTTTCTCTTCTTCCCCTGTTTTTAGATTACAAAGCACACCGTCATGATTTAACTTGTCATATACCTCTAGTGCAAGTAGACGAAGCGGAGCTAAATAAAGACCGCTTTCTGCGTGCTTCATTCGTTCTAACGCTTGAAAAGTTTTACCAGTATTCGTTTCTCCAATATGAAGAACATATCTAATCCCTTTATTTGTGTCAGGATGATATTCAGGCCCAAAGATGTCAGCAAGCATTCGTTCCTCTTCTTTACGTTTACGCTCTACTTCTGCAGCTTCTTCTGCTTGACGTAACTCCCATGCAGCTAATTGTCGCTCAAATATTTCTTTATGAACTGTTATATCAAACGGTACGTCAGAAACTTCAAGTAAATCTTCTAAGTATTCATCACTTAAAGATTCTAAGAAATATGTGCATAAATCATATAGGTGTTCGTTTAACAACTCCATTACAAAGGAGTCTGTAAATTCTTCTGAAATTACTTGTTCATACTCGTTTATAAATGATAAGGGCAACTCTTCTAGGACTAGTTCAGCGCAAACGCTATAAATATATTCAGCTAACATCGTCTCGTAACGATCAATATATAACTCATATTCAAAATATACGTGCCCTCTACTCCATGTTTGCTGAATATTTCCTGTTAACTCTTCAAAAAAGTAAGCGGCGGTTTTATAATCTGTCTTCTTAAACGGTCCAACAGAAATCAATTGCTCTTCAATCTTATATGTATCAATTGCTTTATATTTCGTACCGTGCTGTAAGTCTTTTGCGAGCTGATTTCCAATAAAGTATCGAGCATGCAAGTATAGTGATTCACTATGGTGATCAAGAATGTCAATGGCTGCTCTCTCAATGACGTCATTCAATTTATCTCTTTTTCGTTGTAACTCTTTTTCCTTTTGTTCTTTTAAATATTTTTCTCTAGCAATGGTGTATTGGTTTTCCCACAATTCTATATCTTTCTCAAATTTATTTAATAACCATTCCTCAATAATAAATGGCTTATAAGCTCTCATTTCATCACGAAATAACTTATTTAAGATCTTTTTATCAACGTCTTTAGTCACATAGCCTTGTTGTTCTAAGTAAGCTTTCTTGTCTTTTTTTTGAACGGCATTTGACACTTTATTAATCCATATATTAATCCAAAGTTGTTGTAGATAAGTTGATCGGTTACGAAGATATTGTTGTAGTGCAGGTGGTTCTGACTTGCGACCTGTATAGTTTTGAATATCTTCTAGAACTTTCCGTTTTGTAAGTTCAATCGCTTCATCTAGCGGTCCTTGTAATAATTCCATCATAACGCTCCTTGTAACATAGTTAGCTTTATGATAGTGTAATACACTTTGTATAGTAAAATCAAAATTACATTGCTACGTTAGCCTTAATCTTATTGTTGGAATAAATAGAAACTACGACCCCTATAACGGTCATTATTCCTGCGTATACAGCCATTTCTAAATTGGTTTGCAGTGTAATATACCCCATGCCAAAGCTAGCATTTATAGCAGCATGTAATAAGACACATACTAAGATGCTGTTCGTTTCTCGATATAGCCATGTTAAAATTGTCGTAAAGCCATACACTGATAAACCGAACAACCAAAAATTTGCTTCATTTTGGCTAGTACCATTCAGGAAAAATAAAGGTAAGTGCCATACAGCCCAAACGATAGCTAATATAACGTTTGTTGTCCATACGTTATATTTTTGTAGTAACACAGGTAAGGCTACACCTCTCCATCCTAATTCTTCAAGTCCTCCGAGAAAGATCATAGATAGTAATAATGGAAAGAACATATACCATGGCTGCAATTGTGTATTTGCCGTTGAATCAAATATTCTCAAGGTTTGATAAATACTAAATGTTACTACTACAGGTAAAGTGAAAATAATAAAATACCAAATTGGATGTAGCTTCCATTGAAACAATCGGCTAAAGTATTCGCGAAAGTTACCATCACTTTTTGTGAAAACAATTGATAAAAATGGTGAAATGGTAGGTCCAAATCCCCCTACAAGAAAAAGAATCATATATATCGAATCTCCAAATGACACAACATCTGCATTTACTAATCCTATTAAACTTCCCCAAGAAATCCAGCTAATGGCAAAGGTGATACTAAAGAATAACAGTAGTCTTTTCATCGTTTTTCACATACCTTTCTTTATCGTATCTATATGTTTACTATACTATTAAACAGTAACGGCACGGGTATTGTGATGGAAAAATTAACAAAATTTACATATGTTTTGCAGGCGATTGCATGAAGTAAAAAAATAAAGATGTCGGGAACCTTTTAGTCGCATTCTCCATCTTACAGATAGAATGTCAGAAAGGAGGCGGTTTAGTTTGAATGAAAAAAGACTCGTTAAAAAAGCACAAAGAGGCGATAAAGAAGCTTTCACAGCATTGATAAAAAAGTATGAGTTGTCTTTGTATCGTATATCGTTTTCTATATTACGTTCGAATGTGGACTGCATGGATGCGACGCAAGAGGCAATTTTAAAGACTTATGAATCTATTTCAGGCTTAAAAAAGCTTGAAAGCTTTAAATCTTGGCTTTTTCAAATCGTTGTGAATGAATGTTATGCAACATTAAGACAGCGAAGTAAAGTTGTTTTAATGGATAAGGAGAAAGTAGTACCCTACGAAGAATCTCAATTTAGCAATTTAGAATTTTTTCAATTAGTAAACGAGCTTGATGAAGAATTTAGAATGGTAATTATTTTGTTTTACTATGAAGATCTTCAAATCAACACCATTGCTAATATTACTGGTGTTTCTGTTAATACGGTGAAAACAAGATTACATCGTGGTCGAGCGAAACTAAAAGAAATTTTGAATAAAGAAAAGGAAAATGAGGTGAAAAACAGTCATGGAAGATAAAGACATTAAAGACGTTATTGATAAGGAAAGTCTTGCTATCCCCTCTTCCTTTAGTCAACGAATAGATGATACTTTAAGTGCCTTGCCTAGTAAAAAAACGAAGCGGAGAAATCCTATTATTTTTGGTGCTATTGCAGCAATTGTCCTATTAATGGGTGTATCAGCCACTGTCTCTGACACATTTGCTGATACAATTAAAAATATACCGTTTCTTGGTGCAATTTTCGAGGAGATTGGTGATAGCGGACTAAATCAAGCTAGTAAACAAGGATTAGCGACAGAGGTTAATGAAACGATTTCCACTAAGAATATTTCGATAACTATTACAGATGTCATATTTGATGGTACGCGCCTTTCAATAGCCTATGTAAAGCAAAGTAACGAAGAATTTGCTCCAGATTATATGAATCACTTTGTTGAAGACTTAGATATTTTTATTGATGGAAAACTACTACACAATTTAGGTATGGGTATAAGGGCCGAACAGCTAGATGATCATACAATCGCAGGTGTTGTAGATATTAACACAGAGGAATCTTTAAAAGAAAGTTTTACGTTAACTTTGAAGATGAGAGAAATAGATGAAGAAAAAGGGAATTGGAAAATCTCCATTCCTATTCAAAAAATAGGCGATGGAAAAACGATACTCCTTCACGATCAAAAGGAATTCAACAACACAACATGGAAGTTAGTGAAGGCTACACTTACTCCTGCTACTACTAAAATTAGCTTTAATACAATTTTGCCAATAGACGCTGTTGAGAATAATGATTGGGACATATCCTATCAACTACTTGATGATAAAGGCATACAAGTGCGTCCTTTAAGTGGCCATGCAAGTGGTAGTCCTTTAGATGACAACATGTGGATTAACAAGTCATCAGCTGTCTTTGCGCCAGTTTCACATGCTTCGGATTATCTTATTTTTCAGGCTATCATGAGACCACTTAAGGAAGCTCCCTTTAGCGTTGTTGAAGCATCTTTACAGAACAATTTACCGATTGAACTTGAGCAAGGCGATGTTGGGAAACTCGTCCTAACCAAAATGGAGTATACTGAAACGGAAACGCTCGTTTATTTCACAGTGTATGGTAGTGATCCATATCGACAAACGACTTTATGGTTTGTTGACCAAAATGGAAACACATATCGAAGTGACGATGTACCTGAGAAATTAAGTGAGGAAGTGTATAACTTTGTTGTTACATTCCCTCTGTTACCATCACTAGAGCAATTGACAGCAGTTACTGTCGAGTTGGCACCTCCAAAGGTCATTGAGGAACTGAGATTTAAAATTCCCATTAAATAATCTATTTTAACGTGAATATACATTGAAACGGATGTCATGTTTGACATCCGTTTTGACGTTGATAGTAAGTATAATCTTAATATAAGGAATTATACAAGCTTTGACATATAATATTCATCTACATACTCTTCATCTATGAATAGAGAGTCCCTTTTTGTTCCTTCTATCTCAAATCCCTGTTTCTTGTATAATAATAGAGCTGCTTCGTTACGAGTAACAACCGTTAATTCCAAGCGATGTATGTTATGTTCTTTTGACCATTTTTCTAATTCATCAAAAAGCTTTATTCCTACTCCTTGCCCTCTGTAATGACTTAGGATTCCAACTACAATATAAACAGTGTGCTTATTGCGCTTGGCGTTTCCACCATTAGCAAACAAAAAGCCAATTAATTCATTATCTTTTTCGGCAACGAATATAGTGGAATTCTCACTTTTATTAATTTCCTCAATTTTTCTGGCTTGTAGTGCATAGTTAATTTTTCTTTCGTCAGCTTCCCAAAGCATATATTGTGAACTTTTCTCAATTTCGTATGTTAGCGAAGCAAAATTTTCGGCATCTGATATATGTATCTCCCTAATCCTCATATTGTTAGGCTCCTGTTTAAAGTTATTGAAACATTTTGTGGGTAGTAATGCACTCCGTTGTTGAAGGACTCAGTTGTCGTCGAACAAATGTAGCCTTGATTTGCAACTTCGGTGCGCTGAAGGCTATTTCATTTTGGGATTCTCGAACGACAACATTTAATGAATATATGGCAAAATGGTGAACATCGACACAGAAGTGGTAGAATTTCGACACGAAACGGGTAGAAATTCGACACCGAAGTAGTAGAATATCGACATAACTCAGGTGCATAACTAGAAACATAATTTCGCCTCATAATTTGTAAATAGATATGCGTTTTCACTAATGATACAACTAAAAATAAAACAGCAATAAACACATCTATTGCTGTTTAATGTTTCCTTTTTATAACGATTGAAAGCCGAGTCTTATAGAAATGTGTTGTCCCACTTCAATCATACGCTGCTTTAGCTCCTGCAATCTGTCATCAGTCATCCGTAAAGTCGGACCAGATATACTTACAGCAGCTATTACTTTGCTAGAATGATCAAAAATCGGAACGGCCACACATCGAATGCCATACTCATTTTCTTCCATATCAAGTGCATATCCTTGCTCTTTCACATTGACTAAATGATTTAAGAACTCATCTAAATTTGTCATGGTATGATCGGTATGATCAGGAAGTCCTTTTTTTTGTAAAATATTTAGTACCTCATTTATCGGTATATGGGACAGAATTGCTTTTCCAACAGCAGTGCAATGCATCGGTGCTCTTTTACCAACTTTGGAATGCATACGTAACGTTTCATTCCCATCTAGCTTTTCAATGTACACAACCTCTCCATTGTCGTAGACAACTAAATGAATGACCTCATTTGTTTCCTTTTCTAATTGCTCTAAAAAGGGATGAGCCTCTGTTCGTAAATCAATAGAATCTAATAGCTTAGAATTTATTTCTAAAAACTTATAGCCTAGCTTATAACGGCCAGTGTCTATATCTTGTTCAACATATCCATATTTCACGAGTGTAGCAAGAATACGGTGAACGGAGCTTTTATTAATATCCATTTGATTTGCGATTTCAGTGACACCAAGGCCATTTTTCTTCATACTTAATAAATCTACTATATCTAGTGCTCGACTAACTGATTTAACCATGTTCTCTCTATCCATCTTGTTCCTCTCCTGCGTGTACGTTTATAGGCTAGTAGTATAACTAGAAAGAGTAGGAAGCTTGTAGCTTTCTACTCTCCGTGGTCATGTTAAAAAAAGTATAAGTTTTTTATCTAGATTAGTGTTTTGCTCTAGTGCTTAGCCCCTCGAGGTCTTAAGCTGTCACCCTCTTGAGGGATGACCCTTCCTGCGGTGGAACGGCTAAAGCTGGTCGGGGCTGAGCAAGGCACTTGCGGGTTTTCTTCCTCTCATTTATTGCTTTACAGCAAATTTAGCTTTGGCCTCTATTCGACGACGGTGTAAAATAGGCTCCGTGTAACCACTCGGCTGTTCATAGCCTTTAAATACAAGCTCACACGCTGCTTGGAAAGCTACTGAGTCATCGTAATTCAAGGCCATTGGCTTGTAATTTGGATCATTTGCATTTTGTTCGTCAACTACTTTTGCCATACGTTTGAATGTTTCAAGCACTTGTTCCTTCGTACAAATACCATGATGTAGCCAATTTGTCATATGTTGACTTGAAATACGAAGAGTCGCACGGTCTTCCATTAATCCGATATTGTTGATATCAGGTACCTTTGAACAACCTATACCTTGCTCTACCCAACGAACAACATATCCTAAAATACCTTGGGCGTTATTATCGAGTTCCTTTTGTATGTCGTCACTAGTCCAATTAGGTTTTTGCTCAATCGGGATTTGTAATATATCATCTTTTAAATCAGTCGTTTGCTCACGTAACTTATTTTGTACACTTGGTACATGTACTTGATGATAGTGTAAAGCGTGAAGTGTCGCAGCTGTTGGGGATGGCACCCATGCTGTATTGGCACCTGCGTGCAAGTGAGCAATTTTCTGTTTAATCATATCAGCCATTAAGTCTGGCATAGCCCACATACCTTTCCCAATCTGAGCACGACCTTGTAACCCACTTGTTAACCCGACTTGAACGTTTGCTTTCTCATACGCCTGTAACCAAGTCGAGCTTTTCATTTCGTTTTTACGAATCATTGGCCCAGCTTCCATAGACGTATGAATTTCATCACCAGTACGATCTAAGAAACCAGTATTGATAAACACAATACGCTCTTTCACTTCATGAATACAGTTTTTTAAGTTCAAAGTAGTTCGTCGCTCTTCGTCCATTACGCCAATTTTTATTGTAAAGCGTGGCAACTCAAGCATATCCTCAATGCGAGTAAATAGCTCATTTGCAAAAGCAACCTCTTTTGATCCATGCATTTTTGGCTTAACAATATAAATAGAATCTTTAGTCGAATTCTTAAATTTACCGTTTCCGAGTAGAGAGTGTTTTGCGATTAAGGACGTAATGACACCATCCATAATACCTTCTGGAATTTCATCACCATTTTTATTTAAAATGGCATTCGTCGTCATTAAATGTCCCACATTTCTTACAAATAAAAGCGATCTCCCTTTTAACGATACATCTTCTCCACCAGGAGTTATATAGATTCTATCCGTATTTAACTTACGTGTCATCGTCGTGACGCCTTTTGTAAAAGTAGCCTCTAGTGTACCTAACATAAGTCCTAACCAATTACGGTACACTGATACTTTGTCTTCGGCATCTACTGCGGAGACAGAGTCTTCACAGTCCATGATGGTAGTGATGGCTGCCTCCATTAGAATATCTTTAATGCCAGCCTTATCTGTTTTACCAATCGGATGATAGTGATCAATTTGAATTTCGAAGTGTAAATTATTATTTTTAAGTAATACCGCGGACGGTTCTGTAGGATTCCCTTGGTATCCTACAAATTTTGACGGATCTTCTAACGGTGTTGTCTCGCCACTTTCTAAGTACACAACAAGTGTTCCATTTAAAATCGTGTATTGCGTGGCATCTTTATGTGAGCCTTGCTTTAAAGGAGCCGTATCATCTAAAAATGTTCTTGCGAATTGAATAACTCTTTCTCCTCGTATCGGGTTATATTTTCCTTTTCTTTCACCACCGTCCCCTTCACTTATTACATCAGTACCGTATAGAGCATCATATAAACTGCCCCACCGAGCATTTGCTGCGTTTAACGCATACCGAGCATTGTCAACTGGTACAACTAGCTGAGGACCTGCTTGTAGTTTGATCTCATTATCTACGTTTTCAGTAGTAATTTCAAAATCACTAACCTCAGATTCTAGGTATCCTATTTCATATAAAAACTGTTTATATTGTTCAAATGTTATTGATTCCTTTTCTTTGTAAAAGGTATGAATCTGTTCTTGCAAGCGATCACGTTCAAGTAATAATGCCTTGTTTTTAGGTGAAAGGTCATGAACTAATGTATCAAATTGTATCCAAAATGTTTTACTATCGACTTGACTATTGGGCAAAGCCTTTTCCTCAATAAAGTCGTATAAACCCTTTGCAACCTGTAGATTTTCCACTTTTACATATTCAGACATAAATATCCTCCTTTTAATATATAACTAGTTATTGCCCTTGGCTTTATTAGTTGCCATTTATTATCAGTGATAAATGAACTAAGCCCTCCTTGTGTTTGTTATTACGGAACAGCGTTTCTATTTTGGTTTAAAAAAATATAACGTACAATGCAGAAATAATTATTAAGTATAGTAGGATTAGACGAAGTATAGTAGAAATGTAGTTTCAGTTTGTGTGAAGAAATATATGTAATATGTTTACAATTATTAAAACACGCCTTTCTTAAAAATTCAAACATTTCTTGTTAATATTAGTGAATTACATAATCCTTGGCTTTTGACATCCAAGGATTATGAAAAACCGACATTTACTGCGGAACTGTGATCCGCCAGTCAAATGGATCATCTAATGTTCCGTATTGAATACCTGTTAAAGTGTCATATAATCTTTTTGATAATTCACCTGTCTCACCATTATTAATACTTAGAGTTTCTTGCTCCCACAGAAACTCACCAATTGGGGAAATAACAGCAGCTGTTCCTGTACCAAATGCTTCTTGAAGATTACCAGACTGATAGGCCTCATATACCTCACTTATTGAAATTTTTCTCTCTTCAACAGAAATACCCCAGTGTGACAAAAGCTGAATAATGGATTTACGAGTAATTCCCTCTAAAATACTTCCGTTTAGTTCAGGTGTTATGACTTGCCCGTTTATTTTAAAAAATATATTCATACTTCCCACTTCTTCAATGTACGTGTTTTCTCTTCCGTCTAGCCAAAGGACTTGCGCGTACCCTTTATCTGCAGCTACTTCTTGAGCTTTTAGGCTTCCAGCGTAATTTCCACCAGTTTTAGCTGTCCCTGTGCCACCAGGCACTGCTCGAACAAATTTGCGTTCTACTGCAATCTTAATAGGATTGATACCTTCTTTATAATAAGCGCCTACTGGAGAAAGAATAATAATAAATTTATAGGTTTTCGAAGGGGCTACTCCAAGATAAGGCTCTGTTGCAACGATAAACGGTCTGATATATAAAGCTGTTCCATCAGCGTTAGGAATCCAATCTTTATCAACTTGAATCAATTGAATAAGCGCACGAATTGCTAGCTCTTCATCAACAGTAGGAATACATAGCCTTTCATTAGATTCATTAAGTCGCCTCATATTCTCATAAGGTCTAAATAAATATATCTGTTCATCCTTTGATAAGTAGGCCTTTAACCCTTCAAAGACAGTTTGCCCGTAATGAAACACCATGGCGGCAGGATCTAATGTCAATGGTTGATACGGGATAATTCGTGGGTTATGCCAACCTTGGTCTTCCTTATAGTCCAAAATAAACATATGGTCAGTAAAGTGTCTACCAAAAAGTAGTTGGTTAGACTGTGGTTTTTTCTTTCTTGTGTCACTTAATGTGATAGCGATTTTATCGTCCATCTAAACCGTCTCCTAGTATACAAATTTATAATATTATCATCATACCAAATATAAACTTAAAATTGTATGAATTTTTAAAAAATATACAACAGCCTATTTTTCAGCTAGTTACGAATTTGTCCTGTACCATATACAAAAAATTTGCTAGAGGTGAGAGCATGTAAACCCATCGGGCCCCGAGCATGAAGCTTTTGTGTACTTATACCTATTTCAGCTCCATAGCCAAACTCAAATCCATCTGTAAATCTTGTAGAAGCGTTGTGATAAACAGCAGCTGCATCTACCTTATTTAAAAATAAGGTGGCATGTGCCTCGTTTTTTGTAATAATGGCTTCTGAATGATTAGTGCCATATTTATTTATATGAGTAATAGCCTCATCAACATTAGCGACGATTTTTACACTTACCTTTAAATCTAGATACTCAGTGTACCAGTCCTCTTCCTTGGCAGTTATTGCAGGTTGAAATGCGCTACAAACCGTGTCGTCACCAATAATTGTGACGTTATTTAAATGCAATGCTTCGAGAAGGTCATTACCGTGTAACGTGAACCATTTTTTTTCAATTAAAATTGTTTCTATGGCATTGCAAACAGAGGGACGCTGTGTTTTCCCGTTTATTACGATAGATTTTGTAACGTGTTCATCTGCTGTTTCATCAACAAAAATGTGACAATTCCCAGCTCCTGTTTCTAGTACTGGCACGGTTGCTTGTTGAATTACAGTATCGATAAGTTGCTTTCCACCTCTAGGAATTAGTACATCTAAGTATTCGTTCAGTGTAAACATTTGCTTTGCAGTCTCTCTACTCGTATCCTCAATAAGCTGCACAGCATCAACAGGAATTTTTGTCTTTGTTAAAGCAGCATGAATCACCTTAACAAGAGCTTTGTTTGAGTGTGCGGCAGATGAACTTCCTCTCAGAACGACTGCATTACCGGTTTTTAGTGCTAGTGTTGCAGCATCTATCGTGACATTGGGACGTGCCTCGTAAATCATGCCAATTACACCAAGCGGTACCCTTTTTTTCTTAATAAGAAGCCCATTGTCTTTTTCTATTGTTTCAATGACCTCACCGATTGGGTCACTTAGATTAATAAGAAGTTGAATAGCGTGTATCATGCCTTCAATTCTTGTTTGGTTAAGCATAATACGATCAAGTATACTTTGAGAAAGGCCTTTTTGTTCGCCCTCTATCAAATCTTTTTTATTCTCCGCTATTATATAGTCTTTATCAGTTTCTAGCTGTTTAGCTATTCGCAATAGAGCTTTATTTTTCTCCTCAATGCTCATATCAGTAATCATGTAGCAGGCTTCTTTTGCTAATTTTGCTTTAGCTACAACCTCATTCATGGTATTTTCCACTCCTTTCAGCTTGAACCCATTTATTTCGATGAATGACTTCATGTTTTAGTTTCAATCTAGGGTGTTCGTTAATGAAACGTAGCAAATCTTCTGAGGAATATGAAACTTCACCCTTTCCTAACAGGTTGTTGTAACAAAACACCTTTACTACTGCGCCAGATTCAAAATGTCCCACGACTTTATTAACTCCGGCTAATAATAGACTCTTTCCATTTAGTATCAAAGCCTTTTCAGCGCCTTCATCAATATAAATAGCTCCAATAGCTTCTGAGTGAAGGTGAATCCATTGCTTTACTGTATTAAGAGCTTTTTCTGTTTTACAACAATAAGTACCATCTCCATAGCCGGCTATTATATTTGTTAGTTTGTTAGAACCTTCACCGCGGCCAATAAACACAGGTACACCTAGAGACAGAGCTGTTTTGGCTGCAAGTAACTTTGATTTCATCCCACCAGTTCCTACGCTTGATCCTGATGAAGCAGCTTGTGCAATCATCTCATCTGTAATAAGCTCTACAATATTTAATCTTTCAGCATCTGAATATTTTCTAGGGTCACGATTATATAATCCATTTATGTCTGTTAAGATTATTAATTGATCGGCATGAATAAGTCCACTCACTAATGCTGATAACATATCGTTATCACCAAATGTTAATTCTTCAACAGCAACTGTATCGTTTTCGTTAATTATTGGTAGTATTCCACGATCTAATAATTCAGTTAATGTTGCGTACGCATTTTTATAGCGTATTCGATTTGCAAAATCATCTCTTGTTAATAAAATTTGTGCTGCTATAATATCGTAAGCTTTAAAAAGCTCCATATACGTTTGAATAAGTAAGCCTTGCCCGACTGCTGCTGCAGCCTGACGTCCTTTAATGGTAGTTGGACGAATAGGATATCCTAATTGAGTGAATCCTGCTGCTACTGCTCCTGAAGATACAAGAAGAACTTCGTGACCTGATTGTTTTAACTTAGCAAGTGCTGAAATGTGATCGGTTAATTTTGTCTCGTCAATATTTCCTTTTGTGTTCGTTAATGAGGAACTGCCTATTTTCACAACAATTCTTTGTTTGGCCATTTTCTATCCTCCTTGATAGATACATGTTCCTGTTAATTATTAAATAATTCAATCGATAATGTTAAAAAGCCCACTCATCCTTTGAATAAGGACGAAAGGGCTTACTCCCGCGGTACCACCTTAATTGGATGTATATTACATCCCGCTTATCCCTTGTAACGTAAGGGAAACGCCTAGTGTTATGTAGGACTCAGAAGGCAGGTTCAGTGGCTTACAGTGGCAATAATCTCAGCTAAATATATTGCTCTCTTTCACGTAAGGTACACTTACTAGTCCTTCGTCATGTGTTCATTTTGTGTTAATTTTTAAAATATTATGACTAAATATAACCAGAAAGTCAAGAGATTTTAATATACTTATTTTTTGAGGGGATGACACATTACTAAAATCAATGATATGTTTGTATTATGTTAAGATAAAGAGAGGTATGCTTAATGGGCAATAATTCATATAAGAAAAATCCGTTTAGATATATGTTTTTACTGTATATAATATTGATGCTTATTTTTGCTTTATTATATATGTTACCTGTCGCTCATGTAGGTAAGCTGAATTTTATTGATGCTATTTTTCTATCAACAAGTGGAATTAGTGTAACAGGATTAAGTACAATTGATGTCTCGTCAAAACTAACTTTAATCGGACAACTGTTGTTGTGGTTAGAAATACAAGTTGGTGGTATTGGTGTCATGGCCATAATGGGGAGCTTTTTAATTTTTCTAAAGCAAAGCAATTCACTATGGACACAAACATTAATGACTGTTGACCAAAACCAAAATAAGTATCACAACATTCAAAATATGATGGTTTTTATATTCGTGTTTTCTGCAATTGTACAACTTATTGGGTTTCTATTTTTCTTACCCATTTTATATTTACGAAATGGTGATATCTCCACTTCAATCGTTCAAGCATTGTTTCACACAGCAGCAAGTTTTACGAATGCAGGTTTTGACCTGTTTGGGAATAGTCTTTTAGGGTTTCAAGAAAATCGCTTATTTTTATTTGTAACGAGTGTTCTTATTATTTTAGGTGTTATTGGTTTTCCGACGTTACTGGAAGTATTCTTGAGTCGTTCTAAAAAATGGAGTCTTTTTACAAAGATTAATGTGTTTATGCAAGCAGCATTATTAGCAATCGGTTTTTTATATTTCTTGTTTAATGAGTTTTTGTTTCACAGTTACTTAAGCACTTCTGGTAAATTAATGAATGCTTGGTTTTTATCTGCTACATCAAGAAATGGTGGTTTAACGACCGTCGACATTTCAAGTCTTCATATCTCATCCATTTTATTTGTCATATTTCTTATGTTTGTTGGAGGATCGCCGAGTTCTTGTGCGGGAGGAATTCGTACTACTACTTTTGCAGCTATCCTTTCATCAATTTTCTCACCGATGTTTGGCTGGAAAAAGCCTGTTTTGTTTGGTAGGAGACTCAATGAACAAGATGTCGAGCGTAGTCAGTTGCTGTTTTTTGGATTTGTGTTTTTCATCTTTTTTACAGTCATTTTGTTAAGTCGTTTTGAGTCACATAATATTTTGGCATTGACATTTGAAGTGACATCAGCGATGACAACAACGGGACTTTCAATGGGAATTACGCCTAACCTGTCCCCTTTTTCAAAGCTTTGGTTAAGTTTTCTTATGATAGTTGGCCGTATTGGGATGCTAGTATTTTTGTATGGTGCTTTTCAAAAAAGGCAAAAACGTATTCAATATATGGAAGAAGATATTATTATTGGTTAGGTGGTAGAGAATTATGAGGAAATTTCTTTTAATTGGTACAGGGCGCTTTGGAAAAGGTGTAGTACAGGGATTACGTGAGTACAACAGTGAAATAGTAGCAGTAGATCGAGAGGAAAAATTTTTACACGTTGTTGATGAGTTTGCCAATCAGTCAATCATCGGTGATGCAACCGACAAGGAATTTTTAGAAGAGTTAAATATTCCCTCCTTTGATTGTGTTGTAGTGGCTATTGGTGATGATTTTAAGTCGTCCATTTTAACGGTTACGTATTTAAAACAATTAGAAGCTAAATACATAATAGCTAAAGCTAATGACGATGTTATGAAACAAATACTAATAAATATAGGAGCAAACCTAGTTGTTTTGCCAGAAAATGAGTCTGGACGACGGTTAGCCAATACGATTGCCTCTCCGAGTGTATTGGATTATATTAAACTGTCAGATGAACATAGTGGTATTGAGATGGCAGTGCCAGAACAATTTATCAGTAAGCGTATTATAGATTTGGATTTACGCCGTAAATACAACATTACGGTAGTGGGGGTTATTAATCAAGAACGTCATGAAACAATAATTTCACCAAGCCCTGAATACGTTTTCCAGAATAGAGATTTATTCTTTATTGTGGGAAGAAACGATCATATTGATGTTATAAAGAAGCTTAATCAATAGTAACAAAAGCAAAACCACTAATATCGGGTGTTGATGTCAGCCAGATTCTATTTTCGAAAATTCTTACATATAAAATGCCCACATTTTTCATACTGTGGGCATTTGTTATAGTTGCTTTTTGTTGTTAGTCTTTGCTCTCTAACCCTGCTTGAATGGTAAAGATAAATTGATATATTAATGAAAATGCTTGTTCAAGAGTTAAATTTTCACTAAAGCCATCGACATTGTTAAATGTAAAATTAAGTTCCCACAGACCATCTTCCTGACTATACATTAAGCTAAATACAGATATGCCCGATCCATGTAAATTATGTGTTAGTTGTTTTTTTAGTTCTGACTCTAGCTTTTTTGGAACTCTTAACCCTAGTAAAACACTGTATGTGCGGAAAACATCGTCTAATTCAAACGAAAATGCATCTACCCCAATAATGTCAAGCCACTTTGATTCTACATATACAAACTCACTCATGTGTTCTTTCAAATATGTAATAGGTTGTTGTAAAAATTCAGGTGTTTCTATAGCTAACATATTCTCTGTTTCTTTGTCTCCGCGTTCTATATAAGCCTCTGAAAAGCGAGAAATATTGATTTCTTCTACTTGAATTTCTGAATCAAGCAAATCATGAGACATAATGAAAGCAAATTCTTCATGAGGGACCTGGAAATTTTTTGTCGTTTCACTGTTATTTTGGATAAAAGTTAAAAGTCGTTTTTTTAACATAGTATTAAGAAGCACTCCTGTCTTTAACGTTTTGGTCGTGTTTGCTTTTTCTGAGATTGGCTATTTTTAGTAGCAGATACGGGTGCACTATTATTACGGTTACTAGTTTTCTTTGTGTTATATGTAGTTCCCGGTTGCCGACTTCTCCCCTCGCGTAACTGGGTTTTGTCGGGATTACTCTGGCCTTTTCTTGCAATAGGTGCATCATGTTTGCTGTTGGAGTAGGCTTTATCATTTTGTATAAGAGACTCTTTTTTTATAGTTGCTCTTAGTTCTTTTTCTATTGTTTTTAAAAGTGCCTCATCTTTTGCAGTATATAATGTAATGGCGGAACCTTCCGAACCGGCTCTTCCTGTTCGCCCTATTCTATGGACATAGCTTTCGGAATCTTCTGGAATATCATAATTAAATACATGAGTGACACCTTCGACATCAAGGCCCCTCGCAGCTACATCTGTTGCAATCAAAAGCTGTACTTCAGCGTTTCTAAAACGTTTCATTACTTGTTCACGCTTTGCTTGTGATAAATCACCATGTAATTCATCGCATAAAAAATGTTCTGCCTTCATAACTTCAAACAGTTTGCTAGCGCGACGTTTTGTACGACAAAATATAATGGCTAAAAAAGGACGTTCTTCTCTAATCAGTTTTATAAGCACCTCACGTTTACGACGGTCAGTAGTCTCAACAGCACGTTGCTTTACTGTTAATGCAGGACCTTGTTTCTTCTCAATTTGAATATAATGTGGACTATTCATGTGATTTTGAGCTAGTTTTCTCACATTTTCTGGCATAGTTGCTGAAAATAACAAGGTTTGCCGTGTAGATGGTGTAATTTTGATAATCTGTTCCACTTCTTGCAGAAAGCCAATATGAAGCATTTGGTCAGCTTCATCAAGCACTAAAAAACGTAATTTAGAAAAATCAACTGTTTGCCGGCGAATATGATCAAGTAAGCGACCTGGAGTCCCTACAACAATATGAACATTTCTATTTAATTTGTTTAATTGCTTTTGTACATCTTGTCCACCATACACAGCCAGTACATTTATATCAGTACCATCTACTAGCTTTGTTATTTCATTTGTTATTTGAAGTGCTAGCTCTCGAGTTGGGGTGATAATAAGCGCTTGAATATGTGTAAGTTCAAAATTTACTTTTTCGAGAATTGGTAGGGAAAAAGCTAACGTTTTTCCTGTACCTGTTTGGGCTTGAGCTATTAAGTCTTCTCCTTGTAACAAAAGAGGAATGGCTTTTTCCTGAATAGGTGTTGGCTCAGTGATTCCGTGTTTAAACAACTTCTTTCGGATTGATTTAGAAATTTGTAATGCTTTAAAATCTGACAACTATGTTGACCTTCTTTCTATGTATATCTTTATAGTGTTATTGTAATAGTTTGCTGTGAGGGAGGTGTATCTGTATATACGCGTTCTGTTATTTGGATTGTTTTGTCGCACATAAGCACAACTGTAGAACTGCGAGTGCCATAATTATCACTTTTAATAAAAATAGGTGCTAACATACGCTCCCAATCTATTGATACACCTGTGTGCGGTAATTTCTCATCAGAGAAGCCCTCTGCATCTTGAAGAATATGTATTAATTCCTTAGTTATATCTTTATTACAGCTAGTTTTAATTAAATTTTTTAATTCAACAGTCCCTCTTTCTACTTTTGGCCAGTTCGTATTTAGTAGGGCATTGCTTAATCCATATATACCAGGTGTCAACTGTTTTATTTTTTGCTCTACATTAGAATAATAATACAGGTCTTCCATTGAACCTACAAGTAGATTAAAACCAGGATAGCTAGTATGTAATTCGTGAATTTTCACTAAGAAATTTTCTGGGGCATCGTTTCCTTTTAGAAAATCTGTAACAAGCTCCCCTCTAGAACGTAAGCCATCAGTTTGTTCACGAGGATTACGGTAGTTTGTCAAAGCAGCAAACCGACCTGTATTCGTTACTCCGAGCCATGTCCCGCTTTTTTCTAAGTCACGGCCTGCTACTATTTCTGGATAGTCTTCCCAGTAATGCAATGATGCTGTAGGTCTTTGGAAAATTTCATCCCTGTTTGCTGCAACAATAAGAGGATATTTTAAATTTACTTTATATGCGAATAAAATTAAGCACATACGAAATCCTCTCTTCTTTTTATGATATATCTTGTATCATACCATAAATCAATTTACTCGAATAATTAATGGATAATCTGATGATTAAAAACATGTCATAGTTTAGAAATAAGTATTATGCTACTATATAGTGGTACATATTTTTACTGAGGTGTGATATATGAGTAATAATGAGCTCGAACAACACATAATTAAAAGTTATCAACAAGACGAGAATATGATGATTTTAGTGTTTGCTCAATGGTGCATAAATAATGACCTTGATCCTAAAATTGTTTATGCTAGAGCATATCCTTTACAAGGTGAAAATTATGCATTGCAACAAGCAATCGACCTAACAGTTCCACAAGAAGAATCTGAGACTATTCCTGATGATACCCTTTTAGCAGTATTATCTCTTTATGGAAACGATGACCTAGCCATTATAGTAACAGAAGAAATAATAAAACGTAAAAAGAACCAGGGGGAACGTTAATATGAAACAGATAGCACTTGAAAAACATGATATTACATCTAGTCGTTTAGTCTATGGATGTATGGGTCTTGGTGGTAGTTGGAGTAAAGACCCAATAACAAATGAAGATATTATTCAAGCAGAGAAAGCGATAGATGCGGCGTTAGAAATTGGGATTTCGATGTTTGACCATGCTGATATTTATAAAATGGGCAAATCTGAAATGGTTTTTTCAAACGTTCTGAAGAACAATCCAACATTACGTGATCAAATTGTGCTTCAATCAAAATGTGGCATACGTTTTCCAGAAGGAAATACTCCTGCTAGGTATGATTTTTCCAAGGAGCATATAATTGACTCAGTCAATAAAATCCTTGAACGTCTTAGTACTGACTATTTAGATATATTATTGCTTCATCGTCCTGATCCTCTTATGGATCCTGACGAAGTGGCAGAAGCTTTTGAAAGTTTAAAAAAATCAGGTAAGGTTAAACATTTTGGTGTATCAAATATGAATGCCCCTCAAATGCAATTGTTACAGCAAGCATGGAGCGATCCACTTGTTGTTAATCAAATCGAGATGAGTTTAGCTCATCTTGATTGGCTAGAGCATACAGTTCTTTTCAATCAAGAGGCCGGTCGTGATGTTAACTTTGCATCTGGAACCCTTGAGTACTGTCGCATGAATGACGTTCAAATCCAAGCGTGGGGTTCGTTAGCCAATGGGATTTTTTCAGGTCGCTCAATTGAAGGAGCTTCAGAAACTGTTCAAAGAACAGCGGCTCTTGTGAAGCAGTTAGCAAATGAAAAAGAAACAAGTGCAGAAGCTATTGTACTTGGGTGGCTCATGAAGCACCCTGCCATGATTCAACCAGTAATTGGTACGGCAAATGTAGAGCGAATTTATGCTTGTAAGGATTCAATTCGTCAGTCTGAGTTACTGACGAGAGATGAATGGTATGCTTTATATGTAACGGCAAGAGGCAATAAAATGCCATAAAAGCTTTTACGGAGAGGTACTTGCAGAAGTGCCTCTTCTTTTTTTTATGAACAATCTTGTTGACATTCATGAGCGCATAGTTTTCGTTTGTGACGAAGTTATCAACTTTATATCATGTGCTATCACTAAGATAGCGCATTGTTATCTTAGTGATAGCAGTTGCTATGTACATTAGTATTTTATGATTAATTATTGAATAATCGCTTTCCGCATCGCGATAGCCACCGCTTCTGCGCGATGATTTGCTCCTAGCTTTCTCATCGCAGAGCTAACATAATCTCTTACGGTAAAATCGCTTATTGCTAAAAGACTAGCAATCTCCTTTTGACTTAATCCATTTGCAACAAGTTGAAGTGCTTCGGTTTCTCGTTTGCTTAATAATGACTTGTTACAATAAGTACTTTCATCGTTAGAAACAGTTGTTTGAAGGTATTGAAATAGATTAGATAATATAGAAGTGTTTATCTGGGGACCATTTTTGTATTTATCAACCATGACACACCCTACAACCGCTGTTTGATAAAGTATTGGCACTAGACATATGGATGATAATTGAAAGATCTCGATATAATGGAGAGGGAAATTTTGCTTTGTCTCCTTTTCTTCTATGATAATAGGTTGTTTTGACATAAGTGACTGAAACACAATTGGTATGTTTCTAACATCTTCTTTAATCCAATCTATTGTTTTCCACTTCTCTTCTTCGACTTGTAAAACTCCTTTGCCTTGAAAAACTAAATGAGAATAAGAGAATATTGAGGCTCTATCAAAGGGAAAATACTTTATGCAGCCGTGAATAATATACTCCGCCTTTTTTAGTGGGTCATGAATTTTGGCGACACTATTCGCGAATAAACGAACATCCCTGTCCAACATATGACAAATTCCCTCCCTACAATTTTAGGTATATCAATCCCTTATATTTCCATCTTACAATATTAATGAAAGTGCTTACAAATAATATTCTAAATTTTTTGAAAAAAGGAGGCAACGAATGTTTGAAAGAAACCTGCGTTCCACAAGCTCCAAAGGAATACTAACTGAGTCTTTCCCCTATCGTCTATTTGAGAAAGCAAAAAGATTTGGTACATGGAATCCAGCGGACATTGATTTCTCAAACGATACATTGCATTGGCAAATGCTAAATGAAACTCAACAAAATGAGGTGCTACGTCTCATCTCTCAATTTCAAGCAGGTGAAGAAGCTGTTACTCTCGATCTTCTTCCTCTTATTATGGCTATTGCTAAAGAAGGCCGACTAGAAGAAGAAATGTATTTAACTACATTTTTATTTGAAGAAGCAAAGCACACGGACTTCTTTAATACCGTTCTCAAAGCCATTGGCGAGACCGGAGATTTAACGAAATACCATTCGGACACATATAAAAGGGTTTTTTATGACCTGTTGCCAAGGACAATGGGGCGTCTTATGCACGATCAATCACCTGAAGCTATCGCTGATGCTTCAACAGTCTATAACATGTTTGTGGAAGGCGTTTTAGCAGAAACAGGCTACTACTCTTTTTATCAGTCCTTACAAAAGGCAAATATTATGCCAGGTTTATTAGAGGGGATTGGCTATTTAAAGAGAGATGAATCCCGTCACATTGGATATGGAACCTTTTTGTTACAACGTCTAATTAGTGAGCATCCTCCCCTTTATGAAAAAATAGTGAAACGGATAGAAGAACTAACACCTCTTGCATTTCTATTGAATCAAGAAGGAGTGGATGGCCTATCAAGTACATTTGGTGTGTCTGTTGAAGACATGATGACATTCACAACTAAGCAGTTGAAAATTAGAATGGATATTTTAGCAAGAGCAAAAGGGCGCAGCGTAGAGGATATATACAATATTAAGGAAGAAGATGTAGGAGTTTTATAAAGGAGGAATAAATATGTCAGTTCAAGTCGGTATACGTACTTTCCCTCTATTTATTAATGGAAAGTGGGAGTTCTCTTCTAATAAAGAAACGTTTGATGTGAAAAATCCTGCTACAGGCGACATTGTTGCTCGTGTTTCAAAAGGTACAAAAGAAGATGTAGATCGTGCTGTCAAAGCAGCTCAACTAGCCTTTAAAAACGAAAATTGGCGGGACATGCACCCTAAAGAACGCGCGAAAATTCTAAATGCAATCGCTCATCAAATAGTGACACATGCTGAAGAGTTAGCTTACTTAGAGTCTGTAAGCTCTGGAGGAACAATTCGTAGAATTGCACAAAGTGATATATTACAAATGGCTGATTTGTTCCAGACGATGGCGAAGATTGTTGTAGAGTATCCGTTTTCAGAAACGCTACCAGTTCCTCCCTTCCCAGGTCCCGCTCACAATTTTGTTTGGCGTGAACCAATAGGAGTGTGTGCTGCGATTACACCATGGAATTTGCCATTAGTGATTGCCACTTGGAAGATTGCTCCTGCATTAGCAACGGGGAATACACTTGTCATGAAGCCAGCGAGCTATACACCTATCTCTACTTTAAGACTGGCTGAATTAATATCACAAGTGGTCCCTCCTGGTGTAATCAATGTAGTAACTGGATCCGGTGGCGACGTCGGAGAAGCATTAATTAACCATCCTGATGTGGATAAAATAGCTTTTACTGGTTCAACTGAGGTTGGCCGTCACATTATGAGTCAAGCTGCTGTCACAGTGAAAAACACAACTCTAGAGCTTGGTGGAAAGTCACCTAATATTTTACTAGACGACGCTGATTTATCTATCGCTCTACCTGGTAGTTTATTCGGTGTATTTCTTCACGCAGGTCAATTGTGTGAATCAGGTACACGTCTGTTTGTTCCAGACCATCTTCATGACCAAGTGGTAGAAGGACTTGTAGATTTAACCAAAACATTAAAGCTTGGTAATCCACTTGATATGACAACAGATATTGGTCCTGTCATATCAAACAGTCAACGAGATACCATAATGTCTTATATCGAGACTGGTAAGCAAGAAGGAGCAACCCTTGTTTGTGGTGGTGAATTAGCAACAGTGCCAGGATGTGAAGGCGGATACTTCATCCAGCCTACTATTTTTACGAACGTGAAAAACTCTATGAAAATCGCCCAAGAAGAAATTTTCGGACCAGTTCTATCCGTCATCCGCTATTCTGAGTTAGATGAAGTAATAGAAATGGCGAATGACTCTATTTATGGTCTTGCAGCTGGTGTTTGGACGCGTGATGTTAATAAGGCTTATGCAGTAGTTCGTAAGCTACAAGCTGGAGTTGTGTGGATTAATGATTGGCATATGCTTCGTAATGATGCGCCATTCGGTGGTTATAAGCAAAGTGGTATTGGCCGTGAAATGGGCAAACATTCACTAGATTCCTACACACAACTAAAACATGTTCATACATCATTGGTACCAGAGTTACATAAGCGAACATACTATCAAATCTTGTTCTCAAATACGGATATGAATCAATAATATACATTGATAGAAACTTAAAATAAGATTGTTTCAATCAAGTAGTAACTCTAACAACTATACTTAAAGTTAAAAAAGGAGTGAAAACATGCTAACAACAACCTTTTCATCTTTTATGCTAAGATCAGGGATTTATAGCGGGTCTAATACTCGTGCAATGATACCTGATTTATTCAGGGGATTAGGATCAAAACGTATAGTATTATTTAGTGACCGCGGGCTAGAACAGGCAGGACTTGTAGCGAAAATAGCAGATATGTTTTCTTTAACACCTCATGGTACTGGCCCTGAACTAGTAGGAATATTTTTAGATATTTCACAAGATGCCGAAAGCGCATGTGTAAATGAAGCTGCGAAGTATGCCCGTGAAGTAGGTGCAGATGGATTATTAGCAGTTGGAGGGGGAAGCGTTTTAGATGCTGTCAAAGGCGTAAAATACTGTCTTCATAAAGGAATTACGGATATAAAAGAGGCTATTCCTGGAGGGTTTTTGTATGAGACATTTCCAGAAGCTCAATATATGGCAATCCCACATATCGCTGTTCCTACTACAGCTGGTACGGGTTCAGAGGTTTCACCTATCGCTGTTATTTATAACGAAGAAATACGGATGAAGACAAATATTATTAACCCGTTCATAAGTGCGGACATGGCTATTCTCGATCCAGATTTAACAACTGAATTACCAGCTAATATTACAGCTTTTACGGGGTTTGATGCTCTAACTCATGCTGTTGAAGCTTTAGCATCCCCAAATGCAACACCTATGACGGATGCATTTGCCCTACAAGCTATTCGCTTAATTGACAAAAATTTACCGAAAGCCGTTGACAATGGCAAAGACATTGCTGCAAGGATGGAAATGCTTCAAGCTAGTTTAATGGGTATTACAGCCTTTAGTTTTGCTTTGAATGCTATTCCAGTTCATAACTTTGCCCATGCATATGGTGCTTTGTTCCGTATTCCACATGGTTTAGCCAATGCAGTATTTCTACCAGTTGTGATGGAAATGCTACCTATTCTATATCTTCCTAAAGTAGAACAGTTTGCCGATGCATTCAATATAGATAAATCTGGTGCAGATCAAGAAGCATTATTGCAACGTGTTATTGAGAAAATTCGAGTACTGCAGCATAAGGTTGGCTTACCAAGTGACTTCTCAAGCTTTTCAATTCCGGAAGAAGGATTAGAGGCAACTGTTACCGCAGTATCATTAGACCCAGCTGCTGTGTCCTTTCCTATTCCACCAGAACTTATTCAAGCTGTTGGACAGAGAGTTGTACCGGTAGCAGTCAAATAAACTAGTAAGAAAAGCACCTGCTGCTCAAAAAATGAACTGCAGGTGCTTTTCCTAATTTGTGTGTTAGAAGTTGTAACCCTTATAAGGCGTTTGATATGCCTATTTGTTTTAATAGAGTTATAAGAGTTTCTTTTTCTGAGTCACTTACAGAATTGAATATCTTATCAATTGCATCTTTATGCTTCGGAAAAATATCATCCATTAACTCTTTTCCAGGAGTTGTTATTACGGCATATGTTACACGACGATCTTTTGGACACGAACGTCGTTCTAGCAACCCTTTTTTTTCTAACTTATCAACGACATACGTAATACTACCACTCGCTAACAAAACTTTCTTACCAATCTGTTGTATTGGCTGCTCTCCTTTATGATATAAAAGCTCGAGAACAGCAAATTCTGTCGGATTCATACAATATTGACGAATATCCGCTTCTATTTGATCAAACACAGAACGATATGACCTTGAAAGAACAATAAATAATTTTAATGATAGATCTTTAGAATTCATACTTATCAACCTTTATCTTTGATTCAAGATAATTATATGGAATATAGCTATTTCTGTCAATTAACTATGAAAATTGTTGAGAAACCATTGTTTTGCAGCTTTTACTTCGTCTGTTGTTAATTGATGCCCACCTTCTATCCAATGTTCCGTAACGTTTGCATGATTTTCCGACAGATTAGAAATTAGCTTTTTTGTTTCTGTTGGAAGTATAAGTGGATCTTGTTTCCCTGCTGCAATGAATATAGGAGTGTTTTGTAAATCTACTGGTTGCTTGCTTTTATATGGCACCATTGCTTTAAATAAAACCGCTCCTGCTAATGCATTTGTTTTCATATACATCAAACTAGCAGCGATATTAGCACCATTAGAGTAACCAATTGCAACAACATTATCGCGCTCGAATTCATATTTATTAGCTGCAATGTTTATAAAATTGTGTAACTCCTCTGTTCTCTCAAGCAAATCTGCTTCATCAAATACTCCTTCTGCAATTCTACGAAAAAACCGATTCATACCATTTTCGTTAACATTACCCCGTACACTTAAAACCGCGCTAGTTGGCGCTATTATATCAGCTAGTGGAAGTAAATCATGTTCATCTCCTCCAGTACCATGTAATAATAAAAGTGTTGGCTCTGCTTTACTAGTCCCCTCTTTAAATATATGGTGCATCCTTTTCAGACCTTTCTTTTATTCTTTTTTTGTGTTTAAAGGCTTTAAATGAGCTTCAATGGTTTTTCGTTGATGCTCCAAGTAAGGAGGCAATGATAATGTTTCGCCTAACTGCTCGAAGGATTCATCCCCTTCAAAACCTGGTCCATCTGTTGCAAGCTCAAATAAAATGCCGTTAGCTTCACGAAAATATAATGATTTAAAATAATAACGTTCTACGAATCCTGAATTTGGTATTCGCAAGTTAGTTAAATATTCAGCCCAGCGGCGAAGCTCACTTTCATCTTCTACACGAAACGCGACATGATGTACACTACCACGCCCCGGTCTTTCAATAGGAAGATCTGTACGCTCTTCGACAAAAACTTCTGCACCTGTACCCCCTTCTCCTGTTTCAAACACAACGATGTTTTTTTGTGATGTTACAATAGGAGATAATTCACGTACTTTTCTATACCCTAATACATCGGTTAATATTTTTGCAGTTGTTTCTAATTTTGATACCGTTAGTATAATGGGGCCTAATCCATAAATGGCATATTTGACAGGAACTGTGCTTTTGCTCCAAGGTACCCCTCCTGTTACCCCTTTATTGTTTTCATCTGATACGAGGATAAGCCTTTGTCCTTCAGGGTCACGGAACGCCAATGTAGCTCGGCCTGACCAATGTTCTATTCCGTCATTTTCTACTTTGTGTTCATTTAATCTACCTTCCCAGTAATTTAAAGCTTCATCTGTTGGCACTCTAAGTGATGTTGCTGAAATACTGTTTTTACCATAATACGTGTGTCCTGCATTTGGGATTTCAAAAAAAGTTAAATCTGTTCCTGGATTGCCCTTTTCATCTGCATAAAATAAATGATAAACAGAAGTGTCATCTTGATTAACAGTTTTTTTAACTAATCGTAGCCCTAGTATTTCAGTATAAAAGGAATAATTATTTTGTGCATTAGCTGTTAATGCTGAAACGTGGTGTAACCCCTTTAAAGGTTTTAAATCCATATATATCACCCTTTATTAAAATATCTCGAATTCAAGATAAATAATACTCTATAAAAGTTACTATGTCAAAAATTGAGATTTATAAGGTATTGCATACCCTTAATAATTGTTCTTAACAATTTAAAGAGCATGAGCTTTGTCTCATCCTTAAGCTTGCAAATACTCATTTGAACCGTTCAGGTCCTACACCATTTACTTAAAAATATAGCCTAAATATAATATGGATTTTAATGGTCTTAATGGAAAGAAAAAATAACAGGCTAATACTTGATGGCATGATACAATGCCCTTGAGGTGAATTCATTGATTCGTAACTTAATAGTTTTTATGAGTATTTTGGTTGTTTTACCTATTCTAGCAAGCTTTGATGAAATTATATCGGAGCAAAATTATTATGCCATTTTCAGGTCACCAGAAGGTATTGTGTTCGCTAGCTATGTAGAGCAATGGGACGAGTCAATGCTTAAAGAACTCTACTCTATATTGAAGAAAAATAAGCACGGCGAGGAAATCTTACTTCTGCAAGAAGTAACTGTAAAAGGCGAAAACAATCAAGCTTATGGTGTTTATAACGCCCTCAAGAGCACCATCACATTATTTAATGGGCATAAAATTACAAACCCTTTACAGTATCGTGATACTCTTGCCCATGAATACGGTCATCATTTTGCATATTATTATTTTAAAAATCATCATCTCCCTAATTCAGAATACGTGAAATTAAGAGGCTTAAAAAATACGGCAGTCCGTTTTGATGCGTTTTGGAATTATAAAAACAGAAATCATATGTGGTACGTTCAGGAAATTATGGCAGATGACTATGTCTTACTCTATGGGGCAACAGAAAGCTTGAATCTAGAGGATGTGTATAATAATGAGGCGTTTTACATTAAATCTAGCCATGAAAATAAATATATTGCGAATGTTCTAGAGAATGAAAAATTACATCAATATTTTGAAGATCGTACAGGTCTTACAGTTGAATCAAGTCGTACTACCAAGATACCAGTACTAAAGCATATATCTCAAGATGGACTTATATTCTCGATAACTTCTAAACCGCATTCTGTAGCTTACAAAATAATTCTACAAGATAGGGCTGGTCAAACTGTCAATGAACTTTTACAAGTAGTTCAAAATCAAGATACACTAAAGTTTTTTGAGTATACAGACGATAACGTATCTCAATATTTCTTTGAAGTAGTGGACTTACAAACGTCAATCGGATTTCAAACAATCCCTCAAGTGATAAAGCGTTAATCTCTATGTAATGTAAACTGTCAAACAAGACACCGCTTCCTATTCTTATGGAGCGGTGTTTATTTCAGTTGAAAATCTCTTGCCTGTTTTTAAAATATTGAGAGGTTAGCACTTAGTTCATTATAGTTTTCTTTTTATACACACATAAGTATTTTGATTGCAGCTATCAATGACTTTATTGTAGCTCAAATACGTTGTTTTTAATCTAGTTTACATAATTATATTATTTATTATTTAAATGCTATGAGTTTACTTGTATTATGACAATTGTAAAAAATATACCATATATCAAAGTCTCTGTCATTTAGCACTTTATATGAGTTGAAATAACAATTTTAGGGAATATTTATAGGTGAAAAATTTATTTGAGGTGATGGTATGAAACATGTTATTATCCATGCGTTTTTTGCAGTATTGTTAATAGGTTGTGCAGCTCAGGAACAATTTGATAACGATAGTCACATTACTTATACAAAAAACGGAAAAACATCTGGAGAACAATTTGTTGAATCTAATATTAGTCAAAAATCAAAGCGATATAGAGGAGAAAAATTGCAAGTGGGAGATCTAAATCCAAACACGAATTCATTAGCACAGGTATTGCCGACAAAGGCAACGAACGAGGCTACATCAGATTCATTGGTACAACAAGCTATACAGCTAACGAACCAGTATAGAGCAGAACATGGATTACAACCGTTACAAAATGATTTGCAAGTAATTAACGTTGCACAACAAAAAGCTGAAGATATGCAAGCTAACGGCTATTTTTCTCATACGAGCCCTACCTTTGGTACGCCTTTTGAAATGCTACAAGCCTTTGATGTCTCTTTTAGATCAGGGGGAGAAAATATTGCAAAAGGGCAACGAACTGCTGAGCAAGTTGTGAATGATTGGATGAACAGCCCTTCTCATCGTGCTAATATTCTTAATGAAACTTTCACTAACATTGGAATTGGTCATACGCCTGAAGAAGATTACTGGGTACAACTTTTTATCAAAAAGTAAAAAGTACCAACTTAAATAGGCTTTACTTTACATTATTAGCATGATACTCTATATCACAAGCAGCACTTCTTCCGACATTCGCTTGTTGCGGGACACTTAACCACTGTACGGACGGAAGAAGGCTGCTTTTCCTATGTCTTCTAAGATTCCTTACCCTCATTTCTCTTATTCCAAACACGATATCTAATAAAGGTTACCAGTGAACATGTTATTAATATCAATAATATTATAAACATATTCCGAAACGTTGTGGTCTTCGATAAACCTTCTTGTATAGTCAATAATAATCCTGTTAATGTGACACCTAATGCACCACCAAAAAACTGTAAAAGTTGAAGCATACCCATCCCCGCTCCTATCATTGAAGAAGGCAGTAATCTTGTTGCTTCATTGCTTATGCTAGATGTTAGTGCTGAGAAGCCAAGACTCATAAACATGTAACTTAGCATAATAAAATAAGGCGATAGACTAGCTAATAAAGCAAACACTAACAATGAAGTTGTTATAGATGCATGGCCAAAAACTATGAGTGGTTCATTCCCCCATTTATCTATAAGCCGTCCAACTAATTGTGCTGCCAAAGCAGATAAGATGGCCCCGGGGAAAATTATCAGACCTATATAAGCTGGCTCTTTCTGAAAAACAGTCGCTAACATTAAGGGCATAATAAACAATGTCGAAAAATGAATTATAAATACAAAATGTGCCATTAGAGCAATCTTTCGGTATTGAGATGAACGTAATAACGCAGGTTGTAAAAAAGGACTTTGCGTTTTGTGAATATGCCTCCATAATACTACAAGGGACGTAACTGCCACGAAACATAACCACAACCAAAATGTACTTAATAACAAAAGTAATGAAGTCACTGAAATACCAACAAGTAAAGCTCCCCTGTAATCAAATGTAATAGGCTTTTGTGGTTCTATAGGTAACCACTTTAAGAAAAATGGTAAAAGAAATAATACAATTCCTGTTACTACGAACAAATAGTTCCAACCAAGAAACTGTGTAATACTCCCACCAACTACAGGTCCAAGTCCAAAACCTAATGAAGCTGCAGATGATATAAATGACATAGCCTTACCACGACGTAATAATGGGATGTATTTTCCTGCTAATACCATAGCTAATCCTGGCACAGCACCCGCACCAGCAGCCTGTAATAATCTAGAAACAAGTAATAAAATGAACGAATTTGATATATATCCTAAAACAGAAGCTAAGCCTAACAGTCCGAGACCAGATAGAAGTAATTTAGATATCGGTACAAAATCAGACAAACGACTATACGTCAACGTAGCGATTGCAAATATAATAGAATATCCAGATACAATCCATGCTGCAGATGACGATGACAGTACTAATTGGTCTATTACAGAAGGAAGCGCCACGTTAAACATTGTCGTATTCATTACAACTAACCATACAGCTAAGCTCCAAAGGAGAATTATTTTATTTTCATGCTCTAATGTTTGAGAAGGTATCTCTATATGTTTATCGGCCGTGACACTAGTCATCGTGTCCCCTCCCACTATTTATTCATATAATTAATATATTTCGCAACTCTAATATATAACACTAGAGTAGTAAATGAGATGATATATGCTCAAAAAAAGAAAAAAGCATACCCAGAATAAAATGGTATGCTTTGAATTATATATGTTAGTGCATGCCGCCCCATTCCCCTTGATTTTTAGAGGCTTTTTCTTTTTTTGCTTTTGCTTTTTTCTGTCGATTTGCGTCAGCACTTCCAAATTCATGAGAAAACTCAGAATCTGTTTGACTTGAGTCAAATCCCTTTTTGTTTTTTTGTTGTGGATCATTCTTCTTCGTTCGCTTTGCCATTTATAATAGCATTCCTTTCTAATTAAGAAATTTCACATCAGTTTAAGTTTGTTTCAAGATGTAAAATTTTATCCTAGAAAAAACTACATAATATCATGACAGAGTTGACTAGCGAGCTTACTCGATTGAACTCGTACTGCGACATATGGTGGCTGAAGTCTGCTTGATGTTTCGAACGGGACACCAAGCCATACAATTTCCTCATCGATGATAACGCACGGGAAAGATATTGCTGTAATCGTTGTAACAGCTATTTGTGTTGTTGTAACAACTTGCAACACATTCTTCCATTCAGTGCTTAACTTCTCTTTTTGTGGTAATGAAACTAATATGGATTTCGTTGCTTTATTTATATCTTCAAACACTTTATTAACTTTTTTTGCATGCATCCATTGTACGTATGGGTGTTGAGATTTCACCCAACTCCCAATATGTCCGGGCCTGATGACAAGTTGATTGTCGAGTTGATATTCTATAAGCTTTCGAAGTATCTGGAACTTTGAAACGTGTTGCTTCATGAAGGCTACATCAGTTACATGTATGAATTTACCTTTTGTTCTTGTTATAGCGACATTTAACAGGCGCTCACTATTCTTCCCTGTCAACAGCATACCAGCACGTGTTTGAGGATAACTATCCACAGTATCAAAAATCATAACATCTCGTTCACTACCTTGAAAACGATGGACGGTAGCTGTGACGATATCTGCTTCCTGGCATTCTTTCACTAACAAATCCTCAAAAAGCTTCTCCATGTACATAGCTTGTGCGCGATATGGTGTGACATAGCCGATTGATCGAGCTCCCGCTATATACGATTCATAAATAAGTTGAAACGAGAGCATAAGTTGCCACGGATTTAACCGTGAATGGGATTCCTTTTCCTTGATACAATATTCCCCTGACCAATCTGTAGAAAGAATAATGGAAGCATGACTTGTGAACGGTGCTTTTGCTGCGATAGAATTTCGAGTGTTAAGAACACTTTGATGATCTGACACTAGGCTTTGATATATATATTTGTTCGTAAAAGCTGATATATCCGGATGCATCCGACGTTGCTCTTTCAGTAAAAATAAATGTGGATGCCATGTGCCTTCGTTTACAAGCTTTACAACACCAGCTTTGTGGAATATATCTTCTTTTAACCAGCTTACAACAGATTGGTGATTGGAAGCGGCAATAGGTGGCAATTGCTTAAAATCTCCGCATACGATTGTTCGTTTGGCCAACGAGGTCGCGAACGCTATCTGTGGTATATACGCCATACTTGCTTCATCTACAATTACTAAGTCGAATTCTTTTTCAAAGAGAGTTGTATCCCCAGCTGTTTTTGCCAATGTAGTGCCAATGATGGAAGCATCTTTGATAAATTGTATCTCTTTTTGTCGTATTTTTTCCAAAACTGCTGTAAGTTCTTTTTCTATTTTTAACAGACGTTCTGCATCTCTTTTACTAAATGAAGAAGATAAATCACGTTTCAATCCTGACTTTTCATTTTGCAGCTTTGCTTTTTTTTCTGCTAAATTTGGATGGTGCTTGTCTATAAGTTTTGTCGTATGTATTGCTTCAGAGCTATTCTGACTTTGTGAGCCATAGCGAATTATGTCACCTTCTTTAAATCGCCCTTTTTTTTCAACGAAATGCCATATTTCAGTCATAAGAACATCAACCGCCTGGTTACTGTGAGCTAATACAAGTACTTGTTTTCCTTTAAAATATTTATTTGCAGCAACTCTTGCGAGAGTATACGTTTTTCCCGTCCCAGGTGGACCCCAAACGAATGTAATGGGGTTGTATTTAGATCGTAAAATTAATTCATGAACGTTCGATTTAATACCACTAGTGGGGTGTTTGGCTGGCATAGAAGGGTCCATTAAATTCTTAATTCTCTGTCGCTTCTTTTTACTTTTTCGAATATCAGTAAGTCTATCTGATAATTGTTCTAAAAGCTCCCACGGATCATGTTGAATCAATGCCTTATTTACTAAATGACCAATACTTTTTTCTAAACTAACTGCAATACTCTTTTCTTCAACAGATAACACACGTCCGCCCACTTTAACACCATCGTAATCTAGCTTTACAATAGAGCCACTAGGTATACGAATAGCATACGGACATTCGAAATAATATACGAAATCATCATTCGTTGACAAAAGGTGCCCATTGAACACCTTAAACGTAGTACTGCCGTACTTCTTCAAATGATTTATTTCATATTGTAACGCCTCTTGCCATTCCTTAATACTCACAAATCTCTACCTCTTTTAAAATAAATTACGACTTTTTTTATACGTTTGATTATAGAAAGTACTTCAAAACGCATTTTGTTTGAATTGCCACTTGTTTTATCTATTTATCTTTCCTAATATTTAATTCTGTCAAAATTAAAATTTATATTGCCTCTTTTTTCTGACAACCATATAGTCTTCATATATTGTAATTAAGAAAAAATGAAAAGGCTAGTGAATAAAACATATATGAATTTTAAAGCATAAGTTGTCTGAAAAGCAAAAAACACACGACTTATGAACTACACATCCAAAAGTTAAATGATGTGGGCTGTTCGCTTACCGTGTGTTTTTATATTTAGAAGTTTAAATGTGATACCTCTGGTTCCGGATAAGTGACGCCAAATGTATCAACTGTCATCTGCTTAATTCTCTGATCTTCTAATGGCTTGTCCCTTCCATCACGTTCAACAGAGACAATTTCATCCACTGTTTCCATTCCAGATGTAACTTCTCCAAAGGCTGCGTATTCACCATCTAATTGAGGCGTATCAGCGACCATAATAAAAAATTGTGACCCAGCCGAATCAGGTACTTGAGTACGAGCCATGGAAACAACTCCACGAGTGTGGGAAAGATTATTTTCAAAACCGTTATTAGTAAATTCCCCTTTTATAGTATAATCTGGGCCTCCCATTCCCGTCCCTTGAGGATCTCCGCCTTGAATCATGAAGCCTGGGATAACTCGGTGGAAGATGACTCCATCATAAAATCCTTTATTAATAAGTGATATGAAGTTATTTACAGTATTTGGTGCAATATCTGGATAAAGCTCCATTACAATTTGTTTGCCATTTTCCATCGTAATAGTTACGACTGGATTTGCTCCATTCGTCGTATTGGGATTGGTTTCTGAATGCTTCGGCTCTGACTCCGTAACATTTGGAATGTCAGAGTCTTGTCCACATCCGGCAAGTATGATGAAAAAAGTAAAAACTAGTACCAACTTTTTTAGCACTGTATAGCCACCTTTCTTATGTATATATACCATAAAATACAGTGTGTAATAATCTTAGTCAATACATTTACAAGAAATCTGACTACTTCCTTTTGAAAACGTAATAGAACTTTTTATGCTATAATAAATAAATTGCGTTTGATTTTGGACTTGAAATATGTGTAAAATCTAATAATGATAAAATTTTATCAACTCGCAAAATAAAAATAATAAGGAGCGGGTGATTTATGATCGAGGTAAAAACATCGCCATTAAGTAATGGTGAATTTAATAGAGGTGTTTTTGCAACACAGAATATACAAAAAGGAGAGCTTATCCATTCAGCACCAGTGATTTCTTATCCAAATGAAGAACACAAGTATATTGAAAAAACATTACTTGCAGATTATGCATTTGAATATGGCATTAATCATACAGCTATTCTTCTTGGCTATGGCATGCTTTTTAACCATTCATATACTCCAAATGCTATATATGAAATTGACTTTGATACCCACACTTTTAATTTCTTTGCTTACAAGGATATAAAAAGTGGAGAAGAAATATTAATTAATTACAATGGTGAAGTCGATGATTTAGAGCCACTTTGGTTTAATAAAGAGGACGATAGTAAATTAGAAAAAGAATAATCACAATTACAATCAAAATCACCTGCTGTTGCAGGTGATTTTTAAGGTTGGTAGCTTTTGTATTTATTCGGCATCGTTTGCATATGCTGTTACAGTTCGTGAATTACCATCTGGACCTTTTATCGTCCAAGAAGTAGACTCCCCTTTAAAGGTAGTCTCAAACACTTCGCGTTGCCTTCCTGGTAAAAAGCCTTCTTGCTTTGCGACTTCTCCTTTTAAAATTGTACCTTCTAAAGTACTCACACTTACAGATACTGTTACATTATTTGTATTGTAATAACCCCAAACGGCAGTATACGTACCGTTATTATTCTTAATGACAGAATCAACATACGGAACTACTGAAGTGTAATTTTTTGCCTGAGAACTATATGCAGTTGCATACCTATATACACCATCTGGTCCTTGTAAACGCCATGTAAGTTCTGAATTAAAGAACCTTGTTGTAAATGCTTCTTTAACTTCTCCAGACGTAAAATTATTTTTCATTGGTTTTGCGTTATTTAGCACGTATCCTCCTGAGAAGGTACTAGTTGTTGCAGATACAGTTCCGAGATTATTGTTATCATACCCCCAATACACTTGCACACTCCCGTTGTCATGTTTATAGACTGCTGTCACTTCAGGAATAAGTGAACGGTAGTCACGAGCATCATTCGCTTTTGCCGTCGCTGTTCTTAACACTCCATCCGGGCCTTTTACTTTCCATCTTACATATGTGCCAGTAAAAGTTGTTTTAAACGCCTCAACCTGCATGCCAGATAAGAAATACTCTTTTATAGGCTCGTCGGTTTCGATTACGTTTCCTTCTAATTTACTTTCTAATGCGTTTACTGTAACAGTATTGTTATTGTCGAAACCCCAATAAGCCGTGTAAGTTCCATCTTGATTGTCATATACTGCTGTGACAGTTGGTACGAGTGATTGATAACTTTCTGCATTATTTGTGTAAGCGGTAGCATATCTTGTATCCCCATCCGGACCAGTTAATGCCCAAGTAATTGAATTACCAATAAATATTGTTTGAAAAGCATTATTGTTTCTACCTTCTTGGAAGTTATCCTTCATTGCATTTAATTCATTAAAATAATAACCACTTATTTTACTAGTCTTTGCATCTACAACAATATCGTTTTCATTGTTATATCCCCAATAAGCTGTAAAAGTGCCATCAGTGTTTTTAAATACTTTGTTTACGAAGGGAGTCAGTGGTTCATTCAAAGTAAATGTAGTTGTGTCACGATCATCATCTCCCTCATCCCCTTCATCGTCTCCGTCTTCATCTTCATCTTCATCTTCATTATCATCATCTTTTTCTACGTTAACCCAATAATTAATCGTACCTTTTTTACCGGTCATTTTTATAGGTTCATAAGTTTCCTCATCTTCATCTTCATCTTCTACTCTAAAAAAAACATCAAGTGAGCCATCAAAATTCTTTGGTTTGCCAGCTTTGTATAACTCATCATTTTGCCTTTTCATCGTGATAGTTTTATCATCATCATAAACGAGAGTTACTGTAGACTCCTCATCCAATGTTCCTCCTGTAATATGTAGATGAATTTGTGTGCCAGCTGAGGCTAGGTTGTAAGGATAGACAAAACCAATTATCAGCATGAACACAAGAGCTACTGACACCCCTCTTTTTTGTACATTAAAGCTTTTCGACATACATACTCACACCTTTCCGTTTATTCACTTATATGGTTCGATTTTACAAATTTGTTTATGGGGGCCAATAAAAAATTTTATGTAGAAAATTTCCCCTTTGTTGAATAGGATAGCAAAAAGACTTTTAGGAGAGTTGATTATGCTTCATACTGTAAAAAGTGGTGAGACGTTATTTAAGATTTCAGAGGATTATCGAGTGTCGCTTCAATCCATCATCAATGCTAATCCAGGTATTAACCCTAATCTCATATACGTTGGTCAAAAATTAAATATTCCAGGGTATCCTGATCCAAAGACGATTCCATACCAAATTAAAATTGATTTATCTGATCGTAAATTAACATTGACTAGAAACGGTGCAGTTCAAAAAACATATCCAATAGGTGTAGGGAAAATTGTCAGTCAAACGCCCACAGGTAACTATATTATTATTAACAAAGCACCTAATCCTGGTGGCCCTTTTGGGACAATGTGGATGAGTTTATCAAAAAAGGGATACGGTATTCATGGTACGAATAATCCATCGTCGATAGGCAAGTATGTATCAAAGGGCTGTGTAAGAATGTATAATAAGGATGTTGAAGAGCTTGCAAATATAGTCCCTATAGGTACAGCCGTTTTTATTCGCCCGTAATATTATCGCTACAATTAATTATTTAGTTCCTTTAAATAATTAGTCGTAGTTGAAGTAGTCAAAGTTGCACTAGAATCAATGATATATAATAGAAAGTATTTATATTAACTGGGTGAAGTATGTACTTAACTGAAAAAGCGGCTAGATGAGTATGACTTTCAATTCTTCACATGAAATTAGACGCTTACTAAATTGGATAGTAATATTCTTTTCGGAGGAGATTAATTTGAGATCAATACAAGATATTGAGGATTTTATTAAACAAAATCATATTGCTTTTTTATACGTATCGAGGCCAAATTGCAGTGTATGTCATGCATTATGGCCTCAAGTAGACACAATGTTACAAATTAATTTTCCACTAATAAAAGTAAAACATATAAATGCTGATAATATACACGGAATTGCAGGTTACCTATCTATCTTTACCGTACCAGTTTTACTTTTATATATTGATGGGAAGGAATTATTGCGTGAAGCAAGATTTGTACATATGGACGAATTTCAACGAAAGTTGCAAAAAATATATGAATTAAATGTATGAGAAAAATATATAGCAATTGCTAGCAAAGTGCTAGCGGTTGCTATGAATTAGATATCACTTAGCTAGTATGTACTATTTTAATTCGAGCATCCTTTTTTAAAATAGATTTATTAACATCAATGACATTAGGATATTTGAGTCCCATGCCTGTATTGAGGCACACAACTTGTTCTCCCTTTTTTATCCAGTTTTCCTCACGCAATCTCTTTGCTGCAGCAAAAGTAGCTGCACCTTCCGGGCAAACAAAGCAACCCTCTTGTTCAGCAATCTCATGTAATGTTGATTTTATATCTGTTTCACTTACTGCAATTGCACAACCCTCTGTCTCATATAACGCCTGTAAAACTAAAAAGTCGCCAATCGCTTTCGGAACATTTATACCAAATGCGATTGTTTCTGATTGCTGCCAAAACACGGATTCTTGCGATTGGTTATTCCAAGCTTGTACTATCGGTGCACACCCTTCAGATTGAACAGCAACTAGGCGAGGCATTTTTGAGTTTTCGATCCAACCGAGAGTCATTAGTTCCTGGATAGCTTTATAAATGCCGATAATACCGACCCCACCACCGGTTGGATACAAGATAACGTCTGGAACATTCCAATTAAGCTGCTCAATAAGCTCTAGACCCATTGTCTTTTTACCTTCAATTCTATATGGTTCTTTTAAAGTTGAAGCGTCGTATAGCTTATAATCCTGAACAAGATTCGCAACTATTTTACCAGCATCGCTAATAAGCCCATCTACTAAAAACAGGTGTGCTCCAGCTGCAGAAACTTCTCTGCGTGTAATCTCGGGCGCATCCAAAGGCATAACAATGTATGAGGCCATATTTGCTCGAGCAGCGTACAATGCCCATGCAGCGCCAGCATTCCCATTAGTAGGCATGGTCAGAGCTTGAATGCCAAGCTCTTTTGCTTTAGAAACACCTACAGCTGCGCCTCGCGCTTTAAATGAACCTGTTGGGATCAGTCCCTCATCTTTCATTAGTAAAGAAGATATGTGATATGTAGAAGCAAGTCTTTCCATTGGAACAAGTGGTGTTAATCCTTCCCCGAGTGTAACTATATTCGAACTATCTCGAACTGGTAATAAAAAATGATATCTCCAAAGAGACATATAGTTCTTATTTAAGTCTTGCCTTTTTACGCATCTTTTCATGGTGTCTAAATCATACTGAACTAACAAGGGAGAACCACAACAACATAGGTGATTTTCTACCATATCTGTGTATGTAGCGCCACATTTTGGACATCTTAATTGCGAGATATAACTAAACGACATCATCTCAGCTCCTTAAAATACGTATAGTGTAATTGTATTAAATAAAATTCAAATTTTGAACATTCAATCAAAATATTAGTAAAAAGTAGTTGTTTTCGATACACTAAGTAACATATAGGAGAAATTACTATTTCAATTATATCAACACATAATTAGGAGGATTTACTTTGGCAAATACTGAATCGTCTTTATCGAAGGAATTAATTGATGTTCTTCAAGGAGAAAAGATTGTAGCGCTTATAACATTAGATGAAAAAACACGTGAACCTCATTTAAGTGCAGTCTCGTGGTTAAAGGCTCATTCAGATGGGAAAACAATTAAATTTGCACTTGGTCATAAGGGAACAAGTGTTACGAATATCCAAGCAAACCCTGAGGTTACGTTTGGTGTTATAGGTGCTGGAGGCTACTATTCAATTAAAGGAAAAGCAACGATTTCTGATGTTATTGAAAAGTCGATGAAATATCGTGTTGCAACTGTAAACATTGAGGAAGTTGAAAATGTCATCTTTTACGGTGGTAAAATTACCGTTGAGCCTGAGTATGAGAAAACATACGGGGAAGAACTTGCTAAAAAATTAGACCAGGAAGTTTATGACTTACTTAGCGACTAGAAGCATAGGAGATTCTCTCCTATGCTTCTTCTAGTTTTAAAGTTTTACTTAGTGCTTTTAAACACAAAGGTGTCATGACAGTAATTATACCTAATATTGAAAAAGCTACACCGTAACCAAATATATCTAGTAAAATCCCAAAAATAAACGGTGAAACAATGGTGAAGCTAAAGCCCATAACAGATTGAACACCAAGAGATATACCTAATACATCTTTGTCTGTAATTTCAGTAAGTAATGTATTATATACAGGTGAGTCAGCAATAATTGTATACCCATAAATAAGGGCCAGTAATACCATCATCCAAATTGGTAAAATAGTTAACCAGCCGATTATCAGTGAACAAGCTATACTTATTATAATGAAAAATTGTATTGTTTTAGTTCGTCCCCATGTATCTGAAAGTCTTCCTCCATTATATGAAGCAAAAGCACCAATCATAATGATACAGGATGCTGTTAAATTGCCAATTTGAACAGCATGTGTACTCTCCTTAAGAGTAAAGTAATGAACCATAAATGGTCCTATCCAAGCCCACATTGCATACAGTTCCCAGCAGTGTCCTGCATAACCTAAATTCACTAATAAATTCTTTTTTTTAATAACACGAGTTACATCCTTCAATGTAATTTTTTGTTGTTGTATTGTTATATCAGGAAGTTTAGACAACATCATCATAACAGCAGCGATTAAGCTAGCAATTGATGTTAATACAATAACAGCTCTCCAGCCGAATTGATTGATAATAAGACCGGAAACGAATAATGAAAATCCTGACCCTGCGACGAGTGAACCTACATACACACCAAATGCTCGGCCACGCTCTCGGACAGAAAATAATTCTGCAAGTAGCTTCATACCTGGAACATAAATCCCAGCTACTCCGATACCAGAAATCACTCGTAGAAAAAGAGCAGCAATAAAATTGTTGGCAAACAAACCGAAAAGTACTCCAGATATCCCCGCTATTAAAGCACCATAAATAAAAGAATATTTAGGATTGTAATTATCGCTAAGAAAGCTGTAAAAAAATACAGCCAAAACATATCCTACATGGAAAAAAGCAACTATTAACCCTGACTGTGTACCATTTAGGTGCCATTCGACTTGTACTATTGGCATGACTGCAGAGAAATTAAACCAAACCTGCATAACTAAAAATTGGGCAAATGCCATTGTCCATAGAATTCTATTACGATTCATATTTACTCCTTATACAAATATCAGTATTTGAGAATTGTATCATATATTTCTCGTTAATGAATAAATTATTTGACTTTATTGGTATTATAATGTAGCATAAAGTTACACTAATAAGATCGATGATACATATTTTGGATTTTTAGAAGGTCGTGGCTACAACAGTTGTGGACGATTACTTGGTCCAAAGTTGTAATCACGCCTTTTTTTGATGATAAAAATGGCTAATCGAAGTGTTAGTGTTTAATTTTTTATATTTTTAGGAGGAACACAATGAACACAGGTACTGTAAAATGGTTTAACGCAGAAAAAGGATTTGGCTTTATCGCAGTTGAAGGTGGAGATGACGTATTCGTACATTTCTCAGCTATCGAAGGTGACGGATTCAAAACTCTTGAAGAAGGCCAAACTGTAAATTTTGACATCGTAGAAGGCAACCGCGGACCTCAAGCTGCTAATGTTGTTAAAGCATAATAAATGATAAAAGGTGATACATTTTGTATCACCTTTTTTGTCGTGTAAAACTATTATTTTATTAACTTATTGTAAATTTCATTATAATGTTTGGCGCAATCAATATCTAATTTTGTGACTCCCTTTGCGCGCCATGATGTTAATTTAACATTTACTAATTTATAGTCAATTGAAATGAAAGGATGGTGCTGAATTGTTTCAGCGTGAGTTCCGATCTCATGTACAAACTGTAAAGCTACTAAATAATCTTTAAACCGGTATTTCCTTTGAATCCAATTTCCATCCTCAACTATATGCCAGTTTTCTATTGTGTGAATAACTTTTACAATCTCTTCGTCTCTTAGTGGTTCCATATATTTTTAATATGTCTCCTTTCACTTCTTACATAGCGACTTTTTCCTTGCAATGACAATTAGCGAACGTATAATTTTCGACTTGAAATCCTTTTTGACGTAAGATACGCGCACCCATATTTTTTTCTAAATCTGTGCCAGCAACAATATGAATGTTTTTTAGTGGAATATCTTTATAATGACGCTTTAAATACCCGACAGGTATGTTTATGGCATTTGGTATTGGGTCCTTTGCTGCTTCTTGAAAATCTCGAACATCTATATAAACGGCATTGTCTTTATTTGTAATTTCGCGGCAACGAAGTCCTTGTACAGGAAAGTAGCATTTATATATATGTCTAATAACAAATGTCATGATAATTACAGTTATATAAATCATTCTATATACACCTTCTTTAAGTTTAAAATCTTATACATATATAATATACCCTTGTAAGTATAATGTCAAAGTTGTATATGTTGTGATTACATATTTATTACATCCAAGTGTACAATAATTAAGACTAATTGTTATGTGGTGATGAAACGTGAAACATGATGTGAAAATGAAATGGTGGCAGCTGTCATTATTTGGTGTAGGCTGCATAATTGGTACTGGTTTTTTCTTAGGGACAAGTATTGCCATAAGGAAAACTGGACCTTCAATTATCATTATATTATTCCTTGCCGCAGTTGCCACTTATTTAGTATTTGATGGGTTAGCTCGAATGGTAGCACGGGAACCAAAAAAAGGAGCGTTTCGTTCTTATGCTCAACAAGCATTTGGCCACTGGGCCGGTTTTTGTAGTGGTTGGGTATATTGGTTTTCTGAGGTTTTAATAATGGGGAGTCAAATGACTGCATTGTCTATATTTACGAAGTTCTGGTTTCCTTCAGTACCATTGTGGATTTTTGCGTGCATATATGCTTGTCTAGGGCTTGTCATATTATTAATCGGCGTTGCCTGGCTAAACAAGTTGGAAAATCTCTTTGCCATAATCAAAGTATCAGCCATTGTCATGTTTATTATCATTGCTCTTCTAGGCGTATTTAATGTTATTGATAGTTCAAAACCAATAAAACTCACAGAGTCATTTAATCAGTTCTTTGCAGCTGGAATAAGTGGTTTTTTATCCTCAATGATTTTTGGCTTTTATGCTTTTGGAGGCGTCGAAGTAATGGGCTTACTAGCTATAAAACTAGAGAAACCTAAGGATGCACCGAAATCAGGGAAGATTATGCTACTAATTTTAACGTTCATTTATATATTATCTATCGGTCTTGCAGTTCTTATGATTAATTTTAAATCGTTTGAGACAGATCAAAGTCCATTTGTGACTGCTTTAGAACCTTTTCAATTGAACTTTGTGCCTCACATATTTAATGGTGCATTAATCATTGCTGGTTTTTCAACAATGGTTGCTTCTATATACGCAGTAACAACAATACTTATCACACTGGCTGAAGAGGGCGATGCACCTAAACGATTTGCTAAAGCTGGAAAATTAGCTGTCCCAATACCTGCTTTCCTAATTACAGTATTTAGTTTAACTGCTTCCATCGTATTTTCATTGCTCATGCCAGATAAAGTGTATGAATATATAACAACCGCAGCTGGTCTTATGCTCATTTATAATTGGATCTTTATTTTATTATCTGCGAGGCGTCTCCTGTCCGTGGGAAGGTTAGTAAAGTTCAGTTACTTGTTTGGGATTATGCTTATATTTGTCACAGTTATTGGCACACTATTTAGCGAATCAAGTCGACCTGGTTTTTTTATTAGCATAGGTTTTATTGTTATTATACTGGTTGTGATGTTATTTGTACGCCCACGTTGGAAACAAAATGACAATATAAAAAGATCTTTATTTGAGAAATTTCAGCCAACTAAATCATAGGAGGTGTGACATTTGAATGAAATAAATAGAGATTTTATGAAATTAGTACTTCAAGCTGAAAATGCCGTTATTGAAGCGCAAGCCCAGAACTCCCCTGCTGCGTATCAATATGTACAACAGTGTATTTTTGCTGCACAAGCCGCTATTGAAGAAGCCAGTTTACAAAATTCTAGTTCAGCAGAACTTACTCATGCAAAGGAATGGTTAAGACACATTCAGGAAACGAAGAATACGTTACAATAATCCTACTATTAGGTAGGATATAATAACTAGTTTACATAACGTTATTATCGTAACTTAGTATTGCGTGATTCCTTTTGTTTTATCATAACTTGATATGATTTATCAATAATATCTGCTAACACATCACCTTTATAAACTCTTCCGAATGGAGTCGTTTCTTCATAATATGAAACAATTGTTTCTAATTTTTCGACAACCTCTTTAGGTACCCTTACATTGAGCTGAACCCTATCATTAGACATAAGTGCTTCCCCCTATAGTTAACACAATACTATTTAGAAAAAAGCAACAGATTAGTTGCTTTATTCAACATATATATTAGTTCTTTTTTTATTGAAAATCTCCTGCATTTGGATTCAAATTAAGATTATTCTTGAAACGACTTTACTACACTAATAATTTCATACGCAGGGACTGCTAATCCAACCTTTTTAGTTTTGTTATCTAATGTTCTTGTTCCTGTTGCGTACACAATTGCTATCACATTTCCATTTTCATCAATTACAGGACTTCCACTATTTCCTTTATATACAGGTGCATCTATAGCCATAACAGGTATGGATAAATTACTACTACCTACTTCTCCGAGAATTTCACCTTCATTAGCAATGTAAGAAAAACGTAGTGGGTTGCCTATGAAATAAACATGGTCACCAATACCCCATGATTTATCTCGTGCCAGTGTTATATACGGTAATTCTGTTACATCCTGATTTTTATCAATGGAAAGTATAGCTAAGTCCTTACTTGGAACAGTTATTTCCACAGATGCTTGATATAGTGGACCATTTGAAAAGTCAATATAAGCTATTGGATTGTCTTCAACGATATGCGCATTGGTAATTATTAATCCTTCTGGAGTTATATTAAATCCTGTTCCCTTGCGATTGTCTGATTTAATTGTCACAATCGCTTTCTTATATTCTTGAACTTCTTGTATTTGTGATAATTCGTATGAAGTACGTAGAAATTGTATAGCCGGAAGACTAAAGATTTGGCCTAATGAGCCAATAATTTGTAACACTAAAAAAATTGATATAACAGATAAAATTAACTTCGCTCTAGGTGTTAAGTCACGTTTATTTGATTGTTTTGTTCTTGGTGATAATAATTCTTCTTTTATTTGCTCATCATCATCATATAAATCAGACTCGAATTTTTTAATATCTTCAATATGCTTGTCCACTTCATTTTGTTCTTCTGTCATACCCAATCCTCACTAAAAATGTAATATGTGTCTTATATAAACTATTATAACAAAAAAACCATTTTCACGTAGAAAATGGCTTTAAAATATATGTTATGCCCTTTGAAGTAAGCTTTTAGAAGTAGTGTACTCAATGACAAAGCGAATATCATTTTCTGATAATACTTTGTCATGGTTTTTATTTACTTTGCCGCATGATGGAATTTCATACGAGAAATCACAAATCTCTTGCTGAACAATTTGCATTTTTTGAAGAGTTGAAAGCAACATCTCCATAACATCGTCTGTATCTATTTTGTTTAAGGTTTCATTACAGACAAAGCTTTCTACACAAGCCTCTACAATATCATTATCGTACTCTTCATAGTTAAAGTTTGTCGTCACATTTAATAATTGTTCAATTTCTTCTCTTTCTAAATTAATTACTGTTGTACATTCCATCCCTTTTCACCTCAATAAAGAATTTTATTCGTACTGAGATTAGAGTAAGTACTAGTTTTCTTGTAAGCTTTTTTCAGCACAATTTAATTATAACTGATATTACCAGTTTACCTGCATCTAAATTGTTACAGATTTCATAACTATATTCATAATGTTAAAAAGGGAAAAATAATGGAATGCAAATAATCATTACAACAGATAATATGAGTTGCAAAGGAATACCAACTTTGACAAAGTCCTTGAACTGGTATCCCCCTGCTGTCATTACAAGTGCGTTAGGTGGCGTTGCTACAGGTGTAGCAAATGCCATACTTGCGGCAATAGAAATCGAAATTAACAACGGGTATGGACTTACGCCTAGACTCGCTGCCGTTGTAATGGCAACAGGTGCAAAAATAACAGCAGTTGCTGTATTACTTATAAATTGGCTCAAGATCATCGTAACTACATAAAACCCTGCCATAATAGCATAGGTACCGTATTCACCTAAAGATGAGACCATAACATCAGAAATAAGCTTAACGCCACCGGTTTTTTCCAATGCAGTTGACATGGGTAGCATCGCTGCAATAAGAATAACAGACTCCCAATTAATTTTCCGATAAGCATCGTTCATATTGCGTAAGCATCCAGTTGCAATCATTAAGAATGCTGCAATAAGTACTGCCACAACAGATGGTACTATGTTAAACATCATTAAGATAATCATTAATATCATATTTGCTGCCGCTATGGGAGCACGTCCTTTAGCATATGCTTTTCCAGCTTCTTCTTCAATTTGTCCTATCATCATGACATCATTGGAATCTTTACTTAACAATTCAATATCTTCCCATGGACCATGAACAAGTAAAGCATCACCAAATCTTAATTTTGTTCTTGCCAAATGATTTTTAATATAATAGCCTTTTCGGTTTATAGCGAGCACGTTGAGCTTATACTTTTCTCGAAATTTAAGCTCTTCTAATGTATGATTTATAAATTTCGAATGTGGACTAATAAGAATCTCTGTCATACCTAAGTCTCTTGACTGTAACGAATCAGCTTCATCTGAAGATGTTAAAACTTCAGCATTATTGGCTTGACAAAAGGATTCAACGTCAGATTTTTTTCCTAATAATAACAGTATGTCATCTGCTTCAATTTTACTTTCAGACGTTGCTTCTTCGTGTGGTCCGTTCGCGAATAGCAGCAGCGGTTCTCTAAGCTTATGTTGAATTTCTATAATAGTGACATTGTACTTCTCACTAACTTTAATTTCCCTAAGAGTATGCTCTATGAGCTCGGAGCCATTTTTTACTTTTACCTTAAAAAGCTCATTGTGTAATTTATAAAAGATAGCAAGCTGCTTAGGCGAGATAACATCCTCATTATTAATATTGGCAGCTTTTTGAGAAGGTAATAGTTTTCTACCTATCGTTGCCATGTAAATCAATCCGGTTATTAAAGCGATAAGGCCGATTCCAGTAAAATCAAAGAATGATAATTTTTCAAATCCATAATCTTTAAGAGTCTGACTAATAACTAGGTTCGGTGGTGTCCCAATTAATGTAAGTACGCCACCTAAACTACTGGCGTACGCTAATGGTATTAAAAACTTAGATGGTGATACCTTCATGTCTAAAGCTAGGCTAATAACAACTGGCAACAAAACGGCAACGGTTCCTGTATTACTCATAATACCGCTAAAGCCCGCTGTTACTAACATTACAATGATTAGGAGTTTTAATTCACTTCTTCCTGCCAGTTTCAATAGTTGCTTCCCAATTAACTTAGCTAAGCCTGTTCGAAATATACCCGCACCTACTACAAAAAGTCCCGCAATCATAATTACTACACTATTAGAGAAGCCTGCCAGCGCTTCTTCTGCAGTGACAACACCAGCTAATAGCAAGGCTAGCATTGAACCAATTGCTACAATATCTGTACGAAACTTGCCATTAATAAAAAAAACTGTTGTAATTGCTAAGATGACAAACGTGATGACCAAATCTGGATTCACAAACCTTCACCTTCTTAGACTGAGTTTAGTTACAACTACTATTATAGTACTGTATACCAGGAATTGCCTGTAAATTTTGTGAACATTTGAGCAAATATGAAAGCGCTTTAACAGAATAATAAAAACCATCAGAAGATGGTTTCTTACTATAATTTTTCTTCAATTTTAGTTTTCACAAGTGTTGCTAGTTGTTCATAGTTTAAGTGGTGATATTCGGTGTATGGAATACATTCTCCCACTGTAACAGAAACTTCTGCGGGCTTCATAATCCAACCGTTTGCTTCCATAATTTTATAGGTTCCATTAATCGTAATTGGTACAATGGGTACTTCTGCTTTGACAGCTAAGCGAAAGGAGCCTGTTTTAAATTCCCCCATCTTGTTTCCTTTACTTCTTGTACCTTCCGGAAAAATTACCATGGAGTGTCCTGTCTTCAGTTTTTCAACCCCATCTTGTAATGCTTTTACTGATTGTCGTCTGTTATTTCTATCAATAAAAATACATTGCATAACTTCCATCCAATCGCGTACTATGGGAAGTTTTTTAACTTCTATTTTAGAAATAAACCCCTTTGGTTTATCAATATGACCAATCAACACAGGAATATCAAAATTCCCTTGGTGATTAGCCACAAATAATACAGGGCCATCAACTGGAATATTTTGTTCGTTATGGACTGTAACTTTAGACCCTGTTATTTTTATAAGTGATCTAGCCCATTCTCTTGGTAAACTATGTATCAATCTATCTGTCTTATTAATGTTATGACCTTCTGATGAGTGAAGTGCTTTAGCTTTTTTTAACCCAATTGTAGAATAAAGCAAAAACCCCCAAAAATATATAAACCAAAATATCGTACGAACCATAATTGAACTCCTCTCAGGTGTATGTCTAATTGAATAATAACATACTAAATATATATTTTTAATATAATTGTTAATAAAAATATAGGAACAAAAACATTAAATTAAAATAATATCTCTAAAAAGAAAGCGATTGCTTGATAGCTTAGTCTCACCTAACGAAATATTGATAGGTTTACGAAATATAGGACCATTAAAGACAAATGAATGGAACTCCCCGTTTTCACCACACGGGTCGACACCTTTAGGAAGAAACTTAGCAAAAGCTGTATTTATAGTCTTACCAGCATACTTCTCACTCAGTACTTCTGTGTCAACGCAAGTAATCACAGCTTCAAATGACAACGCTATAAATTCTTCTAACAATTGAACTGTATTTTCACCCCATAAAGGGAAAACGGCGTGAAGCCCATGAGGACGGATTAATTCCTCTCTGTATATTTTAATGTCCTCTAAGAATATATCACCAAACATAACATGTGTAACCCCTTCATTAACGAGTTCTTTTAAGGCTTTATTCATTTTGAATTTATAGTGCTCATTGGTACAGTTTATTGGAATGTATACTTTTTTTAGAGGTATACCGAGGGAGTCAGATTGACTATGCAAGAGCTCTTCACAAAATCCATGTATGCTTACTCTTTGATAAGTTTCTGTAATTGTTGTGATAAGACAGTGAATATCCCATTGCTTTGTTTGTATTAGTCTATATAATGCTAAAGTAGAATCCTTACCACCACTAAAGGAAACGGCAATCTTCTTCATTAAAACCTCCTATATATTGAAGGACATAAAAATTAAATGATATGTAATATACAGTTCAAGTCTGATAAGATTTCTTATGGATATAATTCATTAACATAGTTTTTTTCATGTGCGAATCGCCTAAATCCTCACCTATACAACCTAATAACCTTCTTTTTTGGGCGTGGCATATTCAACATCTTCTTATCACTGAACTAGGCAAACAAAGTTAATTTTTCGAATTTTAAAATAATTATATTCGAATTAAATTCATTTAGGAAACAGTCGATTTTTCAAAAAAACAGTGAGAGCTTTTCCTCACTGTTTTAAAATGTAGGGAGTTCATCGAGATTATTTTCCTTTATTCCATCTGGCTTACTTCTGATTATTTCACGTCCATATTTTTGGAAAACATCTACATGTGCTAACTGCCCCATCTTGGCGGACTCGAGAGCTGAAAAGTAATCTAACTCTCTACCTGACTCAGTTTTAAAGGCTATAATATCTCCCTCATCATTTTTCCGGACAGCAACGATCTTTTCTTGATTTAATGACGGTTGCTGTTGTTCCTGTTCAGGTGTTGCTTGTTGTTTATATAAGTTGTACATTTCTTCAAAAGATTGATCCAAACTTTCCACCTCCGAACAAGTGTTAGTATATATGTTTGGAGGTGGTTTTATTCAGACATTTATGAGAGTTCAACTAACTCATATTCATCATCTTCAAGCATTAATATACAAGTATTTTTATTCTTATCACTTATTAATACAGCATCGAAAGCACCAAATTTATGGAGCTTATTTTGAGAAGCATTTACCATTGCCTCCACTGAGTCAAGAAGAATTTCTTCATCTGCAAAAACGGGCACTTCACTTGATTCTAACACCACTGCAAAGTGAGTATGTAGTATTTCTTTTGTAAAATCCTCATCTGATTTAAAAAGCTGTTTGATTTTATTTAGTGAGTCGTCTTTAACTTGATAAACTGTAATAGCTGACATCGTTAACACTCCTTACTTATTGATTACTATATCGTGATGCATATACATAATATACTAATCCATTAAAGAAAGAAAGCTTATCCTCTAAGTTGATCAAGCATTTGTTGAGCGTCATATCCAACATTAAAATCATAAATATCAGCTTGTTTACCATCAATAGCTGAAATAAATTCATCAAGTAAGTTTGTCTTCGGTTCTTCAAGTTCTCGAACTTCTTGCATTGCCTCACCTATTTTGGCAGCTTGTAAGTCGCGCCAATTAATAAGGGATAGCGTACCATCTGTGCCATATGCTGTATAAGCTATACGCTCTTCACCAGCTATATCACTAAGACCCGAAATAACAAATGGTACTTGTGTATCGTTTAAATGTAGTAATGCATAAATTCCGATTTCTGAACGTTTTGGATCCTCAGGTAATTCTAATTCTTTATGAATTAATGTTGCATTGCCAAATATCTTTAAAGTTTGTTGAATAAAGTGGACCCCAACTTCCAGTATGAATCCGCCTTGTTCACGACTTGCAACCCATTCATTTTGCTGCCATGGACGTGGCCATTGTGGAAATTGCATACACAATTCTAAGCGACGAAGCTTTCCAATCTCGCCATTCTTTATTTTGGTGAAAAATGTGTAAGCACCTGCACTATAATTTAGTGGAAAGTTCATAGCATGTACAATTCCTGCTTTGTTTGCTTTATCACGAATAAGCAACGCTTCTTCAATTGAATTTGCTAACGGTTTTTCACATAAAATATGGATCCCCTTTTCTATAGCAGCTATTACTATATCGAAATGGAATTTTGGTGGCACTGCTACATAAACAAAATCCACCGTTTCTTGAGAAAGTAAAAGCTCATAATTGTCATAAGCTTTACACTCAAAAATTGTACTGGCAATCATCTCAGCCTTACTTCTATTTGTATCACATACACCAATAATTTTAATTTGAGTAAGCTCTTTCATATTACTAATAAATCTTTCTCCAATAGCCCCTAAACCAATTACAGCAGCCTTTTTCATATATGCCCTCCATTCTATGTACTTTTTTAAAATATCAAAATTTTATGTATTGTGCAATCTTCAGTCTATTGTTCTTAACTTCGATAATTTATGTTTTAAAATAAAAAAGCTGAATCCTTGTTTACTAGGATTCAACTTATACAGCTTAAGCAATAGAGTAATGATTATTGTGATGCGCCCAACGATTAGGACCAATTTTTATCTCTTGCTGTCTTTCAATGTCTACAACAAGTTTAGCTCGATTTATTGTTACAATATCCTTTATCTTTTAATTCACTAGAAAATTAATTCCAAGCGTTCATCCCACCTTTAACGTTGGTGATATTTGTAAATCCTTGTTTTTTTAATATTTTACATGCATTTTTACTTCTCATACCACTTTGACAAATTACTACAATTTCACTTTCTTTCGATAAATCATTAATTTTAGAATTAATTTGATTAAGCGGCACATTTTTAAATTGTTTAATGTGGTTTGATTTATATTCACCTGGTGTTCGCACATCTATGAATTGCTTTGATTTATCGCTGACAATAGTTTTTAGTTGTGCTGTTGAAATGTCGGTTACGCCTTTTACAGGCATAAATTTCATTATAATAAACAGTATTAGTATTATTGGTATTATAAAGTTTACAAATTGGTCCAAGTTCTTTTCCTCCTGAGTGTATAATATATTAAATACCTATAAGGGTATATTAAATAAAATATTCAAGTCTGTCAAGAGTTATAATTAAGCTATGTATTTTGGGAAGTCAGTTGAAATAATAAAAAAAGCTAAAACCAGATCAGTGGTTTTAGCTTCAAGTGGTAAAGAACTAGTATTCAAAATTTAAGATTGAACTTTTTTATAATCGTTAAGTAATTCAATTAAATAATTAGCTTCCTCTTCTTTAAAATAGAAAATTACTTCTTCTTCTACTTCTTCATCCTCAATGGAAGTAATTGTTTTTCTGTAAAGAACTCCATCGCCTGTATCACGAACAAACCCTAATTTATAATGAATATTGTCTTGAGTATGTTTATCATTAGTATGTGATTCAACATGAATATACTTGTCGTTAGAAATCCATTCAATGCTTTCATCAGTTAGTTCATCTTCAAAATTTTCTTCAACTGTTAAATCATCAATGATGTCATCTTCAAAGTTCTCAATATCTTCCATATCCTCAATCTCATCTAGTACTTCATGAAAAGCAGTGTGTATGTAATCTAATATGTCTTGTACATCATGCATAAGTACTTTAACTTCATACTCTGATTCTTCATCGTAATATAAAGAATAAAATTCTTGATTGATTGGATCGAAATGTATGCTACAAAATAAAGCTGTTTCTTCATCATCAAAGACAATAAAGAACTGAAAAGAAGGATGCTTTGTTGATGTGATTGATTCAAAAATCACATCATAATCATCAAAGCTTTCACATATATCAGGCAGACTAGTTCTTACTAATGGTTCAACGCGATAATACCATTCTAAACTCATGTAAACAACCTCCTTGTGATATCTTTATTAAGTAGCTTTCCCACTTTGACACATTATAAAAGCTTTAAAAAGAAAACACACTGTGTTCATCTAAGCTTTTTAAAAAACCTAAAAGTAATTCAAGTGTGGCGTTTACATCATTTAAATCAATGACTTCATATGGTGCATGAGCATATCGAGATGGGATGGACAATACACCGGTAGGAATACCTTGGTTACTTAGAGCTAAGGCACCGCCATCTGTACCGATACCTGGAAATACCTCTAATTGATAAGAAAGAGATTTTTCTTCAGCAATTCTTTCTATGTACTCTTTTACAGATGGATGTGCAATTAAGCTGAAATCCATTACTTTAATCCCAACACCTCCCCCTAGTAAAAGAGAATTATCCATTGTCTCTTCATTTGTATCACTAACGGCAGTCGTATCAAGAGCAATTGCAACATCTGCATCTAAGCCTACAGCTGCTGCTGACGCCCCTCTCAAGCCTACCTCTTCTTGTACAGTAAATAAACAAATTAACTCCCCTGCAAAATCACTAGAGCACAGATTTTCTAATGCCTTTATAATAACGGCACATCCTACACGATTATCTAGTGATTTACCAACGACTTTTCCTGTTTTCTCATTACCTAAGTATGACAATGGCGTAGCATAAGTAATAGGCGAACCAATTTTTACGCCTAAACTTAACACCTCCTCTTTAGAGGAAGCTCCGATATCAATATATAATTGTTGGTGCTTACGTACCTTGGAAGAATCGTCAAATTTTACGTAGTGGGCAGACATAGTACCAATCACTCCCGACACAGTACCTTCTGCTGTTCGAACTAGTACTTTTTGGGAAAGTAAAATTCGATCATCGTGTCCACCAAGTTTTTCAAAACGAATGAATCCATTTGATTCTATCTTTTTTACAATAAAGCCTACCTCGTCCATATGAGCTGTAACAATAACTTTAGGACCTTTTTTTCCATTACCCTTTTTCTTAGCAATTACATTTCCGATACGATCAATGTATACTTCATCTACAATGTCTGCAATGTACTCTTTAATAAAATGCGAAACAGGTTGTTCATAACCGGATGGACCATGTAAAGCTGTTAGTTGTGTTAAAAGATTATACAATTTTGCCTCTCCCTAAAATATTTATTCGTTTGAGAAATATTCTTTATAATATCCACCAACGCGACCTGTGTTATCTATGATAAAAATAAATTCTTCCGTTTCATTCTTTACTTCATATTCTTTCCCTGCAGTTAGTGCTCGATTAACCATGTATTTATCTGCATCGGTATGAATGCAACGTACTTTTTTCAAAGTTGGACGTGTCATCCAATTATACTGAGCCATGTATATCCCCCTTTCCAATAATATAATGCTTGTAGAAAAATCGTGAACATATTTCCTTTGCATAATCTTAACATATCATAAAGCTTTTTGTTATCAAAGGGACAAGCGTCAAGGTTTTTAAAACCAGGAATTAATGCTGTCCTAACGCGGCATCGTATTTGTTAGAATCTTTAGCTGTTATACACAATAAAACAATTAAAAAAGCATCGAAGGTTTATTTCCACGACACTTTTTTTCGGTGGTTGACAAAATGAGTTTTTTTCCATACAACAGGAATGAAATAATTACTATTACACCTTAATACTTGTTGAGTCGGTCACATGGTTCAAAATAATGTCTTGAATTTGTTTTGCTGCGATCTCTAGGTTTGAACCATCTACTGGTATAAATGTATCAATGTATTCAGTTGACTTAAAATCATAACAAGCATCATAATATTTTGTTAATAACAATTCAATAAAGTCATCGTATTGCTTATGAACAAACATATTATAAATATCGTTATATATTTCAAGACCCAATCTTTTTTTAATTATTGAAATAGCTTGTACGACTGTACTCTCAAACCAAGACTCATTTTCATATGGAATTATATATTCATTTTTAATACGTTTGACTCTCTCTTCTATCGGTGAAGTTAATAAAATATGTAAACCTCTTTGTTTAACTTTTAATAAATAATCTGGCTGAATGCAATGCCCTACCCGCTTACTTTCTGCTTCCATTATAAAATATTTATAATGGCTAATCTCTTTTAGATTATCAAACAACAAACCATCAAACATCTTTTGATTATGAGGTTTACGAAGACCAATTTGACCAAATACTGATCCGCGGTGGTTAGCAATGCTTTCAAGATCAATAATAGGCTGTTGTTTGTCTTTTAGTAATTGAAGCAACTCTGTTTTTCCAGCTCCGGTATTACCGTGGATTATAATACCTGTTTCAGGCAATAATGACGGAGAAATATTTAGAATGTAGTTTCGATACGCTCGATACCCTCCGATTAATCGGCTAACATTTAATCCAGAAAAAGAAGCAAATGTTGTAACTGCTTTACTTCTCATACCACCTCTCCAACAAAATATAATTGGTTCTGCATCATGGTCATTCGCTAAGTTTCTAATATTTTCGAGAATGTTTGGGATTTTATGAGAAACTAATTCCATCGCCTTCCATTTTGCTTGATTAGGTCCTTGTTCTTTATAAATAGTACCAACTGTTTGGCGTTCATCATTAGAAAATAAAGGAATGTTAACTGCATTTGGAATAGTGGCATCCTTAAATTCATCTGGTGAGCGAACGTCTATTAAGATTTGAGTATTTGTTACATTTTCAATTAAAGTCTCCTTCAAGGATTAATACCTCCATTCATACTTCAATTATAAGTCAGATAATACGTTTGTAAATCACCATCGTAATAGTTTTCTTCTGTTCATAAAATCTTCAATAAATTATTATTTCTTAGATAAAGTATTTGAAAATGTTGCATACACTTTATAAATAAAGAATTATTAAAAGGAGACGTTTAATAATGAATTTAATCGACATAAATTTATTTTCTGAATGGATTCGAAATAAACAAATTTTAGAAGTTAAAACGACCCATAATTGTATAACCCTTCTACCTGCGTATTTTGATGAAAAATCTTTCAAATTATTTGGCTATGACAGACAGAGAAAATTTAGAAGTATAGATGTTAGTGGTACTATTTCGGTTAGACCAGTAAAAATTAATGGTTCGTTTAATCATAGGAGTTCTTTAGAATTATCAAGCACGATTTATGTTTAGGATATTGGCCCATACGCTTATGGGTGTCCTCCCATATATTATTAGATAAGAGAAGAAATGGGAGGTTAACAGTATGACTTATAATCGAAAGTATAGATCAAATCCGATGACACTTATGAATCAATTCTTTACACAAAAGCCCCAAAAAACACTGTTAGGCGTTATGGATAGCTACTTTTCCGGCGGAGATGTCTCCAGTATTCCTTATGTTATGTATGAAGATAATATTTGTATTTATATTAATATGGAAGTACCTGGATATTCCAAGGAAGATATTAACATACGTATAATCGGACAAGAAATTAATGTAAGTATAACTAATCAAAAAAGTGAGAAGCTACCTAGAAATTTAGATGGAGTTTCAGAACGAATTAAAGTTCCAAAATTAGCTGCCCTGAGTAAGTTAAAGGCGGAGTATCGAAATGGAATACTACGCTTACAAATCCCTAAAAAATCTGGCAAGAAAATCAATATCGAATGAGGAATTTTCCCTGTGTGACTAATAAATATGTCACACTTTTTTTCTCCATTAAAATACTGCTTAGTGTATAGTTTATATTTTGTCTACACTTTTTTAAGAATGTAAAACTTCCATTTGTTACAAGTAGTAAAACCCGTGGTGTCGTCAAAAATATGAAAGAAGGAGGTTGAGATTATGGCGAAAACAAGCAAAAGTAAAGAGCAAGTAAGAAAAGAGCAAAGTCAAACAAAAGAATTTGGAAAAACTCCAGGGTATGTAGATAAGAAGCTAGAAGGTCCTAACCGACCATCAGTATAGGAGGCTTTGCATGGAGAAAAAACAAGTTGTAAATAGTAAGGTTGCAGGTAGAACATTCAAGCCAGACGACTATCAGTCTTCATCAGAAGCAGGTAAAGGGCTTGCTTTGACTCATGAACAAGCAACCGATTCATTAACGGAAGGTTCTATTGATGCTACTATAGAAACTGATGAAGGTAATATTAAAATCCCTCGCAAAGGCTTCTAGTAAGTAATGGAGGCTGTCTCAATCAATCCACTATCTGGTTTGAATGACAGTCTCTTTTATATGGAAAAATACATAGGACTTATTAACATAGATATGTATATTCGTTTATATTTCACGAAAAAATAGTTAGGACGCATTTCATTTATAAGGAGAATTCTGATGCAAATTTATTTTTCCCCTGAGTTAATTAAACCACAATTTCAAGTATTAAATATTGTTGATCAAAATGAGAAAGCAGTTGGGTATATGACATGTTTATTTGATGAGCAAAAGGTATATGTGTACGGTCAATCTGAAGAAATTGGTGTAAAAGAAGACTTTACGGATTTAGTTAAACCTTATATTCAAGGCTTAACAAAGGCAATGCCTCAACATGAAATTTATTCTTATTTTTCTGTAGGTGGTCAAAAAATTGAGATTAATTTTCAGGAAAAGAAAAAATAAAATGTAAAGCACCACTCTTTTTTATTTGTAAGAAGTGGTGCTGTTCACTACAATGGTTTTGACATCATTCTGTATAAGGAATCTAACCCTGACTTTTTATAGAAATTTATGGCGCCCTTGTTGAAATCCCAGACTAGCAACTCAAGCGCTTGTGCAGATTTCTCTTTCCCCCATCTTTCACATTCATCAAACAATTTCTTCCCTATATGTTGACCTTGATATCTACTATCAACTCCAAAGTGAGACATAAATGCAATACGACGAGGCTCAGTAGCATCTAAGGGATATAATTGATTAATTTCTAACATTGCAATCCCAACAATATCATTCATATGTCTTGCTACAAGAACTAAATAATCATCATGCGCTAACCTATTCATGTATTCATCATATGAAATTTGAAAGTTAAGATTAGAGAATACATTTGGGAGAGCCTCCTTATGGTACATTTGTATGTCGTAAAGCAAACGTGATACGCCTGAATAATCGGTAGTCACTGCTGAAGAATATTTGATGTCCATTATCTTACCCTTTCCCCTTTCTACAGTACATGTTCATATATATGCATAAGCACCATGCAATCATTCGATATCATGGATATTGACAATATTTTCATTTTCGTAGAAAGTTAGATTAGTCACACAACGAGGGGGATTCTTTATGATTTTTAATCCAAAAGAAGATGGGTTTATAACCACGTTGCTTATGGAGACAGCAAAAAAACTAAAAAATGCAAATGAGAACGAAAAGATCGAAGAATTATATGAAAGAGTAATGTCTTCTCATAGTCTCAAACAGGCTATGTCAATTATTCAAGAATATCAATAAAATTCTTAAACCTTTAATTCTAGAATTTACATGTAGTGGACATAACTTTCTCACTATCATCCCGCCCGTGAAGTAGTAGGTTTTATCGTTCGGAAATCTGCAAACAAGTTTTGAAATATTTGATATCAATAAACTCTGCGAGGTTCAGGAAATAGAGAAAAGCTGTCTAAAATTAGACAGCTTTTTAAAAACACAGATAGATGTTAAATTAATTGTAGTGATTCGTCCCTTCCCTCCACACGATATATCAACATCAATATTTCAGTGAAATAATGCGCCTCGTGTTTCCTTAATCTTGTTTGGAGTTTCAGTCGGTGCAAATCTCAAAAGATGTGAAGGTTGGAGGCGTTGACGACAGGACGTCAACATCTTTGGCCTCAAATCTGTTGCCTTTCGTGTTTCTTACTTAGAATGTTTTTGTCCATTTTTTATCATGTGATAATATGTAAAACCTAAACAAATCATCCCAGAGAAAGAAAAGAAATATTGCAATACTTTAATGATATCCAATGATATCGCTCCTTTTTTTCATAGCTTTCTCATCACAGGAAGATTTATACATAATTATCACAAAATAAACCATAAAGTTATAAATGTAAAGAACCAAATAGAATTTATAATCTCCCATATACCAATTCTCATAGGAGTTAAAGGCTTTCCATAAAACCATACGGCACGAATAAAACTAGGTATGAATGATAGCGATAAAAACGGGCTTATGAATAAACAAATAAATGTGAGTATAAAATGGTATAGCCAAGAAATCCACTTATATGTTTTGCTTCTTTTTTCCCGAATCATAGTCTTTACATAAAATGTACTACCTACAAAAAACAAAGTAGACAAAATCCATACTTCAATCGCTAGATTATGAAATAATATATTTGTCCCTACATAATGACTAGCTAGTCCACCAATACCAAAAGTAGCAATGGCGCTAAAATCATTTAATAATGCACGTTCTTTATTTCGTGTAGCAAAGTAAACATTAATTATAAACAAAGGTGTCATGATCATGCCGAGAAAAACAAGCTTCCACTTGAAAAATAATACAATGATAATCAAGATTACTGCAGGTATCATGTAAATATATACCCACTTTAGGTAGTATTCAATTTTCTTTCCCTTAAATACCATCAGTAATGGGTAGGTCCCTAAATACAGTGCTAACCAGCCTATAAATAATGGTACATGAAGCCATGAAAATGCTCCAAACACAATACCGAGTATATAAGGTATAATCAACATTGCCCAAGCACCATGTTGTTTAGGTAATAGTATTTTCATCCGGATCACCTCTATCTGTTGTATACCTCATATTATAAATCTTTTATTACATTGATATTGTGATGTGAGTCACATGCTAAAGATGTGTAATAAAACACGTGTCAGCTACATTTTAACTGACACGTTTTTGTTTTCCATTATTCTTCTGTATTAATTAAGCTAGTGCTTTCCACTTTTGATTATCGGTAATAGCCATTTTGTAAAATGACAATAACTGTTGAGACTGACCGTCCCATCCATGATGTTCTGCCTCTTGTCTCGCTAGTATTTTCATTTTATCTCTTTTGTGTGGGTTACAAAGTGATAGTACTGCCTCTTCAAAGCTCTTAGGATCTTGTTTTTTATATAACATGCCATTACTACCATCGTGTATTTGTTCACGTGTTGGTCCACTATCTGCTGCCACAATTGGTAATCCGGAGGCCATAGCTTCTAAAATAACTAGACCTAATGTCTCCGTCGTTGACGGGAAAACAAATATATCAGATGAAGCGTATGCTTGGGCTAACTCATGACCGTGCATAAATCCTGTGAATACTGTATTTGAACCTGAAAAGTGTTTCTCAAGCTGTGCTCTATGGGGACCATCTCCGACGATTGCTAAACAAACATCATCGCGCTTCGTAAGCACCGATTTTATTTTTTCTATTTCTTTCTCGGCTGCTATCCTTCCAACATATAACAGTAATGTTTTATCAGATTGATTATTTGTAAGACGATTCCTCATCATATCATCATAGTTACTAGGATGATATGAATCAGTGTCTACTCCCCTTTTCCAATGGTGAACGTTATTAAATTTTCTTTCCACAAGTTCATATTGTACGGTTTGAGATGTACAAAGATTTATTATTGCTTGGTTATGAAGCTTGCGAAAATACCACCATAACAATGGCTTGAACGGTGATAAATGATAATAATCTAAGTATTGTGCAACATTAGTATGATACGATGCAACTATTGGTATCTTAAGCTTTTTACCATAATAAACACCTGAAAAACCAACGAGTGCGGGATTCACAATATGGACTACATCGGGATTAATTTCCTTTAAATACGTCTCTACTACTTTATGAGGCAAAGCGAATTTTTTTGATTTATAAAAAAACAAAGTGTGTGCTGGTACCCCTAAAACACGCGCGCCCTCATATTCATTTACACCTAAGTCGGGTGCAATAATATCAACTGAATGTCCATGCTTAACGAGCCATTTTATAGAATGGGTTAATCTCGTTACAATTCCGTCTGTTGAAGGTAAAAAAGTTTCTGTAACTATGGCAATTCTCATGCATAAGCTCCTCTGTTCTACTTCCACGATACCTTTGGCATTACATTATCTACAATTACACGACTTTTATTCGTTACGCAAGCTGATAAGATATCTCGTAATACTTCATCAGTTAAAAGATACGGTTGTAGACCTAAGTCCAATAAATTTGTATTCACAGCATTATAATAATGGTCTTCCTTTTCAACACGTGGATTCTCAATATGTGCTATATTAACAGATAAATCTTGTTCTTCAGCTACAATCTTAACTCTCTCTGCCAAATCTTGTACTGAGAACCACTCCGTAAACTGATTAAACACACGAAACTCTCCACGGTCAGCAGGGTTATTAGCAGCTATTTCTATACATCGAACGGTATCCTTTATATTAAGGAAGGCTCTTGTTTGGCCACCTGAACCATATACAGTTAAATCATGACCGATAGAAGCTTGAATCAAGAAACGATTTAATGCTGTACCAAAGACACCATCATAATCTAGTCGGTTTACAAGCATTGGGTCAAGCATAGTCTCATCTGTATCTAGTCCATAGACAACGCCTTGGTTTAAATCTGTGGCTCGTATCCCCCAAGCACGGCAAGTGAACATAATATTGTGACTGTCATGAACCTTTGATAGATGATAAAAAGAGCCTGGCTGTTTAGGATATGGTAAAATATCCTCACGGCCTTTATGTTGGATCTTTATGTATCCTTCTTCTATATCAATGTTTGGTGTACCGTACTCACCCATTGTACCTAATTTAATAAGATGGCAGTCTGGAGCCATTTCCTTAATAGCATATAGCACATTTAATGTTCCTGTTACGTTATTAACTTGTGTAAAAACAGCATGGTCACGATCGATCATTGAATAAGGTGCTGAACGTTGTTCTGCGAAATGAACAAAGGCATCAGGGTTGACCTGTCGAAAAACTTCTCGTAAATAATCATAATGACACATGTCACCAACATATATAGGAATATCTTTTCCAGTGATTTCTTTCCATTTGGCAACGCGTTCTTCAAGAGTAGCTATTGGTGTTAAAGAATTTGAACGTAATTCATCATCCCATTTTCGTCGACTAAGGTTGTCCAGTATTGCAACATCATGTCCCTGTTTTGATAAATATAACGCGGTAGGCCAACCGCAAAAACCATCTCCACCTGCAACAATAATCCTCATGATTCTCCCCCTATCAAATGTACAACTATTATAATCTCTCTTCTATTCTATTCAACTAATAGTGAAAATTTCAAGAAAAGTCATGTAAATATACAAAAAATTAATAAAATTGTCATAAAAGACCTATTACACAATAATCAAAGGACTCCGAATTCTACGGAGTCCTCATAATTTATATTAGCACCAAGCGGCACCAACGATAATTAATAAAATGAACAATACGACGATTAATACGAAGGTACTACCGTATCCGCCGCCATAACCGTATCCACCACCATAACCATAGCCAGCGCCATAGCCACCATATCCGTAACCCATCATAACGCCTCCTTAAAAATTTAAATCACTTTTTTAGTAACCGAAACCTACATATGCTGACCCTACAATAATCAATAGGATGAACAATACTACAATCAAAGCAAAGCCGCCTCCATAACCAACTGCACCACTCATTTACAACACCTCCTTGCAGGATTCGATATTATTCTATTCAGGATGAAACGGTAGTGTATAGGTATATACCCAAATTATAAAAATTAGTTAAATAGCATAACTAGGTTATAGTAACTGTTGTTTGGCAACCTATAGGATTTTGACATTTAAAAAACAAAAAAAGCGCATCAATGAGCGCCTCTTTTTAAATAAATCATTATATAAACTAAAGCTTAGATTGCTGTTTGAAGATTAATCATCGGAAGTTTTCTAAGGTTAATATCTGGAACTCTTATTCAAGTACATTGGGATTTATGTTTTTCTGAAAATAAATAGCTGTGTAATTAGTGGACTTTATTAAATCTAAATCATGTCGACACTCTCTTAGTATATTGTATGTTTTTTGTGCTGGTGATCGTATTTATGAAGGGTTGCTTACATAACTGTATTTTTTAGGAATTGCAATTCCTCAGCATGATGTGAAGGAGTTTCAAGAATAAAAGGAATATTATTTTCTATATATGGACAATGAACAATCTCAAGTAGGTTTTTGACGTTAATTTTTCCTTGTCGAATATTCGCATGTCTATCTTTCATAGAACCGCTAGTATAATGTGAATTATTTAAATGGATAGCAAAAAGACTTTCAAAAAACTCCATGTCCACACACTTTTGTTCAATAGTGGACCAATTGTCACCACTCCAAATTCCGCTAGCAAATAAATGACAAGTGTCTAAACAAAAACCGACCTTTTGTCTTTCTGATGATAATTCCCTTATCTTACTTAACTCTTCTATCGAGGTACCCATGTCTCCCCCTTTGCCAGCATTATTTTCAATTAACAATAGTGCTTTACCATTCCACTCATTAAGTGTTTCATCTAAAAAATGAATAAGTTTTTGATATCCCTTAATCATATCAGTACCATGATAATTCCCAAAGTGTACTACAACACCAATAGAGCCGCAGGCGTCTGCTATTTCTAAATCATTTAAAATAGATAACTTTACGGCCTCTCTTTTATCGTCATCAGGCATAAGTGATATTGGATATGGTGCATGAGCAATAGATAAAATATTATGTTCAAGGCAAAAAGCTGCACACAACTTTGCATCAATGTCATTAAACTCTTTTATTGTTATTGAACGAGGGTTTTTAGGGAAATATTGAAAGCATGAAGCTCCCATTTGTTTAGAGTATTGCGCAGCTGATAAAAATCCATTCTTAATACTTACATGACAACCAAAATGTATCATACTTCTGACTCCTTAAAGATATCTTAAGTACGCATTAGTATGCTTAAAAACAATAATGATTATTTACTGAATTATTGAAGGTTTATCTCCCTCTAAAGGAGCATAAATAAGTACTTTTCTCTTATAATCTAAATACAGAAAAATTATAAGAAAAGTCAACATTACCATCATTGAAATAGGTATGAGCCACAATGATGCTTCAGTTATTTTCCATCCGACTATTGAAATCCCAATTGCCATCACAGGAGCCATTATGGTATAGACGTTAGTATTATAAAACCAGCCATATGGAAATAAATGTGCGCCTGTTATAATTGCAAAAAATACAAGCATATGCGTCGGACTGTTGGCAAACATCCAAAAAATCATCGGGAAGTACATAAGCTGTGCTAGGTTAATATATAGACCCAAAATCCCTATCGGATTATCATTAGATTTCCACTCAGATTTCGTGAATTTTGCAAATAAGATTGCTATCGGAAACATAATACCTGTACAGTAAAATGTCATGATATTTTTTAAGGCTAGTGAAGTAGGTGAAAGATAAATAATTAAAAAAATGGACCATACTACAAACGCAGATGATATAAAAGGAATACCGTTTTTGCTTCTGACTGATAAATCATTTCTTAATGCTGTCATATTCATAAAATAACCTCCATATTTTTCCTATATGGAATGTATTCTTCTATCATAAGCTATAATCCTTTAGAAAAATAAAAAAAGTGTAAATCGTATCGACTTACACTTTCTATCACATATCAATAAATCCAGAATCGCTCATAGCGAAATCGTACTGCCCATTCGGATTGATCGCTTAGTGGATCTTTTATAGACGCAAGCATATGTTCTGTTTGAGAACGATGTGCTTTAAGAGCATTGTATTTATGTTCAATAAATGGTGTAACATCTCGAACTATATCTGGCTTTCCGAGTACATCTTCACTATTTTTGCTGACGGCTAGACAATGAATTTCTGGTTTTAGTTCAGGTGGTAGTTTGCTAATTGCTAAAATAGTAGCTTCACCGATTGTATTATGATCTGGATGAACACCAAGTCCTGGATAAAACGTAATCACAAGTTTTGGTTTAATCTCTAGTAAAATTTCATATATCATATCCATAATTATGTCGGAATTTTCAAATTCTAACGTTTTGTCACGAAGTCCAAGCATACGTAAATCTTTAATTCCAAGAGCTGAACATGCTTCTTTTAATTCTTGTTTCCGCAGAACAGGAAGCGTTTCTCGATTTGCGAACACAGGAGTTCCCATGTTACGGCCCATTTCACCTAGAGTTGCACATGCGTATGTTACTGGTATACCTTCAGTTGTATATTTACTAATTGTGCCTCCCGCTCCAAAAGATTCATCATCAGGATGAGCAAGAGCTACAAGAATATGGTTATTTAACATTTGGTTTCCCTCCTTTATTCAAACTGAGTCACACTTAGTTGAAGAGCCACCGCTAGCTTTCCATCCGGATCATGTCCCGCAAGTAAAAGTCTGCCTTCTGTATCCTCAACAAAATCAGTAAGTCCTTCTGCATACACCCAGCCAAGATCAGTTTTTAATCCTACTCTGTATGGTCCTTCACCTTTTATTTTTCCTTCTGTATATGTAACTTTGGCGTTTCGAATGAACACACCTACATTCATATTTTTATTATTCCAATGGCTGGCGTAAGCTCCATTTGTAGTTTCTAAATGTAAATATATCGGTTGATTTTTACGAGCGTTAAGAGCATGTTGTACTTTTTCTGAATCAATTGGTTGCAACATGAGCCCCTCCCTTACAAATTTCTCTATTTGAAATCATGACACATTATAAATTTTTTCGCAACAAAACAATCTCAATGCAATGAATTATTACAACTTAACTTAATTCATTATGATATAATTCGATTTGTTGTCATTGTCTTTAGAGAGTTGAGGTATTTTTATGTTTGAAACAAATACGTTAAAAGAAAAATTAATTCTACTTTTAAAAGTTTTAGTGCCCATATTTATTACACAAGTTGGAATGTATGCGATGAATTTTATTGATACAGTGATGAGTGGTCAAGCTAGTCCCGAAGATTTAGCAGGTGTAGCAATTGGCTCTAGTATCTGGATACCTGTTTTTACAGGAATCAGTGGTATTTTAATATCATTAACACCTATCATATCTCAATTGGTTGGAGCGAACACGAAGGAGTCTGTTGGAAATAAAGTTGTACAAGGATTATATCTATCAATAGTGTTAGCATTTTGTATTGTAATTGCTGGATTTTTCTTGTTAAATCCAATTTTATCTATGATGAAGTTAGATGAAACGGTAAGGTTTATAGCTAAAAACTATTTAATAGCATTGTCATTGGGTATATTCCCCGTTTTTATATACAATGTATTACGTAACTTTATTGATGCATTAGGCCAAACAAGATTTACTATGTTTATTACGTTAGCGGCACTTCCCGTTAATATTTTATTTAATTATATATTGATTTTTGGCAAGTGGGGATTTCCTAAGCTTGGTGGGGTTGGGGCTGGATATGCTTCTGCTATAACATATTGGTTTATTTTTATAATTGCCATTATAATCGTTAACAAAGTGTCTCCGTTTCACCAATTTCAAATATTTTCTAAATTGTATCCTTTTCACTTCCGAGATTGGATAGAGCAATTAACTATTGGTATACCTATTGGATTTGCTATTTTTTTTGAAACAAGTATATTCGCAGCTGTTACATTATTAATGAGTGCTTATAATACTGAAACTATTGCCGCTCATCAAGCTGCACTAAATTTCGCATCGTTTTTATATATGGTCCCTTTAAGTGTAGCTTCTGCCCTTACTATCGCAATTGGTTTTGAAATTGGAGCGAAGCGTTATTCTCATGCTAAACAATATAGTTACTTAGGAATTGGATTCGCAATAATTGTTGCCTTACTTTTTGCAGTGTTACTGTATATAACTCGGCCATATGTTGCATTATTATATAGTCAAGATTCTGCAGTTTTAAAACTAACGAGTCAATTTTTATTTTATGCAATTTTCTTTCAATTGGCAGATGCTTTTGGAGCACCTATTCAAGGAATACTTCGTGGATACAAAGATGTTAACGCAGTTTTTGTTCTATCACTTATTTCGTATTGGGTCATTGGATTGCCTTTAGGGTATGTGCTTGCGCAGTATACATCGTTAATGGCATTCGGATACTGGGTCGGCTTAAGCGGTGGGCTAACTGCAGGAGCTATCTTACTATTTCTTCGGCTTAAATATATGGAAAAAAAGCTGCAAAACAATTATAAGAATTACGTAAGTTAAAAATAGATATTATTTAGGGGCCATTACGGCCCCGTTTTCGATTCTTTATGTGTATAAACGTTAATGCTGACATGTAGGACAGAAGAAAACTTTCCGAGATGAGATAATTTCTTTTTGAATAATATCTGAACATCGAAAACATGCCTTGCCCTCACGGTCGTAGACATAACAATGTTCATTATAGCCGCCTGTTAGTTGATCATTGATATAAAGAGGATTCTCCATGTACCCTCCTAAATCTATAGCGCGATTTAGTGTGGATTTTATGGAGTTAAATAACTTATTTAGTTCAATGTCATTAAATTGATTTATTTTCTTCTTAGGGTTCACTTCAGCAACATAGGCAATCTCGTCAGAGTAACAGTTCCCAATTCCACTTATAACCTCTTGGTTGACCAGCGTTGTCTTTAACATTCCTCTTTTATTATTAAAGATATCTGAAAAAAGCTGTATATTGAAAGAAGAATCCAATGGTTCTGGACCTAGATTCTGTAGTTCATGACCCAACTGCTCGTCGGTTAATAGATGAAGATAGCCAAGGCGAAGTCCAATAAAGAATAATTGAAGCCCATTGTTAAATATTATTGTGATTTGTTTTGTGCGATTTGGGCTATCATGTTCATTTCCAATATACATCCAACCACCAAGCATTAAATGTAATAGGAGACTCTGTTTATTTCTTAGTCGGAAGACCAAATGCTTAGCACGTCTCTCAATAGATTTGATTTCCCCCCCGATTAAAGCATCCTTAATAATTCTAACATCAGTGTTTATAGATTTCTCTCTCTGTATAATTACATCTTTTATCGGTATATTTACAATTTTTTCTGTTAATAAACGCTTATATGTCTCCATTTCTGGTAGTTCAGGCATTGTACTCTCTCCTTCTTTGCGAGAACATTATAGTTTTTATGGGGATGATATCAGTATCTGACAATATTGAAAGAGGGATGCATTATGAGAGCAGTTACATTCCGAGGTTTGAGAAATGTTGAAGTAAAAGAGGTTGAAGAACATTCACTCCATCACGATGAGGATATTATTGTTTTGATTAGTGTTTATCCGACAGACATTATTACACATGCTTTACCTCTAGAAAATGCAAAGCATGGATACAAGATTTTCGATGAAAAGCTTGATAATTGTATTAAAGTAATATTAAAGCCATGACACTTTAGAGGCTGTCTTACACACAGCCTCTATATTAAGCGTATATGCAAATTTCACAATGATCTTTAAAAGTGTACCAATATACTTATAACAACATGATTGGTTTTAAATTTTTTTATTTATTAGTACTAAAATTAAAAATCTATTTATTTTTGTTTGTAGAAGTACAGGAACTGATGGATGAAGCTAATTATTTTCACCGTCCTTGTAACACTCCCATAACTTTGTTAAATCCTTGTAGATATCAATAACTTCATCTAACTTCATTCTAACTAAACCACTGGATGACGGAGCAACAAATTCAATGACTCCTTGTACGACACTGTCTGTCTGCATCCCCCACTTAATATTTCTTTTTAAACTGTATTGTACGTAAACACCTTTTCCAACGAAGCAAACAATAGCTGGATTATAAAGCTTAATCTTTTCAATTAATTTATTACGTCCCTCTATAAATTCCTGTTTTGTTAATTCAGCAGCCGTTTTTGTTGGACGGTCAACAATATTTGTAAAGCCTATTCCTTCTTTAAGTAATGTAATGTCTTCCTCTGGTTTTAATTGTCGTTCTGTTATGTTTGCCTCTTTTAAAATTTTCCAAAATCGATTACTAGGATTGGCATAATTATGACCTACAACACCTGATGTTAAACTCGGATTGAAACCTATAAACAGTAACTTTATATTACTATCAAGTATATCTGGTAATGGTTGGTTCATAACATTTCTCCTTTAAAATTTTTTAACCAAATTTAGCCTTTTGCATACATTGTATTAGCCTAACATAATTTTAACAAAGTGAGGGTACACAGGTGAGTTTATCCCCCTATCTTGAATTTATTGCTGTATATGGTGTTGGAGGCGCGCATCCAGGTGGTTTACCATTAACAAAGCGTATACTTCAGAATGAATCATTTAATTCATCACATGTTGTATTAGATGCGGGATGTGGCACAGGGCAAACAGCCGCCTATATTGCTAAAGAAACACATGCTAAGGTAATGGCTATAGATATAAACGAAGAAATGGTAAAAAAGGCCAAGAAACGTTTTCATTCACTATCTTTATCCATTCCGGTACAAACAGCAGATTTATTATCTTTGCCCTATGATAACGATTTGTTTGATTATATTATTTTAGAATCTGTACTAAGTTTTACAGATACTAAGAAAGCACTATGTGAATGTTATCGTGTCTTAAAAGAAAATGGCGTGTTGATATGTACAGAAATGACACTTAAACGATCTATCACAAATAAAGCTAAACAGGAATTAGAAAATTTCTATGGATTTACTAACTTTTTAACGACGAAAGAATGGCTGCAACTTTTAAGTAGTATATTTGTAGATGCTAAATCCATCAATGTTCCATTAATGGAGCATGAAAAAAATGAAAACATACCAGAATTTCATTTGTCAGATTCTGTTCCCCCTAATTTAATACATGCATTAGACCAACATCAAGCCTATTTAGAAGCTTATAAACACATTTTAGATTTTTCTGTATTTCGTTGCAAAAAACAAAAAGTATAGGACAAATATACAGTCATTCCCTTCTGCCCTGTCATAATGTATGAATGTGGAGGATGAAAAGGAGGAATGACTATGTATGAATTATGCTGTAAATATCATGGAAAAGTAGTCCGTATCGAAGACAGAAATGGTCGCGTACACGTAGGACGCATTACAAGAGTATCGCGCGAAAAAGTCTACATCCAACCAACAGGCGCTGGTCGTAACCTCGGAGGTTACGGATTTGGCTGGGGTTGGGGCTGGGGCGGCTATGGGATAGCTCTAGGTGCCATCGCAGGAATTGCATTAGCTGGGTTATTTTTCTGGTAAATAAATTGGGAATCGAGATTTTATAACTCGATTCCCTTTTTATCTAAGTTTAATAATGAAGTACGACGTTTATATACATAAATGTGCCATCCAACTTTACTCTATAAATTTTTTGAAATTTCGACAAAATACATGCGACTTTTTTGTAAATTTATTGTAAATTGTATTACACTAGTGTAAACGTCAATCTTTTAGGAGGTAGCGATAATGAGTTTGACTGATTTTATCGGAGTTAGAGATTTATCAATGATTTATTTTTCTTGTACCTTAATATCTGAAATAGAAAAAGGCATTCATCAGAAAAAATTCTATTATCAAGAGCAGATTTTTACTTATGTAAAAAAGCAAATTGACATGTATATTCAAACTCTAGATGTTCGCGCGGCATTAAAATCAATATATAGAACTGAATTAAATCATTTATTAAACAAGAAGTTATATAATTTATTCAAAGAATACAATGTCTTTGCTTGTTTGTAGCGTATTATATGCGAAGAAGTACCAAACACATTTGGTACTTCAAATTATTTATAACTTTTTTGCTGTTTCCATAAATTCTTCAAAAGTTAGACCGTTCTTAAACATATACGTGGCAGCATCAATACCAACATAGCGTAAATGCCACGGTTCGTATTTATAACCTGTTATGTCTTCTTTTCCAAGAGGATAACGAACAATAAAACCGTATTTATGAGCATTGTCACGAACCCACTGCCCTTCTTTGACATTCCCCAATTCTTGAGTTAGCTTATAACCGACACTGCTACCAGATATATCTATAGCAAGCCCTGTTTGATGCTCACTATTACCTGGTAGAGCAACAGCAACTGAAGCAGCCTCTTCACCAACAGTATTAACTTCATTATTGTAAAGATAATCCTGTGTCTTGTATGAACGATAGCCTGATACTCCTAACAAAACGATATCCTCTTGCTTCGCCGCATTTATTAGTTGTTCAATTGCTTCGGCAGCTGGTTTTCTTAAGTATCTCTTTTCAATATTTAAATCACCAAAAATAAATTCTATATTAGGTATGACTAAGTCTCCTGGCTTATATTCTGCTGATAAGCTATATGTTTTATTAACTAATGATAGTAGATTATCAGGATTAAGAATAACCTTTATACCTTCTGAAAACTCATCAACTACATTAATTTGTTCCTGTGCTAAAACAAACTGATCATTTTGTTCTTCTGAGGCTTCTTTTTCTGAAGAACTTAAATCAATAATATTTTCGTCTTTTTTTTGAATTGCTAATTTTTTATCAGCTTGCTCTTGAGGTTCAACATTTTTATGAGTGGATTCACGAGTGGATTCACTTTCAATTTTGTTTTGATTACTCTGTTCACCACAGCTCGTGAGCAGTATAAGTGATAAAATTATTATAATAGCGTGCTTCATGTAAACCACCTTACATTACTTTTGTCTAATGTCTTTCGAGATTGATTGTAACATGTTTTGGTTTTCTAAACGAGTCTCTAATTTTACCAAGTTAAGGTTTAAAAAAATAAAAGCAACTCACACCAAAGTGAGTTGCTTTGTAACATTTCAATTTTTATTTAAGAGCTGCTTCTAAAGCAACCTCAATCATATCGTTGAAAGTTGTTTGACGTTCTTCACTTGTTGTTACCTCGCCAGTGATTATATGGTCACTTACCGTTAACACAGATAAAGCTCGGCGTTGGAATTTAGCAGCTAAAGTGTATAGTGCTGCACTTTCCATTTCTAAAGCTAAAATGCCATATTGAGCAAGTTTCTCATTATCTGCGTACTCATTATAGAATAAATCAGCTGTAAAGACATTACCAACTTTTAGTTGAAGCCCTTTTTCTAAACCAGCTTGATAAGCATTATGTAAAAGTTCAAAGTTTGCTGTTGGTGCAAAATCTACACCTGTGAAATGATTACGATTTAATGATGAGTCTGTAGATGCGCTCATACCTAGAATAACATCACGAACCTTTACATCCTTTTGAATTGCTCCACAAGTTCCAACACGGATTAAAGTTTGCACATCGTATTCTTGCATTAATTCAGTAATGTATATAGAAATAGATGGAACACCCATTCCCGTACCTTGAACAGAAATTCTTTCGCCTTTATATGTACCAGTAAAACCAAGCATACCACGTACTTCATTATAACAAGTTACATCTTCTAAAAATGTTTCAGCTATATGTTTAGCACGTAAGGGATCTCCAGGGAGTAAAATCTTATCAGCTATCTCACCTTTTTTGGCTCCAATATGTATACTCATGCTATAATCCTCCTTTTAGTTACTCGACGCAATTATATCATATCCAATCTATATCATAAAAATTTTGTTTTATTTAAAAAATTTTTATATAAGATTAGAAACCCCTTAATGTGAAAAGATATAATAACGAAGGGAGGCGTTCATATGGGTAAAAAGCATCGTAATAGAGTAAATCAACCAAAAAAGAATAATCATATCCCTAAAGAAGCTATTATTGCAGAAGAAAATGCACATAGTAAAGAGAACTCAGCTAGAGAACGTAAAAATTATTAATTTGTTATTGTAACCATTGGTTTGTCATTATTGCCAGTTGCTTAAAAAGACAAAATTTTTTGTATTGATAAAAATAGACAAACCGTCAATAATACGGTTTGTCTATTCACTGTATTAACTATATTTACGAATAACATCATTTAACTTTTGCTCAATTTGTCCAAGATCATGAGTATTTATTGTCATACGAACGAGTGATTCGTCCATTTCAAATGCCTCTGCGAGAAAACCACCTAAGCCTCGTGCGCGACGGTCCACTTGTAATACTAATTCTAATGAATCATACGATTGTGGGAAAAACATAACTTCTAACTCGTCTAGTCGCCCTCTATAAGAACCGCTCGTTGGAACGAATTCGAACTCTTGAATAAATGGAAGGCGCTGACGAATTCGGTACGATGCTTCTTCACATTCTACCTCTCTTAATCGGAAGCCAAGATGTTGGATGCTTCGTAACACCTCATTTACAAGTTTCGACGGTTTTATTTCTATAAAATCACGGTCAGAAGGATCAATAGCATTTTTTATATCAACCCCAGTTTGCACCCAAACTCTTGTTTTACCAAGAGAAACCGGAGTGTCTAGTGGTAAAACAAAGGAAAATGGAATTTCTTTTGTCTCATTCACACCAATTTCAAAAGGATCGTTAACACGGAATTGTTCAATTACTGCGCTTTTCGTATATTTCCTATCGTCGTGCTCTTTTTCATAAGTCGTCATCAAAGATAAATATATAGCGTCTATTTGTTGTGCAATATTTCCTCCGCGCACCTCTACAATACCTTCAATTTTATCACCTGCAGAATACGCTGCATTAGATAGCTTTGTATCTACTGATGCAGACCCTATACCAACACTAGCCAGAACTTTGTTAAAAAATGACATACTCAATGTACCTCCTCTGTAATATTTTTAATATCTTTTTTAATTTGAATTATATTATCATACGGCTCATTTTCTTCTAGCAAACGATTAATCAGGTTAATCGCTTTTGAAGATAATTTTAGTTCTTCAAACCATGGTCGTTCACGTTTTATCTCGGGCTCGTAATTCGAGTACAAAAGAAAGAGTATAAAGTGTCCTAGTGTATAAAAATCACTACGAACGTGAATTCTTCTCTGCATATATTTTTCATACGGCGTCTGAGTATAATTAAAATCATTTTGTTCAAATAAATATCTTGCTAATCCAAAATCAATAATAAATATTTCATCGTTTGCAAGCATGATATTAGAAACACGTAAATCTCGATGAACAATATCGTTGTCATGTAGATATTGAACAATATCAGTTATTTTATCAATTATCTGGAATGCTTCTTTCTCAGAAAAAGTCACGTTTTTTTCAAACAACAATTCTTCAAATGATACCCCATCTATATATTCAAATATTAAATATTTACTTGTATTGTTTGTGAAATTCTCAATAAATGCAGGAATATTAGGATGAGACAATTTTTGCATGATCTCCTGCTCTCTTTTAAACGAAAAGACACCCGCATCTGTTTTTTGTTTGTGATATCTCAGTTGCTTCATTGCAACAAGCCGTGATGAGTGTGTGTCTTCAGCTAAATATGTGATTCCATAACTACCCATCCCTAATATTTTCTGCACCTTATATTTTCCTATTATGTCCCCCTCTTCATGTCTATCGTCAAGAATAGCGTGCCACCAATTTTTTAAATTTGAAAGCATTAACTAGAAAAGAAGCTGGAGAAAAAGCTCCCAGAGTGACGCTTCTTCTTATAATGACTGTGACCATAACGAGAGTGCTTATGACCATAGTGTTTTTTATACATATGATCACTTGAAGAAAATCGTAGATGGGACTTGTGCATGCTTTCCTTGATAATAGATTTTAAAATCTTTTTTAACATAAACATCTCTCCTTTTGTAAAACTGCTTATTACGTTTTACGTTTTTGTATATTAAAAAGTTTCATGAAAATCACTTAAACTTACGGTTGAACATAAAAATATAATATATCTTCATTTCCTGTGTCTAGGAGGTGGTACTCGTTATAAATATGCTTATTAACAAGCTGTTAAACAAATGGTCAGGAGAAAAAAGTCAACAACTTATTACAACTGAAGAAAGAAATGAATGGCAGGAAATGCTACTACTACATGAAACAACGTTCTCCCCTTTCATAAGTATTGGAACAGAACGCGATATCGTTCGCAAAATTAAAACTGAAACAAATCTGCATAACTTAAATAATATCACTAGAACGAAGGCTTATTTAAATTATTTCTTAAAAAACCCTGAAGTACATTGGGCGTTATTAGCCCATCTTGTCTCACGCAATGGTGGTTGGGCAATGACTGATCTCAAAGGAGATTTAGTAGGTGACCTATTAAAGGATGGAAAGAAATCTTCGTTTTTTAATTTTTTAGAAACGGCCAATGCCAATATTTTTCATGATGCTTATCCTCAGCTATTGTTATATGAAGTAAGTAAACAATTGAATAAACCTTTATTTCATTTACTACCAATTTTTCATGTTTCTAGGTTTATGATGCCTGCCTGGGAGTTATTTTGGATTAACAGAGAACGAAAAGAGCTTATTACGGTGGCCATGATTATAAATGAGCAGCATTACATTGAAAAACGTGTAATTAAAAATACGAAGATTAGTAAGCCTGTTATCGAATCTTACTCATTTATTATTCAAGATATGCTCGGATTTACAGAGGTTCTGTTTCCTTATTTACACTCTGCACGAGTGAAGTTGGTTGGTGTACCTATCCATCAATTTAAAGATGTAGAAAATCGAATTTTAACAGGTAAATTGTTGTACAGTATTCTACTAAACAACAAAGTGAGAAAAAGCATATTAGAATTTGCAAATAATCATCCTCATACTGGATCTCGTGCTGATTATTGGAAAAAGATATTTACAGTTAACAAATCGGAAAGTAATCTTATTTATAGTCCGACCTTAACAAGTTCTTGGGTAAATATGAAACATAAATTTTCTGGCTATTCCGATTGGTTCCGCGATATAGAAGTAATTGATCTATTGTCTGTTACAACTAAATCCAAAAACTTTGACCGGACAACAGAGCATTTTCATAAAATTTTGTCTTTAAAGACAATTGATCTTTTAAAATACGCATTATATGATTAACGGTCGTTAATTGAGCGCATCAATAAGTGTAATGTAATGTGAAAGACTATACATCAAAAAAAGCAGATTTCTCTGCTTTTTTTTGTCGATTTTTATTTTAATCTAATATTCGTCTTCGTCTATAACTTCTTCATCAATAATACACTTTTCTAATAAATATTCGAACGTGATATCGGCAATTTCCTCAATTTCACTCATATCTGGAGCATATCCTCGATTTATTAACTCCTTATAGAAAAACTCTGCTATTTCCTCAGTATCAATGATTACCTCAATTTCCTTCACAGCATCGCCTCCCTTTAAACAAAATATATGTGTTAAATAGAAAAGTAGACATTAAAAAAATTGACATTTTTTTAGTAGATTTGAATATTCTATACAAATGATGTTTTTTTGGAGGTTAAATTATGAATCTAGAAGCTAAAATCTCAAATAAGAAGCAGTGGGTGAATCAATCAATGGAGGCGTCGCAAAGAAATTTATGGCATTGGATTGATAGTGATGTTTATGATTATTATATGGAAATGGTTCTAAAACGTATGGGACAAGCAGTGTTCTTTATAGCTGTTCCTTACATGCTATATGTGATGGTTCAGTTTTTATTATTATAATGCATATTTGTTAGCTTTTGCAGATGTTCCATAACTAGTCCCATTGTGTCTTTATAATAGTCGCCACCAAATGTCTCATATAAAAATTTATAATCATTATAAACATCTAGCAATCCATCTATTATCTCTTGTCTTTCTGCTTTTTGTCTTAATATTTCTTGCTCTCTTTTTCGTGACCCATTCATGTTGTCCACCTTCTCTCGCAATGATGTTATATTGCGAACCGTAAATAAGAGAGTGATTTGTTGTAAATACTCGCTTTGTTCATTTTTTTGTTCAGCGATCAAAGATAATTCATCTTCGGTGGCTTCTAGCCATTCTCCATCTGTTATCCGAATGAGCTCAAATATAACTTCTTCCCACGTATCATCTTTAGATCGCCATATTTCCGTTCGTATTCCAATAACCGTGAATAAATCTTCTTCATATCCTTCCACCATTACTAAATCACCTAGATAGAATTTAAAAGGAATTGTTACATTCTCTAGATAATGATAATTGTGATTATAGTCTTGTAATAATTTTACTTGATGCTCAAAATACAAACCATGACTGTTGTTAACCTCATACACATATATCCCATCTAGCCACTTGACATCAGTAACCGTGCCAACTGTACCGTGTTGAGTGACAACGACAATGTCTCCCACTTTATATTTCGGGGTTTCCTTATTCATATAGTCAGCTCCCTGTCAGCAAGATGGATACAATAGTATATGCAAGAACAGGTGAATTCGGTAAAACAAACTAATCTGATTTGATATAGTATTTCAATAATTTAGAGCAGATAAAAGGATAAATCCATTTCACAACAATTGCTTATTCGCATGCAAAAGCATAGAAGGGTCTTTACGCAATTAAAAATAATGTTCTTAGGATTAATGTAACAAGTATGGATGGAATTCTATTGTTTAAGGGTGCGCAATAAACTTAGTTTTGCACAAGAATTCGAAGGGCAATTGGAAAGAAGTGAAAACAAAAAAACACCACATAAATGTGGCGTTTTTTAAACTTCTTCTTCATAGTTTTGCCATGCACGGTCAAAAGTGTCCATTGTATCAATGTAATAACCATTTAGTTCTAAGTAATTTGTTAGTTCATAATAATCTGTTGAAGCCTTTGGAAATCCAATATCATTAAAGATATCATTAGCTAACTTTTGAATTGGATCCTTTGGCTTAGGATTCCTATGCTTTAAAATATAGTGATAAAATGATTTGCTCATCTAATCTATCCTTTATGAATTCTTATCTATAGCATATCATGAAAAAACCACTTTGAAAAATACGAATTTAAAGTATTATTGCCATCGACTGTCCTTAGCCATTTCCAAAAGCGCCCATATGATATTAAACATTAAAATAGCAATCGTAATTGGAACTGCGTGAAGCCAATTTTTACCATATTTTTCTTTAATAACCCCTACATAGTAGCCGCATGCAAACAAAGTAAACATCGCTGCTACAAGCATAATGGACAACGCTATGTACATACTATCCATCTCCCTAAGCATTAAAATTATTTATGTACCCACCACCCTATATTATAGCAAATAGCTTTCGTGTTTTTGTGACATATGTATGGATTTTATGTTACAGCGAATTAATTATAAAAGCGATGAAAACATCTTATACTTTTATCTATTCTTAAAATTGCATGGGAGAACTGAGGTTGCTTACGTTTATTTGTGGGAGAACCGGGGTTTATTAATAGCATATTGTTCACATATTTACAGACTGGTATGTGAGAGTGGCCAAATAATATGATATCAAGTTCATCTGATTGGAACGCTTTGAGTACTCTTTTTTCAGTTGTAGATGAGGATCCGTGCCCATGTTTAATACCGATACGAAATCCACCAACAGAGATAACTTGTTTTAAAGGTAGATGTTTTGTTAACTGTTCATCATCCACATTTCCATGTACTCCCTCAACAGGTCCGTACTGTTTAAAAAGATGATAAACATCAATTGTTTGCCAGTCCCCACAATGTAAGATTAAATCACATGCTTTTAAATCGTCGATTAACTCCTTAGGTAGTGATTTAGCCATTTTCGGCATATGCGTGTCAGCAACTACAATAATTCTCATGAAAATCCCCTTAATTCATAATAAATAAAATTTAAAACATAAACTGGGCGATTACACAAACAAGATAGCCTACGCAAACATAGGCTAACATTGTAATTAATCTTAAAAATCTGGGAGGAATTAATATGTACGGCTATAATGACTTTTGTGGATATGGCTATGCTCAACCGGCATACCCTGCAACAAATAATACGTTTGTGCTAATTGTAGTGTTATTTATTCTATTAATCATCGTTGGTGCAGCATTTATTTAATTAGCTTATGGAAGAAGGTGAAGTCAACTTCTGGCTTCACCTTCTTTTTCTAATATGATTTATCACTACTCGCTCCACTGATTTGTATTAAAAAATATTTTTTCTTTCAACTTTTTCTTCTCGATACTCTCTTTGGTCACTTTAGAGTCCCCCATTTTATTGTCTGATTCGTAACTAAGTCGATATGATTTATCTTTTTTCATAATCTCATCTCCTTTTAAAATCTACTGCCTTTCAGGTTAAAAATTTAACTATATTTTTTACATAGTAGCTTAATTTTAACCTACATATGTTTTCTCTTTCTTAAACTAACAGTGATCTTGATAAACCTATTATAAATTTCCGTGAAATTTCGTAACTTTTTAAAAATGGATAGAATTTATTATAAAGTTCGTCTAACAGTAAAATTCTTTTAATAATGAGTTGCTCAGAAGTGATTTGTTCTTTATGAAGTGTATGTTACTGAGTATAAGAACCAGAGTTAATATAAAAAGGTGGAGTCATGTGACCCACCTTAAATAAAAGCTTCTATTGTTTATTCTTCGAAAACTCCAAAACCCGGATTGAAGTCTGCGCCTGAGCCATACCCATAACCTTGACCAAAGCCTGCTCCAGGTCCGTATCCTGTTCCTGGTCCAAAGCCTGCTCCTGGACCGTACCCTGTTCCTGGACCAAAGCCTGTTCCCGGTCCGTACCCTGCTCCTGGACCAAAGCCTGTTCCCGGTCCGTACCCTGCTCCTGGACCAAAGCCTGTTCCAGGTCCGTACCCTGGACCATACCCTATTCCTGGTCCATACTGTGGCCCAAACCCTGGGACGCCATCTGTTATGCCATCAAAAGCTTCACCTAAGAAAGATCCAATTGCACCTCCAGCAAGCGGTGCAATAAATCCACCTCCAAAACGTGGATCAAGTTGTTGGTTTCGTCTATATTTATGCATAATTCCCCTCCTCAGCTAGTTCCCTGATAATATATGATTAAAAAGTTCATAATGTTCAGTCGTTTATAATATAGGGTGTTCGCCTATATAAAAAACAATCAGTTATATTCATTAGGCTGTGTTAAAGGTGATGTTATTTTTTTGTATGATTTTGATTGTAGCGGAATGCACGAGACTCCAGTGGGAAATAGTGGCGGTCGTGAGACCTTTCCAAATCACTATGTGCTAATTTATCTTTGGGATATAAAAAGGTTATTCTTAAATTCCCCAGTAATTGAGCAAGACATATAGTTTAAAATTTTTCTAATAAAGTAAAATAAAAACAGACTATTAATTCATAGCCTGATTTTTGTATTATCTATTTAGAGCAAATACTATTGAGTCATTGAGTAAATCAAATTCAGTTAATTGCACTTTATATGAATGACCAGCAATTTTAATATCCTGAAAGACTATCTGTATTTGCTTTTCGTCAGGTTGTACAATAACCCACTCAGGAAGTCTATAGTAATCATTCATATAAGTAAATACAGTTGTAACAGGAAGCTTGAATTTGCCTAATCGCACAGATTTATATGATAGTAATAATGTCCCATTTTCATCTATTTTAGGGGTGAAAGCCAAAGTAAATGGAATATGTGTATCCAGAACTGGGACTATACCAGCAATTTCGATGGACGAGCTATTAAATATTACTCTATATTTAATAGGATTATCCTTCATTTTGTCTGTAATATATTCATTAATCACATTTTCTGCACTTGTTGTGCTTGTATCTACAAAAAGCTGCACATTATCAAGGTTAGTTTCCAGCTCTACTTGAGTTGTATTGTATGGTTCTTCGGGTGATGACTCACTAAGAAGCAAATAACATACACCTACAAGCACAGTTATATTTAAAGTTACAATTATCCAAAACGCGATTTTCCACTTATTCATATAGAGCTGTCTCCGTATCTACCGGCTTATCCTGAATATTTTTGTATACTCGTTCAGCAATTAATTTATAGCCCTCAGTATTGGGGTGAAATAAATCTTTGTATAGCAACGCTTCATCTGAAAATATATCGGAAATTGGAATGAATTTTGTGTTTGAAAAATTTAGCACGGTCTGTTTACTCGCATCATTCCATTTGCTTATAATAGTGTCAACATCATTTGAGCGAATCCAACTAGCGAAAGGGTTGTATACTCCTATAAATATAATTTGTGCATCTGCGTTAATTTGTCGAATTGAAGTGAATATCTCATGCAATCGATAATTAAAAGCAACTTGTTCTTTTGAAAACATATCAACAGATAATTGCAGAAAATGTCCTGTTGCAATTTTAATTAAATCGTTTCCACCAACAGTCATTACAATGATATCACTCATTTTCAAAGTTTCTTGAACATCAGTGGACTTCAATTCCTGTAAAACATCATAAGATGTATAACCTCGAATCCCAAGGTTATGAATGGATACAGATGAAATGAGCTGTTCCTGTATTAATTCATCAGCTAAATCACCAAGGTAACCAAACCTTTTTCTTTCATCACCTAAACCTTCTGTTAATGAATCACCTATTCCTGTCAATACAATATCTTTGGCAAAAAACTCTTCATCTACTTGGGCTTTAATACTCGGTTGTGATATTCTTTTCGAAGTTTCAAAAGCTAAAAATACCGAAGAATTACTCAAATTAATTGGTACACATGCCGTTATAATACCTGTAGTTATTAAAACAACTACTAGGATGAATAGTCTTCTCAAGCTATCACCTACCTTATGAGCCTTTTCTTCTATATTATTCTCTAACCAATATTTTTGCGTGTTCAATAATCGTTTCAACAGGTATATCGTTTAAACCGCTGTAATATTGAGCAATTGTTCCTGTCTTATCAATTAGATAAAAATCAGTACCATGAATTACAAGATCACTGTCAGCGGGTTTACTTACTAACGCTTTAAAGCTCTTTAAGGCGAATTGTTCAATATGTTTTTGCGTGTATCCAGTTAAGAAATACCATGAAGATTGGTCTGCTTTGTATGTTTCAGCATAATTTGCTAATACTTGTGGTGTATCAAATTCAGGGTCAACAGTAAAAGAAACAATTTTCACATCTAAATTTTCCTCTTTAAGTCGATCCTGTACCTTTTTCATATTTCTTGTCATTGGTGGACAAACATCAATGCAGTTTGTAAATACGAAATCTGCAATCCACACTTCTCCTTTTAACTGCTCTAATGTCACAGTGTTTTCATTCTGGTCGGTATATGAAAAACTTTCTACAGCCCAATTTTTACGATTTGGTATATCTTTTGCTCCACAAGCTACTAAAATTAACACAAATGAGAGTAATAGTATGAAGGATTTAATTAGTTTCGTCATCTTGTTCACCTAGATTCTTCAGATATATTTAGATTAATTATAACAAATATTTGCTTTCAAAAAAAAATAAAATAATATTTAGCTAGTTAGTCAGTGTAGAACATAAAACCAATTGCACCAGCACCTGTATGCGTTGCTATTATCGGAGTTGTTTCTATAATAACAATATTTACATCGAGATATTCTAGAATTCTACTTTTTATTTTATTAGCTAAATGCAACGCATCTGCATGTGCAATTCCAATCTCCTTTACCTGTTTCGTCTTAACATAAGACAATACTTGGTTAGTGTAATATTGAATGATTTTATTATGGCTTCGTGCTTTTGCGACGGGTGTATACACCCCATCAGTTAATGTTGCTATAGGTTTTATTTTTAATAACGAACCTATTAAAGCTCGTCCTCTTCCAATTCGCCCACCCTTCACTAAATTTTCAAGAGTTTCAACATTTATATACAAATGACTATTTTGACGAACATTGTGTATGTGTGCAAGAATTTCATCAATAGATTTACCTTGTTTAACATAGTTAGCAGCCTCGATGACTTGATAAGCTAAAGCGCGTGAAATAAACAATGAATCAACTACTTTAATATTTGTATCGGCCATCATGTTTGCAGCCGTTTGTGCGGCTTGTGCTGTACCGCTTAATCCACTCGAAATGTGAATTGAAATTATATCAAATCCATTTCTTCTCCATTTTTCAAATACTTGTCTAAATTGACCCACAGACGGTTGAGAGGTTTTAGGTAACTCTTCTGATAGTCGCATTTTTTCTATAAATTCTTTAGGTGTTATCGTAACTTTATCTATATAAGAATCCTCTCCAATTAATACATTCATAGGTATGACTTCAATATCGTACTTTTCAATTTCCTCTTGAGTTAGGTCACTAGAAGAATCTGTAATAATTTTGATTTTTGTCATATACAACACTCCTCACATCCAAAATGTTTTATGCTTGTACTACTATTGCATTTCTAGTAAGTACATTTACATATATGTTTATTAATAATTATAAATCAATATTATCATGTGAAGAAAGACATGTGAAGAAAGACACAATTTAAGAATCGTTCTATGAATTTATCAACAAGAGAATTTATGAAATATAAAAAAAGGATATATGACCTCATACATCCTTTTTTCAAAAATATAAATATAGGTATTAGTCGTTACGCATTGTTTTTCAACTGTTTTGTCGAATATATTCGCTCATAGTCGCGCCATTTAAGGTTTTTCTTTAAGTATTCTCTGAATGAATACACCTTCTTTGGTTTAGTTTCATAGTTTACTTTAGCTAAAAATGATTGTAAGCGTATGTCAACCATGAATTTGTACGAACTTCTCTCATCAAACACTGGAATCTCGATTACTTTTACCTTCTGTCCATTTTCACATTTGAACTCTAGGCTTTTGAATAGCAAAGTATCAATCCTCTTTTTCGCCCGTTTGATTATATTATAGCATGAAACTCACCGTGATTTGTGTTGAATTGTGTAACGTTTACAAAAAAAATTTAATCTTAACATATACGTGGTAACATCATCCCTGATAGGCGATGTAGCCTTCTAGTAGTTCCCAGTGGCGTTTGTAATAAAAGCTGCCCTCTATCATTCGATTGAACTTTTCCAATTGCAACAGCTTCTTCACCTTCACTATGTTGCTTTAAATATGAAAGGACTTTTTCTTCCTCTTCACTTGAACAAATGATAATAACTTTTCCTTCATTAGCAAGATATAAAGGATCAAATCCTAATATATCACATGCACCATGAACTGTGTCGCGAATTGGTATGCGTTCCTCTTCTAATTGAATGGTAACATTAAAGTCCTCACAAATTTCAACAAGAGTTGTTGCGAGACCTCCTCTAGTTGGATCACGCATAATTCGTAACTCCTGACAATTATCCATAATTTTATTAATCATGTTACTTAAGGACGCGCAGTCACTTTTGACCGTGGATTGTATTCCTAACTCCCCACGTGCGGTCAAAATTGCAATACCATGATCACCGATGGGACCACTAACGATGACTACATCATCTTTTTTTATCTTTAGTGGATTTAATTGCCCTGGAGGTTGGATAACACCTAACCCAGTTGTATTTATAAACACACCATCTGCACTTCCCCGCTCAACAACTTTTGTATCACCCGCAACAATCTTAATCCCAACTTTTCCCGCTTCCTCAGCCATTGATTTAACAATCGTTTTTAGGTCCGAGACAAGAAATCCTTCTTCAATGATAAAGGCGGTTGACATAAATATAGGCTTTGCACCAGCAACTGCAAGATCATTGACGGTTCCAGCTACAGCTAGCTTTCCTATGTTACCTCCCGGGAAAAATATTGGTTTCACTACAAAGCTATCTGTAGTAAAAGCAATGTTTTGAACAGGCAACTCTAGTAGAGCACTATCCATTGTCGCTTCAGCTTTATTTCCAAATTGACTCACGAAAATGTCTAGAATAAGCTTATGAGCAAGGTCTCCACCATCACCATGTGCTAAACTAATGCGTTGTTCTTTCATTCCTATGCCTCCCTCATATAATGATAATGAGCTGAACAGCTTCCTTCAGACGAAACCATACATGGTCCAATAGGATTAGCAGGTGTACATGCTTTACCGAATAAAGGACAATCCTCTGGTCCAACAAGACCTCTAATAATTTCACCACATCGGCATTTTGTTTTCCTTGGCTCTGCAACCTCTATAGAAAACCTGTTTTTAGCGTTTAAGTGAGCATATTTTTCACGAATATCCATACCACTGTTATTGATCAACCCAATGCCCCGCCATGCCTCATCACTAGGCTCAAAAAATTCTTCTATAATTGCTTGGGTATGTTTATTTCCAGTTGGAGTGACCACTCTCTTATAATTATTTATAATACCAGCTTCATCATTTAGAGCTAGCTCTGTCAACTTATATATGCCACTTAATAGCTCAATGGGTTCGAACCCACTTATAACTCCGGGTACATGATACTCTTCCGTTAAATATCGATACCCTTCTTCTCCCAATACAATTGATACATGACCCGGTAAAATAAAACCATCAACACGCGCTTCACCAGAATCTAATAAATAACGAAGTATTGGTTCAACGAGTTTAGTAGTAACCCACATTGAGAAGTTTTTCAATTGTCGATTGTGTGCTTCTTGAAGAGCGACAGCTAAAATTGGAATAGTTGTTTCAAAACCGATGCCTAAGAAAATAACTTCTTTAGTTGGATTTTCTTCAGCAATTTTAACAGCATCAGTTGGAGAATATACTATGCGAATATCTTTACCTTCTGTTCTAGCTTGAAGTAATGTTCCATTTGATCCTGGTACGCGTATCATATCACCAAACGTACACAAAATTCTATTATCCGTATTGGCTAACTCTAACATTGCGTCTATTGATTTTTGATCAGTTACACATACTGGACAGCCTGGCCCTGAAATTAAATCTACTTTACCTTGCATGATTTTCTTGACGCCAGTCCTTGCGAATGCCATTGTATGTGAGCCGCAGACCTCCATATAGGCAGGGCGTCTTCCGAATTTGTCATGAAATGCATCCGCTATATCATGAACTTTTGTAACAAGCTGTTTGCCTAGCTTAGCATCATGAAATTGATTAAGAATCTCTAGCATCTACGAGTTTCCTCCATTCCTCAAGACTAACAAGGGCATACTCTTCATCTACAATAGACATCGCTTGACCAGCGTGGACAATAACATAGTCACCAATTTCTGCTTCTGGTACAAATATAATACCAACAGTCATAGTTGAGCCCATGACATCAACAACTGCCGAATACTCATGCTTTTCTAATACTTTTGCTGGAACACCTACACACATGCATCTTTCCTCCTTTGATTAGCAGCAATAATCAACTGTCCTAATGATAAACCCCCATCATTACATGGCACTTTTTGATGTTCAAAAACTTTATATCCAAGTTTAGTTAATTCATATTTTAGTCGCTTTGTTAAATAGTTGTTATGAAAACTGCCTCCTGAAAGTACGACGTTGTTACAATCAGCTACCTTCTTGTACATTTGTTTCAAAACTTCTACTATTGCAACAACAATTGTCTCATGAAAATCACCAGCGATTTCTGCGCAGTTACGTCCTTTTAAGGAGTCGTGCACTATGTGCTTTAAAGCATTTGCAAAATTTATTACGAGACTTTGCTCTTCTGTCTCAATTTCAAAAGGATAGGCTGAATATACCCTAGAGTCATCAACTATTTCTGCAAGTCTAATTGCAGGCTCACCATCGTACGTTGCCTTCTCACATAATTGTAATATAGCACTAATAGCATCAAATAATCTTCCGCATGTCCCCGCATAAGGTGTTTGTAATTTCTTATCAATCATATTTTTCAACACTTGTATTTGTTGCTTTTTAGTTGGAAAAACAGATTCTGCCAGAGAAGCGCCATCAGGAAGCAAACTAATTAACATTCCAACAGCATTTCGCCAAGGCTCTTTAATTGCTTGCTCACCGCTAGGTAAAGGTGTGTATTTTAGATGTGCTAAGCGCGTATATTCAGATGCATCTCCTAATAATACTTCAAATCCCCAAATACACCCATCATCGCCATATCCTGTTCCATCAAGGATAATGCCATAGCTCTTATCTTTTAGATTATTGTCTTCCATACAAGATACCATATGGGCATGATGATGTTGCACTGAGATAGTAGGTAAATTAAGTTCTCTAGCAATATACCATGTCTCATAATGTGGGTGGCTATCCACGACAGCGAGTGTAGGCATAATCCCCATCCAAGTTTTTAAATGCTCATATTCTTGGAGAAAATGGTCGACAACCTCTACGTTAGAAAGTTCACCTATGTGAGGACCGATGAAAATTTGTTCATGTCTTCCAAATGCAAATGTATTTTTTTGTTGAGATCCTAATGCTACAATTCGATGAACATCAGAAGAGGTTATTATTGGATCTGGTACATATCCCCTTGCTCTTCGAAAAAAGTGAGGGTTTTCTTCTTGTATTTGAACAACACTATCATCAACTGGATGTAAAATCGGACGGTCATGCGTTAATATATAATCAGCAATATTAGCCAAATATCTTAATGCCTCCGCATCCTTATATAAAATGGGTAAACCTGATGGATTAGCACTTGTCATGACTAGATACTGTATACCACTATTATGAAATAACAGATGATGTAGTGGAGTATATGGTAGCATTACTCCTAATGTTGACATATGAGGTGCAATCGAATCGGCTAGTAGTGATGGATTTTCTTTTTTCATAACAACAATGGGACTTTCTGGACTCTTTAAAATTTTATTCTCTTTCTCAGTTAATACAACAATCTCCTTAACTGCTTTTATATGTTTAGCCATAATTGCTAAAGGGCGATTCGGTCTATTTTTTCTTTGACGTAAAAGTTGTACCGCCTGTTCATTTGTTGCATCACAAGCAAGATGATAGCCACCTAATCCTTTAATAGCTACAACGGCTCCTTCTTTTAGCTTTTCTATAACGTTCTGTAATACGTCACCTTCTTCAATAACTGTTTCGGTATTTACATTAAGCAGCTTAAGTGTAGGTCCACAGGTAGAACAAGCAATAGGTTGAGCATGATGACGTCTATCATATGGATTTTCATATTCATTTCGACAATTATCACATAATTCAAAGGCTGCCATAGAAGTATAGGGCCTATCATATGGTAACTCTGAAATAATAGTGTATCTCGGTCCACATTGCGTGCAATTTATAAAAGGATACATGTAACGATTGTCAGTTGGATCAAACATCTCTGATAAACACTCATCACATACAGCGGAGTCAATAGGAATAACTAATGAAGACGCACCTGATCTTTCACTATCAATTATATTAAAAGAATTATAGCCAAATAAATCCGTTTCAAAGTATGAGATATTATCTATTCTTGATAACCTCGGCGATTTATTTTTAATAGACTGAATAAAGGTTAGCATGTTATTGCTTTCTGCCTCAGCGTGAATGTTAACCCCATCCATATTGTTTTGAACAGTGCCTACAATATTAAATTCATGTGCGATTTGGAATATAAAAGGACGGAATCCTACCCCTTGAACCCGTCCTTTTATAATTATCTTTCTTGCGATACGCATGCTTTATAAGCACCTTCTATCCATGAAAACCATTCATCTAATCCTTCCTTACTTCTTGCTGATACTTTAATTAACTTTGAGTCTGCATTAATACCTTTTAAATCTTCAATTGCCATGTTTACATCAAAATCAAGATAAGGTAATAAGTCAATTTTATTTAATAGTACAAGCTCCGTTCTCATAAACATCGTTGGATATTTTGATATTTTATCATTACCTTCCGGAACGCTAAGAACTGCAACCTTATGTGACTGACCTAAATCATAGCCAGATGGACAAACAAGATTACCGACATTTTCAATAAACAAAATATCTGTTTCATCAAAATCAAACTCAGGTAATACCGCTGCCACCATACGTGCATCTAAATGACAGCCACCGTGGGTATTTATTTGAATAGCATGTGCGCCTAAAGCACGAATTCGGTCTGCATCCTTTTGTGTAGCAAGGTCCCCTTCAATAACACCTATTCTGTATTTACCAGCTAAGGCTATTAACGTTTCTTCTAGTAACGTAGTTTTACCAGCACCTGGTGAACTCATTACATTCACAACTAATGTTTTGGTTTTTTCAAATAGCTCTCTATTATAAGAGGCAGCACGATTATTATTCGTTAAGACATCTGTTTGCAATGTTACTTTCATTTTCAAGAACTCCCTTCATATGCTCTAACTTGAAATGTTTCGCCTTGTAGTAAACGTCCACTTGGTATTTTACAAGTTGGGCATTCTGTAAGTTTGTGTGTCGGTACATATTCTAAACCGCATATAGTACAAGCTGCTAATGCTTTTTCCCGACATATTATTAATTCGGCAGACTCTGTTAATCTTGTAATCTTTTGTGCTTTAAAAATATCAAAAGCCATTTGTAATGCATCTGGTAATGCATTGCTTAAATCGCCAACTATCAGCTCGACAGTTTGTATTTCTTTTACTCCTCTATTTTCAGAATCTTCCTCTATCAGGTTTAATATGTCTCCCATTAATGCAATTTCGTGCATAATTATCATCCTTATGTTATAAAAAATGAAAAAAGAACAGGTTCAAACTCCCTTTTATTCCAGGGCATATCTGAACCAGCAACTAAATATTATAATGCAATAAACCACTTTTCATTGTTCATTTGTACATTCAAATCTAAAATAGGTAGGTTACCGTCATATGTTAAAAATGAATAATACCTATCACAAGTAAAACACCGTATGCATGATTCTGCAGATGATATGTGTAGTAGATTACCACATTCAGAGCAACACCCATGAATAGCTTGTAAAGAATTGTCTTTCTTATATAAAATAGTCGGTTGTTTTCCAACTAACCTAAGTTCATATTCCAAAGTTGTTAAGTCAATCTGCTTTAAAGGATACCAATTGCGGCCACTTGCTACTTCAAGTGCTCTATCAATTTTTTTGATCTCATCATTAATAAATGGGGCACCGATGGCTATGAGTGAATCTGTAAATCCTTTTCTCATTTCGGAGAAAAACTGAAGACGATTCACCTTTAAGACCTCCATTCATTTACTTGGTTCATAACCTTTTCAACCAATCCCGGCAATTGTTCTTTTCCTATTTCTGACAGTTCCACACCTAATTCTAAAGAGGCAGGCTGCATTCCAAACATTATGATGTGTTTTGGATATCTTTCTCTTAATTTAGCTGCTGATAACACTTCCATAAAACCTATCTGGTGTATAGACATTTTCACTCCAAAATAAGTCGGTATTTGATCGCCGCGAAGCTCTATCAATTCACCAGGTTTTTTTCCTGCATTTATAGCATCAATAATAATTAAATACTCAGCATCTTCTACAGGACCTAATAATCGCATGGAATCCGTCTGACCATCAATTACTTCAATATTTTCATATGTTGTAACTAAATCTTCTAAATACGGTAATGCATGAACCCCGATACCTTCATCTTGATAAAGAGTGTTACCTATACCAATTATAGTAATAACGGGTTTATTTTTTCTTTGTAATTTCGTCATAATTGTCACCAACTGATTCCTTAGGTTCTGTTTTGTATCCTGTGATAATGGATGACATTGTTCCGTTTCGTTGCAAGTAATCTTCACGCCAAGCCATATATATATGAATAATCATGAAAATCATAAAGCCCCAGGCAACTAAATGGTGCCACGAGCGAATTGTAAAACTATCTCCACCAAATAAATATGGCACCCAAATAAAGAGCTTTCCTAACCAAGATTCTAATTGTGGTTCAAATAGTAAATAATAGCCCGTAAACATAATAATTAAAGACCCTATTCCTATAAATATCCAATAGCTTAGTTGCGCTAATGGATTATGTCCGACGTAATGGGGTTTTTCATTTTTCAAAAACAAATAAAATTTTAATGTTTCCCACGTTTCTTTCCAGAACCCTTTTTTTAAAGGATTACTAGTGGCATATTGATTACCTACTGCCACCCAATACCAACGGACTAATAGGTTTAAAGTGAACAAAAAGGCTGTAAAGAAATGAATATACCTTGCCCATCCCATAACGAATGAATAATAAGCTTCTTCTTGGATGGTAGATCCAAAAAATGGATTAGCGATATAAATGCCTGTTAGCATAAGAATTACAATACATGCTGCATTTATCCAATGAAATACACGAACTGGTAGTTCCCAAACGTATACCTTAACGACTTCTTCTGTTACATGATGGACTTTCGGCAAACGATGCTTGTTCGTTATGACCTCGATTCTACTTTTATGATGCGGCTGTGGATTTGGGGTTGACATAAATTTCCCCTCCTTATAAAAATAAGCATAAAAATTATTAAGCTTTATCGCTTATTAACGGTCAAAAAATTTTCCAGTTCTTTGATTAGCCGATTCTTATATCTGTTAGTTTGTTGTTTTCTAAATCTGTTAAGTGAACAGCACAAGCTAAACAAGGATCAAATGAGTGAATAATACGTAAAATTTCTAATGGTTGTTCCGGATCAATCATTTTTGTGCCAATCAACGCTGCTTCGTATGCTCCAATTTGGTTTTTATGATCACGTGGTGATGCATTCCAAGTAGTTGGAACAACTGCTTGATAGTTTTTTGTTTTACCATTCTCTATTTCTATCCAATGTCCAAGTGAGCCACGAGGAGCTTCCATCCAGCCAACACCTTTAGCTTGTTTGGGCCAACTCTCTGGCTCCCACATTGTTCTATCAAAGGTTACACTATTGCCGTTCTTAATGTTATCAAGTAATGTATTCATGTCATCTCGCATCCATTGCGATACTAATACTGATTCTAATCCACGAGCAACTGTACGTCCAAGAGCAGATTTTAATGCTGTAATTGGTAAATCTAATTTCTTAAGTGTATCATCAACGAGATCTTTATATTCGGTTCTACCTAATGAGTAACCAACAAGCAAGCGAGCAAGTGGTCCCGTTTCCATTGGATGTTCTTTCCACCTTGGTGATTTAAGCCAACTATATTTATCCGCTGTGTCAAGGTGGTTATAAGGTGCTTTTGGTCCTGTGTATTTTAAGGTCGTTTCCCCTTCCCATGGGTGTTTTCCAACACCACCTGGAGCCCCTTCATACGTATACCACGAATAATCAACAAACTCTTGAACTTGTGAAGGATCTTTTGGATCAACTTCTAAAACCTCGTTAAAATTGCCATTTAAAATAACGCCTCGTGGGAATCTATATGACTTAGGATCATAAATATTGTTTGTTGCGAAATCACCGTAAACTAGATAGTTATCTAATCCACCACCATACGTCCAATCTTTATAAAACGAACCTATTGCCATTAAATCAGGAATATAAACCTGATTTACAAATTCCATAGCTTCATTGATTAATTGAGATACATGCATTAATCGTTCTGCGTGTATGCCATTATCACTGTTTATGTCCAGCGGAGTAGCCATTCCTCCCACAACGTAGTGAGGATGAGGATTTTTACCTCCGAAAATCGTTTGAATTTTTACAATCTCTTTTTGCCAATCTAACGCTTCAAGATAATGTGCAACAGCTAAGAGATTAACTTCAGGAGGAAGTTTATAGGCTTTATGTCCCCAATAACCATTTGCAAAAATACCTAATTGCCCGCTTTCCACTACTTTTTTTACTTTATTTTGGACATCTTTAAAATATCCAGGCGATGATTTTGGCCAATCAGATATTGATTGTGCCATTTTACTAGTTTCCATTGGATCAGCACTTAATGCACTTACAACATCTACCCAATCAAGTGCGTGTAAATGGTAAAAATGAACAACATGATCGTGAATAAATAAGGCAGCATTCATAATTTCACGAATTAAGTGCGCGTTTTTAGGGATTTTTATTCCTAGAGCATCCTCCACTGAGCGAATTGATGCAAGTGCATGCACGGATGTACACACACCACAAATACGTTGCACAAATGCCCAAACATCACGAGGATCACGGTCTTTAACAATTAACTCAATACCACGCACAGCAGTGCCAGAGCTAAATGCATCTTTAATCGTACCATTACTATCAACTTCTGCTTCTACACGAAGATGGCCTTCTATCCTAGTTATTGGGTCTACAACTATACGTTCTGCCATATAATCACCTCATTAATCTTCTTTGTTATCTTTAATCTTCTTTGTTATCTTTGTTATTTTTAACAACAGTAGCCGTCGCATGGACCGCTATACCTGCAACAGTCGCAGCTGCTGCGGCCACACCAACTGTTTCTGGGTTTATTGTTGTTTGTGTTCCAGGTATTTTCGATCTTTTCACGAAGAAAGGACCATTATCCCAGAAACCATCTTCAGTGCAACCAATACATGGATTACCCGACTGAATGGGATAACTAACGCCTCCATTCCAACGCATTTCAGCACATGAACTGTATGTTGTGGGACCTTTACAGCCCAGTTTGTATAAGCAATATCCTTGTTTACTCCCTTCATCATCGAAATTCTCTGCGAATAAACCTGCATCAAAGTACGCACGACGATTACATTTATCATGTATACGATGGCGGTAGAATGCTTTAGGCCTTCCTAAATGGTCTAATTCTGGTATGACACCGAAAGTAATGAGATGAGCAATAACCCCTGTCATAACTTCTGCTATGGGAGGGCATCCAGGTACTGCTATTATTGGTACATTTCCTACAAAATCTTTAACAGGCTTTGCACCGGTTGGGTTAGGCTTTGCTGCCGGAATCCCTCCCCAAGTAGAACAACTTCCGTATGTGATAACAGCTTTTGCATTTTTAACGGTTTCTTTTAAAATATCTATACTAGATTTCCCACCGATAGTTAAATATTCAGCGTGTGCAGGTAAACTCCCCTCAACAGCAACAATATATTCACCAGGATAATTATTAATAGTATGCAGTCTCGCCTCTTCTACTTGATGACCTGATGCAGCAGAAAGCACCTCTGTGTACTCAAGCGAGATCATATCTAGTAATACACTTTCTGTTTTTGGATGTGATGAACGTATGAAAGATTCAGAACATCCTGTACAATCTTGAAATTGTAGCCAAATAACAGGAACGCGAATATTCGTTTCCATTGCACGGACAACATTGTTAGTTTGGCTAAAATCAAGACCCATTGTGGCTGCAAGTGCTGTACACATTTTCAAAAAGTCACGACGAGAAACACCACGTTCTAGTGCCGTTTCCAATATTGTTTTCCTCATGTTACTTCTCTCCCTCGTCATCAAATTAAGTTTGTGAATTTTTTAACAAGGATGTTACTTTTCCGATTCAAGAAAAATTATGTTATCGCTTTCAAAATACCACATTATAAGCTCATAATCTAAATTTTTAAAAATGTTTCACAAAACTGTCTTATTAAGAAATTCACAAACTTTTTTGTGATATTGTATACCGTATAGGGTTATGCAAATTATGTAATATTTTTCTAAATTTTTCAGTGACATTTCTCACTCATACTTCTAGCTTACAACACCTGAAAAACAAAACACTCTTGGATATGATATCCAAGAGTGGTCTATTTCACATTTAATTCATTATTCTTTCACTTTTTTCTTTGTATCTTCGATTTCTTCCATCACATCGTTTGTTAAATCTTTTGTGGAATTTTTAAATTCACGAAGTGTTTGACCGAATGCACGACCAATCTCGGGTAATTTCTTTGGTCCGAAGATAACAAGTGCGATTAATAAAATTAATATTAAACCTGGAACCCCTATGTTAGATAACATAACCATCCTCCTTTTTTGCTGCAAACTACTGTAAAGACATTTATATTACTAATTCCATTATAGTATTTTTTAGCTGACTTTTGTAATAGTAAATTTAAATTTCAATAGTTTGACACATAAATGTACCTTTTTTCTCTATTTTCTTATTAGACAAATTTATATTAATAAAGAGAAAAGCATATTATCTTTATTAACTTCTGTAAAGGGAAACCCTTTTTTCTCCATTCTAGTTAACAATGGTGCATAATCACCTTTCTTTTTCAATTCAATACCAACTAAGGCAGGGCCATTTTCCTTATTATTTTTTTTGGTGTATTCAAACCTTGTTATATCATCATCTGGACCTAATACTTCATCTAGAAACTCGCGTAATGCGCCAGCACGCTGAGGAAAGTTGACGATAAAGTAATATTGTAATCCTTCATATAACATCGATCTTTCTTTAATTTCCTGCATTCGACCAATATCATTATTACCCCCGCTAACGATACAAACCACATTTTTACCACGTATCTTTTCACGATAAAAATCTAATGCAGCGATTGACAAAGCACCCGCCGGCTCAGCAACTATCGCATTCTCATTGTAAAGATCTAGAATCGTAGTACACACTTTCCCTTCTGGTACTAGCACAATATCATCAACATATCTTTTGCAAATCTCGTACGTATTATATCCAACTCTTTTTACTGCTGCTCCATCAACAAATTTATTAATCGAATCTAACGCTATTACTTCACCTTTTTCAATCGATTGTTTCATAGAAGGTGCACCCATTGGCTCAACACCGATCACATTAGTCGTTGGTGATACACTTTTCACATATGTACTCACTCCCGACAATAAACCACCCCCACCAACAGCAGAAAATAAATAGTCAATCTGATTATCGCTATCATGTAAAATCTCTAGAGCTACCGTACCCTGACCAGCAATTACGTAAGGGTCATCAAAAGGATGAATAAACGCTCGCTCCTCCTCATTAGCGCAAGTAATAGCTTGTTCAAATGAATCATCAAAAGTGTCACCTACAAGGATAATTTCAATATAATTCCGGCCAAACATCTCGACTTGTGTTACTTTTTGCCGAGGCGTAGTTGTTGGCATAAAGATCTTTCCGTTTATTCCTAGAAATCTGCATGAGAACGCTACTCCTTGGGCATGGTTTCCTGCACTAGCACAAACAATACCGTTAGTTTTTTCCTCTTCGGATAAACTCTTAATACGATTATATGCTCCTCGCAACTTAAAAGAGCGTACCACTTGGAGGTCCTCTCTTTTTAAGAACACATTGCAATTGTATCTTTCAGATAAAATATCATTCTTCTGAAGAGGTGTATGAAGCACAACATCTTTAAGTTGTTGACTTGCAACCATAATATCTTCGAGTTGAATGCCATTGTAATTAGTTTTCGCGTCAATCATCATAAACCGTCCTTTCCGCTCATTTATTTTTACTTATAAGTATAATACCGATTATAAGGACCTAAATAAGCAATAATTGGCTAAGTAGGTTTTTTAATCGTTTCTTGTAAGTGAAAACAACAATTATATTTTAAACTCAGTGTTAAACTAAAAGATCCAGATACCGAAAATGTAAGTCTTTTTCTTAATTGTGATATTATAGCACGGTTTAATGATGATTAACATACAATTTTCTAAATTTTTAAACTAATCAATCAAGCTAGCTATCTTTCTCATCTATTATTGATTTATAGCAATGATATCCGCTAATTGATACACCAATGGTACCTGCTCCTGGGAATACATTATCTCCACATAGCCATAATCCCTTTAAGCTAGTTCGATGAGATAAACTGTTAAATAATGAGTTATCTTTCGTTTGTGGGAATCCGCCAACTGCTCCATGAGGACGCTGGGTAAAACGTTCCCAGGCACGTGGTCCACCTGATATGAGCTTTTCCGGTGATGAGGAATCTAAGTCCGAGAAAATCGTTGATAAGGAATGTATCATCATATTTTCTAGTTTTTGTTTTTTTTGTTCATACTGCAGCTTGCCTTGCCAGTCATCAATGTTTGTATGAGTACTAACTGTTAGTGTACGATACCCTTCTGGAGCGCGATACCGATCATCTTTATGTGATATGGATACAAATATGTGATTCCCTTCGGTCATCGCATGATTATCGCTAGCTATTACTTGATAAAATAACGTATCTTTATCCTTAACATGTTCTTCTTTAATAGCAGCATACAATGTGAATGCGCCCCATTGCATATTTTTTGATTTCTTATGATAAGCGTGTGGTAATTTACGAACTAAATCTTCTTCTAATATGGTAATCAGTGAGGTAACCGTAAGATTACAAACTACATGTTGTGCTTCATAAACATTTCCTTTCTGATCGGTGACAATCCAGAGCGAATCTCGCTTACAAATGGCAACTGCTTTTTTCCTTAATAACGTTTGTCCACCGTTTTGTAAAATGCTTTGTTGCAAGCTTTCAGCAACTTTGTATAATCCACCCTCTACGTAAAAAGCACCTACATGGTAAATATCTAACGCTAAGCAGCCCATGATTGCAGAACAATTAGAGCTATTTGTTTGCATAGAATCAATAATTACACCATCAATGAATTTAACAAATGATGGTACTTGGTCAAGATTATGCTTTTTTAATAAATCCTTCATTGTTCTGTTTATATATGAAAGTAATCGAATCGACTTTACAGAGGTTAAACCGATTAAGTTAGTCCATTCCCTTGCGACCATTGGTGGTAATATTGGGAGCTTATCATATAATGCTCGAACCGATGCCCCAACTTTCCATACCTCATAAAAAAAGCTCTTAACTTCTTTTTTATGCTTAGTAAAATGACTTTCCATTTCTTTAATAAAAGCATTCCTGTCACGAAAGTAGTGGATAGTCGGACGGTTACTCTTTATTTTCATAATTGTTTCTAAAGGATATACCTTTGAATGTAACTGTAATTTATTAAGTATTTTATTATGAATGCCACCTTCTTCAAATCCCATCCCTAACGTCGCACCTACAGGAAAAAGATAAGGTTTACGTTCAAATTTACCTGCACAGCCTCCCCATTCATTGGAAGCTTCTAATACGGTAACTTTGAAGCCGTCATTAGCTAGGAGTGCTCCAGCTGTTAAACCACCAATTCCTCCCCCAATCACTAGTACATCTTTTCTCATTTAAATCCCCCCTTTTCTCATCATACATGCCATTTCACAATAATTTCTATTTTTTGTGTGCTTCTTAATGTTGCGACAATATAATAAAAAGGGTACGATTAATAAATACGTTATTTATAATTGATCAACGTATTAAATGAGGTGACTATATGGAATTCTCTTTAAAAGAGGAAATTGCAAATGCTATTACCCATGGTATTGGCGTTTTATTAAGTATACCTGCTTTAATAATCTTAGTTATTTTTGCAAGTAAATATGGATCCACTTGGCACATTGTCAGTTTTTCTATTTTTGGCGCGAGTATGCTTTTATTGTATACTTGTTCAACATTACTCCACAGTTTTCCGCCTGGAAAAGTCAAAAATATCTTCGAGATATTAGATCATTCTGCTATATACTTTCTGATTGCAGGTACTTATACTCCATTCTTATTAATAACAATGCGAGGTGCTCTTGGCTGGTCGTTGTTTGGGGTTGTTTGGGGACTAACTATTGCTGGGGTAATATTTAAAATCTTCTTTGTAAAAAGATTTAAAATACTATCCACTGTTTTATATGTTGTAATGGGCTGGTTAATTATAATTGGGATTAAACCACTTATAGCTGGAATTGGTGTTTCTGGATTTATGTTTTTACTAGTTGGTGGCTTATTGTATACCGTTGGCTCTGTTTTTTATGTTGTACGGAAAATTCCTTTCGGCCACGCTATTTGGCACTTGTTTGTATTAGCCGGAAGCGCAGCTATGTTTTTTGCCATATTGTTCTATGTTTTACCAACACCTGTATAAAAAGATGACTTTAATAACAAAAAGGACCATTCATTTTCTAATTGAATGGTCCTTTTGTTATTGGATAACCTTCTTATTTATTTAAATTTTTTCTAACATAAGTAAGGAAATAATAATCATAAGGATTATTCTCATCTTTTAATCCTTTTTCTTTTGAAATTAGCTTCCACTCATCTTCAGAAATAGGTGGAAAATATGTATCTCCATCAAACACGTCATCAATTAAAGTGATGTAAAGCTTATCAGCATATGAGAAAAACTCTTTGAAAATTTGTGTGCCTCCTATGACAAAAACTTCTTTATTTAAAGTTATTGCATACCTCATAGCTTCTTCAGGTGAATGAAAAACGGTACAACTATCTGCAGCAAATCCTCGGTCAGTTGTAATGATAATGTTCTCTCTTCTAGGCAACGCTTTACCTATTGATTGATACGTTTTACGCCCCATAATAATAGGATGACCTAAAGTTGTATTTTTAAAGTATTTTAAATCTGCTGGTAAATGCCATGGAAGACCATTATTTTTACCAATTAAACGTGTTTTGTCCATTGCGAAAATAAAAGAAATCATTTTTCGAACACCTACCTTTATTGTAAAAACTAGCCCCTTATTCATGAGCTAGTTTTAATTATAGTTTAAACAGCTACTGGCGCTTTAATTGTTGAATGAGGCTCATAATTTTCAATTATTATATCCTCAACATCATAGTCGAAAATAGAAATCTTATCCCCGTTTAAAACAAGATTTGGTAATTGTTTTGGTGTTCTAGATAATTGTGTTTTTACTTGTTCTAAATGATTTAAATAAATATGAGCATCTCCTGCTGTGTGTATAAACTCTCCTACTTCTAAGTTACACTCTTTTGCAATAAGATGTGTTAAAAGAGCATAGGAAGCAATATTAAATGGGCAACCAAGAAATACATCCATCGAACGCTGATACAATTGACAGCTTAGCTTACCATCTAGCACATAAAATTGAAATAAAGTATGACAAGGTGGTAAAGCAGCACGGTTAGGAGTTGTATCTTCTGGACGCCAAGCTGTTACGACTAAGCGACGTGAGTCTGGATTTGTTTTTATTGTACTTATGACATCGTTAATTTGGTCTATCGTTTCACCGTATACCGTCTCCCATGCCCTCCATTGTTTACCGTAAACATTTCCAAGCTCTCCGTATTTATTTGCGAATGTATCATCTGATAAAATACGTGTTTTAAAAGCTTCCATCTCAGTTTTATATAATTCATTAAATTCTAAATCAGTAAGACTGCGATTTCCAAAATTTGTCATATCCGGCCCTCTGTATTCATCGCTTTCTACCCAATTTTTAAAAGCCCATTCATTCCAAATATTGTTATTGTGTTGAAGTAAGTAGCGAATATTCGTGTCACCCCGTAAAAACCACAATAATTCACTTACTATCAAACGAAATGGAATTTTTTTAGTAGTTAACAACGGAAACCCTTGTTGTAAATTAAATCGCATTTGGTAGCCAAACACAGATAATGTACCTGTACCTGTCCGGTCTTCTTTTTTTATCCCGTTTTCAAGAATATGTTGACACAATTGAAAATAAATATTATCAGCATGCTGCAAAGTATTCCACTCCTCACTCTCTACTATCAGACACATTTTTTAATTCTAGCATAAATAGATATGTTTTGTGTGCGTGTTTTTTTAGATATTCATTAGTTTGGGTATTAAAATGATAAAGAGCAAAAGCTTCAGCAAAATATTCTTCAGGATAATTAATTAAATAAGGTTGATTTGGGAATAAAACTGGAGCTTCTTTCTTCCATATTTCTAGAAAGTTTGGTGAGTTATGAATAGAAGAATAAACTTGTTTATCTATGGAATGTGCAAGTTCATGAAGTTCTAGATTAATAGAACTATGCCCATTTCCATAGTCAGATGCCCCAATCTTCGCATAAGCAATCTTCCCACCACCCATGCCTGGAACATAATCCCATGTAACATCATGTCTGCTATAGCCTTCAGGCCTCTTCCCTTTTAGATGATCTAATCCACGTTGCTCTGTTAATTTTCCTGTAAAAAGTGTCAACTTCACACCATTATTCATAGTTTCTTGTAAAATAGAACTATCAATCTTACTTATACGATGTATCATATTATGAGCCTCAAGTTCATCAAATGAATGATACGGTAATAAGATAATCTGTTTCAAATATGGATCGTCTGTTTGTATTGAATTGTATTTAAATAGTGGGATACCAGGAGGTAAAGAAGCTGCACTTGATAGTGGTACCACCACAATAATCATACATATCATAGTGATTAGTCGGTTCAATATATCCCCCCTAAAAAGTAGTAGTTTATCAGTAAGGAGATGTTAAAAGCTTATGATTGAAAGTATTAATGAAACTCACACGATTTATGCCGTTTATATACATATTAATAAGGATATGAAAATAGTAGTTGGAAAATTAGGCGAATGTTTTTTTAAGAAAGGAACGTATATCTATGTTGGCAGCGCAAAGCGTAATATTAAGGCTAGAATTAATCGGCATATTATGCAAGATAAAAAACTACGTTGGCATATTGATTATTTAAGAAAATATGGTTCTATAAATAAAATTGTAACATATGATAGTAGTTTAAGTGAATGTGAGAGATGTATACAAATTTTGGAGAAATATAAAGGAGAACTTCCTATAAAAGGTTTTGGTTCTTCAGACTGCAAATGTAATTCACATTTAATATTTATACCTAATGTGTGAGGCGAAATTGAAAGTGGCTTCAATTCACCACTTTCGCATATAAAATATTTATAATATTCACTAAACTGTCGTATACTAATAGAAAATATTGTATTGGGGGTTATCATAGTGGAAATGTTATTTATTGTTATTAGCTTTATTACTCTAGCTTATATGACTTTTTTATGTATAGTTGAGTAGTATTAGATTAAATCTATTGTTCCATAGTGAAACAAAGAGGTGGGCCGTTTTTGTACTTTAAAACCAAGTAATTCAAATCGATTACTCTTCCAATGATCTTTAAGAACAACTCGGTGTCTCGCGACTCTTTTTGCTTCGATTATATGGTCATGAGTTAAATCATTATAGGATGCAAATGACTTTAGTCCCTCAATTCCAACTGAACCTTCAATCAATGTTTCAAACATCGGATCAAAGTAAACAACGTCATAGCTATTTGAGGGACTATTTTTTAAAAAGTCTAGATTATCGCTGTTAACTACTTCTATTGACCTCATTGACTCCTGAATTACTGGTACTCCATCACTCCACGTTTTAAATCCTTCACGTACAATAAATGCAATAACTGAGTTTTTTTCAATCCCTGTAACAGTGCCTCGCTCTCCTGTTACATATGCTGCGACTATACTATCGCTGCCTAAGCCGAGTGTACAATCTAAAACTGACATATTTCTTTCGATCCTAGCAGCACAAATAAATGAATCATGCCCACCACTTATTAATCTTTTTATTCGAAACATAGCAGAACTAGGATGAAAGAAAAAAGGCTGATCAGAGGTTTTACTATATAATTCAAAGCGTTCTTTACTTACAACAAAAACATCGTCATTATAAAAATCCTGAATTTTCTTCAAGGACTCTTTGTTTCTTGGAACATACTTTACTTTAAAAGCTTCTGCTATGCGGTGGGCATATGCAATGATAGTATCATTAGTGCGTTGTGAAGTCGTGACAATCATACTTTTTCCTCCGTTTAGAAAATAAATCACTTACGCTTGTCTGGACCGTAACATAAGTTCTCACATATTGAAAAGAGGTGCTAAGTAAGCACCCCGTTCGAACTAGCAATATTTATTAAAAGCAGACAAAATATTCGCCTTTAACTCTTCTGCTGTATGCCCCTCAATATGTTCACGAGGAATAAAATGAACTACCTCTTTATCTTTTAATAAAGCCATTGATGGTGATGATGGCGGGTACCCTTCAAAATATTCTCTCATTTTAGCTGTTGCTTCTTTATCCTGTCCTGCAAAAACAGTGACAATATGATTAGGCTTAGCTGCTGATTGCGTAATTGCTTCAATCGCAGTAGGACGAGCTAATCCAGCGGCACAACCACAAACAGAATTAACAACAACAAATGTTGTTCCCTCTACATTCCGTATAAAGCTTTCTACTTCTTCAGCTGTTGTTAATTCAGTAAATGAAGCCTGAACAAGTTCCTCTCTCATAGGTTTTACAACTTGTCTCATATACTCTTCGTAAGCCATAGACATGAAAACATGCACTCCTCATTCATTATTAATTACTTTAGGATACAATATAACTCATATATATTGCAAACATTAAGTGAACAGATGAAGGCTTTGGAAAGTCGCCTAGTCGGAGTATGTACCAAGGTCTAGAACATGATGTACCTCTCTATCTTAGCGCTGTAACATCTATAAGATGAATACTCCACATGTAATGAAGATGGGCTTTCTTGCTAGGAAACACAGAAAAGAGGAACGTGAAGCACCCCAATTCTGTGAAATGTCTCATTTTTTAATTATGCTTCACAAGTTATCCTTATGGTACTCATTGATGAAAAACTTTCGCGAAACCTAAAGTTCGACATTAATTTTAATTCCTGTTAAAAATTGTAGACCTTCTTATAACAAATCAAGGACATTCAATCTATGAATAGTATTCCAAAATCACTTCATCTATTTACCTACGAAACATAAGTATTATATACTATTATATATTTACTATAATGAGAGGGTTGAACTGCATTGTTAGCACTCATTACACATAAAAGATATTTACAGATTTTTATCCCGCTCATTTCAATTACTGCTATTTTCTTTATAGTTGGCCTAACCATCAGTTCACTACCTATAGACGTTGAAAAAACTAACGTCCCGTTAACTACTGTGGCAAAAGCAAACGAAGAAGTATTATTTGCAGCAACTTCAAGTGTAGATGCACAAGTAAAGTATACCGATAAAACGACAAATAATATCAACACAAATTCCAGCAATAAAAAGATAGTATACTTAACATTTGACGATGGTCCTTCGGCCGCAACTGCTGACATTCTTACTATTTTAAAAGAATATAAAGCGAAAGCTACTTTTTTTATGTTAAAAAATAATATCGAGCGTTACCCTACTCTTGCTATTCAAGTTGTTCAAAGTCAAAATGCGGCTGGATGTCATGGTGTGACTCATCGTGTTAATAGTTTTTATAAAAACAAAGATACAGCTGTCAATGAAATGCTTAGCTGTCGTCGCAGTCTGGCTGTTATAACTGCGGAGCATTCAAACATTATTCGCACACCTTTTGGAAGCTATCCTTATATGAATGAAGAAATTCGAGATGCACTATCTGACGCAGGGTTTATATATTGGGATTGGAATGTCGATAGTTCTGATTGGACAGCAACAAATGCAGCTGACATTGTAAAGACAGTTAAACAACAAATTAATACGTTAGACAAGAAAGGAATTACACCTGTCATTTTATTGCATGATGAGGATATGACTGCTCAAGCATTACCAGAGATTTTACAATTTCTCAAATCTCTAGATTATAAGTTTGCTGCAATTAGAGAGTCTGATCCTCCATTACAGTTTAATGTTGTTGAAAAAAGTGAATAAAGCATAGGACTAGTTTGGTCTGAATAGTCATAATTACAAGTATGTATATTCCTCATTCTGTTTCTCTTCTTTGAGTATACACCTAAAAAGGAGGCACACGTATGGTGAGACGAAACTGTGCTCGTGAGGCGCTTGTTTTAACAACAGTAGCAGCAGGTGTCTTTCTTGCATCTCCGACAAAAGGGCATGCATCAGACAACTTAGACCCTACTATGATTGCTATAGAAAATGAACAAGGTACATTAAGATACGGTTACAAAGGAATAGCGGTAAAAGAAGTTCAAAAAACCTTAAATAATCTTTATTTATATACAGACAAAATTGATGGAATTTTTGGGCCTAATACTAAGCAAGCCGTTATGCAATTTCAAGCGATGCATGGGATTAAGGTAGACGGTATCGTTGGTCCTCAAACATGGAAACATCTCGAAAAATCGGTTGCTACTGCTGCATATAAAAAACCTTTGCAGCTTGGCGATAGTGGTACGCTTGTGATGAGTATGCAAAAAAGGTTACAAACGTTAAACTATTACACTCATGAAATTGATGGAATTTTTGGGTCTGGTACAAAAAAAGCACTGATAGAATACCAAACTCGTAATGCACTGCGTGCTGACGGAATTGGAGTGGCTGGGCCTCAAACCTTAGCGCATTTATTAAATAACATTAATAAAAAAGGTGTATCTGTCAAAATTAAGAAAGTCAAAAAACAAGTACAAAAAAGTGTTGATACAGCTGTTGTTACTATTGCGAGAAAATTTCTTGGTTCCCCTTACAAATGGGGAGGAACATCTCCAACTGGGTTTGACTGTAGTGGTTTTCTTCAGTATGTTTTCGCAGCAAAAAATATTAAAATCCCTCGAACAGTATCAGATATATGGAATTTCGGTAGTGATATTGGAAAAGCAAGCATAGGTGATATTGTATTTTTTGAAACATATAAACCGGGCCCTTCCCATGCAGGCATTTACATTGGTAATAACAAATTTATTCATGCTAGCTCTGATGGTGTCATGATTAGTAATATGCACAACTCATATTGGAAAAAGAGATTTTTAGGCGTTAAACGTATTAGCAATTAACATCAACGTAAGAAAAAGCAGCTTTTTTTTTAAAGCTGCTTTCCTTGTATTTCCGGTATTATGCTAGCGTTATACTATCAGATATACAAAAGACAAGTTAATTTAAATCTTCTCCATACCATTCACGATAAAACTGCTTTAAGTAGTTCTCCATAAATTCATGACGTTCATTTGCAATTTTTTTAGCTGTGTCAGTATTCAAAAATTCTTTTAATTTTAGTAACTTTTCATAAAAATGTTGAACTGTCGCTGACTTTTGTCTGCGATACTGCTCCACACTCATGTCATTTCGAACCTCAATACTAGGATCAAATATAAGTTGATCTCGACTTCCGCCATATGTGAAAGCTCTAGCAATTCCGATTGCCCCTATAGCATCTAGCCTATCTGCATCTTGGACAATTTTAGCTTCTAACGATAAAGCTTGAACGCTGTTGTTGCCACCTTTAAAAGATACAGCAGCAATCATGTCAAGTATTTGCTCAACTAACACCGCATCTATATAACGACTTAAAAATTGTTTAACACTTTCTTCTGCTTTATTTTGAGATTTGAATAATTTATCATCTATCATGTCATGGAGTAAAGCAACCATGTCAATGATAAATAAATCGCCTCCCTCAATTTTACAAATATGATTAGATAGCTGTCGGACTCTTTTTATATGGTACCAGTCATGCCCACTACCTTCATGCTGTAAAGTTTCTCTTACAAAATGTTCTGTTTTTTCTATAATATGATGCATCTCTCTTTAAACAGCCTTTCTAATTTTAACGTATAAATGGTTGAGCCTTTTTAAATAAAGTATAAGCATTATGATAAAAGACTGCATGATGATATTCTGTTGGAATCAATTTTTTAATAAAGTCAATATAAGCATCTACAGGTATTAATGGCCAATCCGTTCCAAAAAGTAACTTTTCATAATGATTGCAGAACGCTAAAGCATGTTCTAAGTGGCGCACACTCCCAGATTGAACATATTTATCAATATCTTGAGCTGTACCAACAACAAGACCAGATAAATCTGCATACATATTGGGATTTTTATAAACAACCTCAGCGCCATCAAGAACCCATGGGTCACCCAAGTGTGCCATTACAAAATTCACATCACGATTCATTACAGCCACTTCATCGAGTGTTAACGGATGAGAATATTTTAGTAATCCCCTATCCGAGTAAGTGTCACCGGTATGGAATACAACTGGTACATCGTACTTAGCAGCTAGACGATAAATTGGTTGATATATTTCATCGTAAGCATACACGGGATAATAACCTAAATAAATTTTAAAACCAACGGCTTTAGGCATTTGAATCTCTTGTTCCAGTTTTACGATTGTTTTTTCGGTTAGAGTGTGTGGATTAACGCCAATACAATACACAATATTGTCAGGAATATTCGTGTCTAAGTCAATTCCCATCGGTGACTCGGCCATTGAATCTGGAAAACCTTCCCCAGTTGTTTCTGTAACTCCCATTGCAATTCCAAGAATGACATTGTTTTCTTTATATTCATCAATAATACCGTGATAACTATATGAAACACGTGATAATTCATTTGCTGTTTCATGAAAACTTCCTATATTTGAATAGTGCATATGTGCATCAATTATCTTCACTTTATCCCTCATTCTTTAACGTAATTAACCTTAAGTCTCTTAATGCTTCAACAGCTACTGCTTCTTTGTTAAATAGCATAAACGATGGTCTCAAGATATGATCATAACCGTTTGCTATAGATATACTTTGCTCTGATACGATTCTTAAAACATCCTTGTTTATATATCCATCAATAGCTGGAGTATCTATAGCCCCTATGATTTGCACACTTGCTTCTGTTTCAGTTGAACCAATAATACAGCTATTTGAAAAACGAATTGGTATTTCCACCTGTCCTGCAAAAACAAAATCACTATAATCTTCTGTTTTTAACCAACATGTTTTAAGGTCTTTTCCTGGCTTTATAAACCATTCCGTTAACAGCTTTTCCTGTAGAAAAAGACCACAATTTTGATGGATTTTTGTTGTGTGTAACAGCACAGGTACACCAGGTAACATTAAATAATATTGTTCCATTGTGATATTCTTAGCTTTGTCATGATGTTGTATTGGTGTTCTAACACATAATCCAGTCCACTTGTTGTTATGTTGATCATACAGACTCGCTTCATGAATTGTAGTTGTTTCTTTAAGTAAAGAATTTAAATTCATGCTGGAAATGGAGCTTTTCACACCACCAGCCCATGGGTTCCACCAACCTTTAGGTCCTGGTAAAGGAAAAGCATTATCAAGGTATTCATGACCCTCATACTCTGCGGAATACAACGTCGGAAAATAATTAGCACTTGCTCTAATGATTAAGCAGTTATTGTCAGCTTCAACAACAGGTAAACCTTCTTTTTCATATTTTCTGATATTAACATTACCTTTAGAGTTAGAATAAAAAACAGTAGCTCTTCTTTTTAAAATGCGACCAGTGAAATTAGCTTGCATCTCTATAGTTTGCATAGAGGAATGTAAAGGTTTAGAAATAGTTAAAGCTTTTGATTCTTCTGGTTGTGTGCATTCAATTTTTTCCGTTAATAATAGCTCGTGATTTGTCGTTACTTGTAGATCTCCTTCTAACACGAAGCTTCTCGCATCTTTTAATGTAAGCTTAAAATCATCATGATACACAATGGGATTATACCCATTGACATCCATCTGTAGTTCTCCAACCGGAACAATATGTTCGTTTTTTCTACGAGTAACGAATCGCTGCCAGTCTTGCCAATTTCGGTACGCACCTAAGGACAATTTTACAGGTAAAGTAGTTAAAGTTTCTTTAGGTGTAATAGTTTGTGTATTATGCTTTATATACATGTACCAGTTTTCGAATTGAACATTGCTATCTTCTTGCCACGCTATTCCCATATTAGCCTTATCACCGTTTACAAACAGCCAAGGTTCGCTTAAGCTCTCACCTTTCCAATATGCAAAGTCGGGCGACATTAATTCGTTTGTTTGGACTATTTCATCGTTATAAGGCATTACAGTTTCTTCAAGACTGATATAAATAGGTTGAATGATACTGATGTCTTTTTCTGTGGATGAAGTATTGCGGATTGAAAAACCATGTGTAGCATATCCTTCGGCATATAAGGTTATAACAGAATCTAATTGAACGCCATTAAAGTCCGTCGAAAAATAAGTCGCCGTTAAAGAAATACTACTATTCCTTTTATCAAAATGAACGCTGGATGGTTTCCGTTTTGAAAATTCATTAGAAAAAGGTTGCCCAAGCTTAGGATACATAATCGTTAACGGCAGTTCTTGTAATCCATGATGAAAGTTAATATCGTTGTCAAACTTTAATAATCTAGCATCATACATTCCATTCGTGATGAACCAATAATCGTCCGCTTCACCATGGAAGCTTACCCCTATGGCTTTAAACATAATGGATATTTTTCTTATAAAAGTAACTTCTTCATTACTTGCTTCTTTTACTTTAACTACTATGTCAGGAGAATAGTCACCGTAATCTTCTAACATATATGGAACTGCGACGGATGCTCTTCCTTTGGCCTCAATTGAAATGGAATAGTCATGCTGTAATACCTTCACATTCTGTGAGTCAGGAATATAAACGTTAAAGGTAGTTCTTGTAGAATAATTATTCTCAATATTTAAGTGGAAAATTGCTTTCTCGTTTAGGTAATAATGTTCGTCATCTGTCACGGCAGTTATTTTAGCCGGAAGTTTAGGGAGAACTCCAATTCGAAATTGAGCACTTTTACCATTAATTTTAACATTGGATACAACTGAAGGGTGTGTTCTCCAATGACTTTGCTCATCAATATAGTCTCCAACCGAAAATGGACATGATACATCTACACTGTCAGTCACTGTAAAGCTATTTTTATAAAAGAATGTAATGTTTTTATTATTTTCCCCTTCAATATCAACATGTAACGGAGCATCAGACTTATTTATGATTGAAAAATCAATATTATAGGACTGACCACAAATTGCTGCGAACGTTGTAATGTTTGCTTCAATTCGATATTCATCTGTCTCTATTAATCTAATGCCACGGCTAGTTCGTTCAAACTCTACTTTTAGTATTTGATCGTCTTCATTTTTCCAACTATATTCATAATACGTATAATCGTCCTTCTTTACTCCATCGGGTTTTATTTCTATTGATCTAGTGCTGGCATTATACCAATTTGTGTTAGAAAAGAAATCTTTGAGAGCTTCTGTATGAAGGACAGTAGGTATGAAATTCATTAAATGTGTTACATCATCACGGTCTTCCCAAAAAAAACCACATTTTTTATACAAAGGAACGGCTTTCGTATTACCTGGCCACGTATACAAGTCAAGGCGAGGCCATTTTAGTTCAACAGCACGGTCTAATGCTTTTAAAACAAGGTCTTTACCTATTTTTTTACCGTGGTAGTCTGTACGTACATTTAATAAAGGAATGTAAAGTGCTCTTTCATCTTCTCTGTACTCAGATAAACTACAGTACCCTACTACTTTTTCATCTTCCATAGCTAAAAAAAGGTCGATATTGCTTGCATTTGCTTCTTGAGTTCGGACTTGCTCCGCAGAGACAACTTGAGAGTCACCGCCCCAACCCTCTCTACTATGATTCCACATATCAGCTACTGCCTCAGCTAAATCTTCACGGTATTTTACAATTTCTATTTGTTGTTTAAGCTTCATAATTAAGCTCCTTTAGATTTTTTTCAGTACATTGCTTCGTTACGTAAAATCTTTCCTTTCGTATCTTAAACCAACTTTACATCGTATCATGCTGATCATATTTATATGTCCTCCTTTTTGTAAAATATGGATATACCTAATAATATACTAAAGAATCAAAATATTAATGTAAAGCTAAATTGAGTAAGATCATTTATGATTAACCTAATATATTCGACATCAAACTTTGACTTTTAAAAAACTTAATTTATGCCTTAAGTATCTAATCCATAATAATAATTCACCTATTATATGTACTTTAAAACAAAAACTAGCGTGCTTTTATTCGCACGCTAGTTCATATTGGGTCTCGCATTAAACATTTTCTGTTATAATAAAGTTTCAATCTGAGTTTTAAGCTTTGATGGTGCCACATTTGGTGCAAAGCGTGATATAACTTCACCCTGTCGATTAACTAAAAACTTTGTGAAATTCCACTTAATTTGTTTTGACCCTAAAATGCCTGGGGCTCTTTCTGTTAAGTAATTAAATAAAGGATGAGCACCCTTACCATTAACATCAACCTTAGCAAACATTGGAAATGTAACACCGTAGTTCAATTCGCAAAAATTAGATATTTCCTCTTCATTGCCAGGCTCTTGGCTACCAAATTGATTACATGGAAATCCGAGAACACTAAATCCTCGATCTTTATATTCTTTATACAACTCTTCAAGCTCCTTATATTGCGGAGTAAAACCACACTTACTTGCTGTATTAACAATTAACAAAATATTATTTTCATAATTACGAAGAGATGTTTCATTACCATCAATAGTTTTTACTGAATAATCATAAATCAAATAACACGCCTCCTTGATTGATTTTATTTTCTTACTTTTACTGTAATTCATTTTTAGATAAAAACCAATTTATAACTACTAAAAAAGACTACTTTCAATGCAGTCACATGTTTAACTCAAGTATTATCATTGTTTTTAATTACAAATAGCCGTTCTATTAATATGTGTAAAGCACATTAATAGAACGACTCTAAAACGAAAGGCATTGATGCAGATTCTGTTAATCGTATATAGACTGTAATGTCGATATTACATTGTTAATAATATAAGGAATATCCTCTACATCCTCTTCATACAACAATGTATTTAATATTGCTTCAGTGGTAATCGTATAGACTTCTTCTGTCTTATCAGAATGATGAGATTGAAACATGATGTTTTGTAGAACAGTGTACTGTTCATCAAAATGATGTTTTACAATCTTACGAATACGATAGCTGGCCATTTCATAATGTGTACTTTTTGAGGAGTACAGTATTTTAAAGTTACAACCAAACTTTGTAGAGCTTTGATGTAATAATTCTTTTGATAATTCTTGTAAATTTGTACTTAAGATTAAAGTCGCCGTATTCAAGCTGTTCTTTTTATGACAAGCAACCTCAATTTTATATGTACGAGACATATTCGCCAAATCTATAAGGTCTGATCGATTTTTAATGTATATTCGACCTGATAAATCAAAGTCATATACGGACCCTTCAATAAGAATCTTTAAATTATCAAAAGCAGTTGGATCAAATCCTATCATTAAAACAACCCTTTTACTTGCCCGTTAGCATCAACATCCATATTTAGAGCTGCTGGGTTCTTGGGAAGTCCAGGCATGGTCATAACATCACCAGTTAGCGCAACAATAAACCCTGCTCCGATAGAAGGCTTAAGCTCACGCACAGTTATCGTGAAACCAGTTGGGCGCCCTAATTTACTTGGATCATCGGATAATGAATATTGCGTCTTAGCCATACATATAGGTAGCTTATCCCATCCGTACATTTCAAATTGATTTATTTGGTTGCGTGCTTTACTTGAGAATTCAACGCCTTGTGCTCCATACACCTTTGTAGCTATTGCTTGAATTTTCTCCTCTATGGAATCGCTAAGGTCGTATAAAGGTGCAAACGTATATTCATTATTTTCTATTACATGTAATATTGTTTGAGCTAAATCTATACCACCCTGCCCTCCTTTTTCCCATACTTCAGTTAATGCAACAGGGTATCCCATATTGTCACACCATGATTGCAGTGCTTTAATTTCTGCAACAGTATCTGTTGTAAAACGATTAATTGCTACTACAAACGGCAGACCAAAGGATTGTATTGTTTCAACATGCTTTTTTAAGTTTTCTAAGCCTGTTTTTAAAGCTTCAACATTCTCACTTTTCAAGTGTTGTTTATCTACGTCTCCATGCATTTTTAGAGCACGAATAGTTGCAACAATTACAACTGCGCTTGGATCGATGTTTGCTTGTCTCGCCTTGATATTCAGAAATTTTTCTGCTCCTAAGTCGGCACCGAAACCTGCTTCAGTAATGACAAAGTCAGCGAGCTTACTTGCCATTTTTGTTGCAATAACACTATTACAGCCATGCGCTATATTTGCGAATGGACCTCCGTGCACAATCGAAGGTGTATGTTCTAGTGTTTGAACTAAATTTGGTTGAATAGCGTCCTTTAATAAAACTGTTAATACACCTTCTGCACCTAAGTCTTTCGCTGTAACGGGCTGCTTATCATATGAGTATGCCACTACAATGTTTCCTAAACGTCGCTTTAAATCTACTATATCAGTAGCTAAGCAGAATACAGCCATAATTTCTGACGCAACTGTGATATCAAAACCATCTTCTCGAGGTACTCCTTGAATTGGGCCACCTAAACCTACCACTACCTGTCTAAGTGCTCGATCATTCAAATCAACAACACGCTTCCAAACGACGCGTCTTGGATCTATGTTTAATTTATTGCCTTGATGAATATGATTGTCAATTAGTGCTGACAGTGTATTGTTTGCTGTAGTAATAGCATGGAAATCTCCAGTAAAATGAAGGTTAATATCTTCCATTGGAACAACCTGCGAATACCCACCTCCAGCTGCTCCACCTTTAATTCCCATTGTTGGACCTAGTGAAGGCTCTCGCAAAGCAACAATTGTTTTCTTCCCAAGCTTATCAAGAGCTTGACCTAATCCAACTGTGACAGTTGATTTCCCTTCTCCCGCAGGCGTTGGATTTATAGAAGTTACAAGAATAACTTTACCACTTTTAGTGGTAGCTAATTTTTCCATGGTACTTAATGATATTTTTGCTTTATAGCGTCCATATAGCTCAATATCCTCTTCAGTTAAACCCAATGTATTAGCTATCTCGGTGATATGCTTCAGCTTTGCTTCTTGTGCAATCTCAATATCTGTTTTTACCTTCATTTGAACCTCCATCATAACCCCTCCTAGACGCGAATAATATTAAAACACCAATATTATTTTACCACTTTTCTAATAGAGGGCTTAGGAAATTTTTGTATTGTAAAATAGTCGAAAAATTTTTATAATTATATGTAATTTTTAAAATACGAAGGGGGCTGAAAAGGATTGCCAATTAATATACCGCTACACTTACCTGCACGTGAGGTTTTAGAGGCTGAAAATATATTTGTTATGGATGAAACACGAGCGAGTACACAGGATATTCGCCCATTAAATATTGTTATATTAAATATAATGCCCGAGAAGGAGAAAACAGAAACACAGTTACTACGTTTATTAAGTAATTCACCATTACAAATCAATGTTACTTTATTAAGACCGATTTGCCATGAATCAAAAACTACTAGTCAACAGCATCTTAATCAATTTTATAAAACATTTTTTGATATCAAACATCGTAAGTATGACGGAATGATTATTACTGGTGCTCCTATTGAGCATTTACCGTTTGAAGATGTTAACTATTGGAATGAATTACAGGGCATAATGGACTGGACAAATACACACGTGACATCTACACTACATATTTGTTGGGGAGCGCAGGCAGCTTTATATCATCATTATGGCATAGACAAATATACTTTATCGCAAAAGTTAAGTGGTGTGTATTTGCATAAATTAATTAAAACAGAGTTTGATTTAGTTCGTGGGTTTGATGATTATTATTATGTTCCCCACTCGCGTCATACTGATGTGAAAATAGAAGATATACAAAAACAAAAATGTCTTCAAATTTTAAGTGTGAGTGAAGAAGCAGGTGTTTGTCTAGTAAAATCAGAAAATGGCAAACATATCTTTTTAACTGGGCATCCTGAGTATGAAGCTTGTACTCTGAAAGATGAATATTTACGAGATCAAGCAAAGGGGCTTGACCCTAATATTCCCGATCACTATTTTCCAAATGATGATCCAATGCGAGAGCCGCACCATATTTGGAGATCTCATGCTTATTTACTGTTTGCTAATTGGTTAAATTATTATGTTTATCAACAAACTCCTTATGTATGGGAGTAATTTACACAATAATTACAATCTTTTTTGTTTCACAACATAAATCATAGCATGCAATGTGTTAACATATAATATATTAAATTCTCTATTTTCCTTTTTTTTCAAAAACACAAACAATAAGTAAAAAAACTATTGAAACTGTTGGTGTAACCCTCTATTATCAAAAGTGATATGTGATTTTTAAATTAATGCCATGTAACATAAAAAGCAGAGGTGAAACCATTTGAATAAACGTCCAAGGGTTCTAATATTGACAGCAAGTTATGGGAATGGTCATATACAAGTAGCCAAATCTCTTGAACAAGCTTGTAAAAGTCAAGGTATATATGATGTCATGATTTCAGACTTGTTTGCTGAAAGTAACCCTCGTTTTTCTGAGATTACCCAATATTTATATTTGAAAAGCTTTTCATTTGGTAAGCCAATATATCGAGTGTTTTATTACGGAACAGATCGAATTTCACATAAAAAAGTATCAAATTGGTATCAACGATTAGGTCGCAAACGTTTTTATGAATTAGTAACACTAGCTGAACCTGACATAATTATTAACACCTTTCCGATGACAGTCGCACCCGAATTTCGTAATAAGACAGGAATTCAGATTCCAACATTCAATGTGTTAACAGATTTTTGTTTGCATAAATTATGGGTTCATAGAGAAATAGATAAATATTATGTTGCTACCAATACTCTTAAGGAAAAGATAATGGAATTTGGCGTTGATAAAAATGCTATTCGTGTAACTGGTATTCCCATTCGAAAAGCATTTGTGGATGAAATAGATGTAGAATCGATTTATCATAAATATAATTTAATTCGTGGCCGTAAACTAGTTTTAATTATGGCTGGTGCTCACGGTGTTTTAAAAAATGTTAAAGAACACTGTGAATTAATAACTACAAATCAAGATGTACATGTTGTAGTTGTTTGTGGCAAAAATGAGACTTTAAAACAGGACCTTCAAACACTTCAACAGCAGCGTGATAATATGACAGTATTAGGCTATGTAGAAAGAGTGGATGAACTATATAGAGTCGCAGATTTAATGATTACGAAGCCTGGAGGTATTACATTAAGCGAAGCTATAGCAATCGGTGTTCCCGTTGTTCTTTACAAACCTGTACCTGGTCAAGAAAGAGAAAATGCCCTGTTTTTTGAAAAGATAGGTGCTGCTAAAATTGTAAATCGTTCTGATGATTTATTACCTACTGTGCTAGATATTGTTAACTGTAATGAGACTCGACTGGCTATGAAGCACGCAATGTTGTCATTATTTAAAGGAAATGCTGCTGATTCCATTATTATTGATGCTTGTGAATACTGGGAAAAATCACATACAAGCAAGATGATAGTTTATTAATAACAAAAATGAGCTCCCCTCACGCGGGAGCTTTAATTTTTCTCAAACATAAATACCCACATAAACGATAATGCTTGGTGGAGCTGTAATGGTAACCCTTCTAAGTTGTTATCCTTTACAGCGTCTTTATAAACTCCATAGTTCGCTATCTCTATCCATCCATTTTCTTTAGCTAATTTTGATAACTCCCATGGCATAATCGTGTGACATAAAGCCTCTCTATTGTATAATCGTTCAAAACTATTGAGCCTTGGACCTGCAGTAGGTCCTAATATCCCAATACAAAGCTTCCCTTTATCACGAAGTATCTGGCGACAAGTATGTAAAGATGATAATGGCGATGGTGTCCATTCAAACACGTTAATAGCAAGAATAGCATCAAATGACTCTTGAAATGAATTATCTAAACTGCAAAGATCTCTTTTAAGGAATGTAATTTCTGTTTCTCCTTTATGTTTTTCGCACTCTTTAATCATTTCTTCTGAGATATCAATACCTGTTATATTGTATCCTCTTTCATTTAGCTTATAAGCGCCATAACCGTCTCCACACCCAACATCGAGCACGGATGCGTGTTTTGGAACATGCTTAGAAAAAAACGGAATAATATCCTTCCTACTCCCCGTTTCCCACATAGTCCTACTCCTTTGACTCCAAAACTTTGCACGATTATTCCACTCTTTTTCTACTCTAATTTGAAACTCGTTCATTGTTTATCCCCCTTTTTTAAATAGTATTACATTTTTCTTGAATTAATGATAATCTAATAGTTTTACATTATATACCGTAAAGGAAAAAATTAAAAAACATAATTTCAAAATCTATAATAACAAAACCAGCTAGTAAATTTAGTAGTTTTTTTCACCACATATAAAGCAAAAAGTTCCACATTCGAGGTTGAATACAGCGTCTGTAGTAGTATTTAGTTTCAAACCTCTACAACCTGTGAAGAAGTTATGGACAGGCGACAAAACTTGGGAGCTTTTCGCAAATTATTTTCTTTGAAGCCTCATTTGTTGCCTCGAGCTTTACAGTAGTCTAATTTCAAAGTAAGGTTTCTTTGTATATCTTTCTAGCCCGTTAAAAAAATCGACTATTTTAGTCGATTTTTATTTTGATCAGATAACTCAGCGTTAAAAGTGTTATTAAACTCATAGACATATGTGGGAATCTCTTTTGCAGAATTTCCTTTATAAAAACTCTCATTTAATTTTATGTTCGCTGTAGTAATATCATGTTTGCTAGTCGTTTGTACATTTTTATCTTCTAACAGCTCAGTCATTTTTTGGTTAGCAGCCACATTTTCTTCATTATCTTGTCGATTAGTCATATGTTTCCTCCTTCCTATCATTAAAATGTGTTACTTCAGATTAAATATACATAATTCGGCATTTTTAATGGGTGTTTAAGAACATGGAAATCTTGACTGACACCTAAAATCTGGTGTATATTTAAAACATCATTAACAGAATACGAGACACCTTGGACTGTACTTCATGATTCTTTTTGTATTCGGTTACATGATAAATATTTTCATAGGCAACATTTCGTTTGCCCCAGGTATTAGGAGGATATTGTACTATGCAAAATGGTAAAGTAAAATGGTTTAATAACGAAAAAGGTTACGGCTTCATTGAAGTTGACGGCGGAGACGATGTATTCGTACATTACAGTGCAATCCAAGGTGATGGTTACAAATCATTAGAAGAAGGTCAAGAGGTATCTTTCGAAATTGTAGAAGGTAATCGCGGACCACAAGCTGCTAACGTTGTGAAATTATAATTTCATATATAGTTCGGCAACAAAAGAGGCTGCATTATACAGCCTCTTTTGTTGTATTTTTACGGTTAAGATTAGTACAGAAATTTGTGTACTCAAAGCATCAGCTAGTATAGGGGATTTCAGACTTATATTTTCCCCATTGGTCATAAGTTATTATTAAGATCCACAGCATATTCTTTATGTCACTAGGTGACTGCTCTGTGCTTTCTTTGAAAAAATATTATTCTAAGATAGTTTGTATTTGTAGAGCGCAAGTTTCTTTCTATGATAGTTTGTTTCCATACTCCTTAAGCTTCTCACCGATAGTACATTTATTAATGCAAAATGCTTGAGCATTCGCTTTACCGAATTCTTTACGAAAATGCTTTTTCAAAAAACAACCTTCGCAATAGGTATCTAACAAATAATGAACGTCAGTAAATATCTTCTTTCTTGACATGTAATCAAGTTTCCTCCCCTTCGATTTGTAGGTGTCCTGATATTTCGATACTTTGAAGGGCCTGTGTCGCTAACTGGTCTGCTTCTCTATTATCTTTTCTTGAAATGTGCTCATATGTCACGCGGAGACCGAGTTGTTTTTCTTTCAACTCAATACGCTTCATCCATGCTTCTAGTTCTGCCTCATAACATGGCCATTCTCCACTCATTTGCATAATAACAACTTGAGAATCCCCACGAATAGTAATTGATTGATGATGAACTCCTAATTCCTCAAGCTGTTGCAATAAGTAGTATAAGGAAGCATATTCAGCTTCATTATTTGATTCAAGCTCGTTTATTCGTTCGTTCATTCGTAAACGATAATTTTTATTGTCTTTTTTATAATAAATTGATATTCCTAACCCTGCTTCTTTTGATTGCAGGTCAAATCCTCCATCAAAAAAAGCGACAACCTCATGTGGCTCAGTTTCAACGTCCTTCAGAAGCTTTGTTAGCTCTTTTTTCGTCCACTGTCTCCCTATATCGTCTTGAAAAACCAACTCTTTTGTTCGACCTGTTTTTTCTAAATCATTTGATAATTGCAAAGCGTCCTTCGCATTCAACTCATCTGATGTAAAAAAGATGGATTGTCTTTTTGGTACTTTATAAGTCCACAAAATAGTAACTTTCATGTACTACGCCACCTCAGTCTAACAATTTTGAATCCGTACAAAGGTTTCTTCTTAAAAGTATGAGAAACGGTTCTTTTTCATTATACAGTTACAATCATAATTTCATACACATTTATATAAGATAGGCTATAATAGGCTGTATGATTACATAAATGTTTGGAGGAATTGAGTTGCTTGAAGTTTACATCGATGGAGCAAGTGCAGGCAATCCGGGTTTATCGGGTGCCGGTATTTTTATAAAATATGATGGTAAAACAGAACAATACAAAATACCATTAGGAATGATGGATAATCATGAGGCTGAATTCGCTGCATTAATAAAGGCGCTTGAAATATGCCAACAACACAAAGCTGATATCATATCAATTCGTACTGACTCTCAAGCTGTTGAACGGGCTCTTGACAAACGTTTTGCCAAAAATGAAAAATATAATGTTTACTTGCAACAAGCGTTGCAGCTTGTTGATGAATATAGTTATTGGTTTGTTAAGTGGATTCCTAGTAAAGAAAATCAAGTTGCTGACCAGCTTGCACGATCAGCAATAAAAGATAATTAAGGAGTATATAAATACATGGTCAAACGATTTCAAGCTGATGTAACATTACTTTTTGTAACATTTATTTGGGGCGCTACTTTTGTTATTGTCCAAAATGCAATACAATTATTGCCTCCTGTCACATTTAACGCTGTACGCTTTTTCTTAGCCGGCATATTACTTGTTTGTTGGCTGTTCTTGTTTACAAAAAAGGAAAACATCGTAATTAAGAAACAATCAGTACTAGCCGGTTGTTTTATGGGTATTTGGTTATTTGGTGGGTATGCGTTTCAAACGGTCGGCCTTATGTATACCTCTTCTGCAAAAGCTGGTTTTATAACAGGATTAAGCGTCGTGCTTGTCCCTCTTTTTACATTTATCTTGTTGAAGCAACGTCCTACTAAACTTGCATTAGTCGGTGTATTTGTCGCAGCAATTGGATTATACTTTTTGACAATGAGTGGCTCTAGTAACTTAAACAAAGGAGATTTACTTGTTTTCTTTTGCTCAATTTCTTTTGCACTTCATATTGTTTTTACTGGTAAATATTCAAGCAAACATTCTGCATTGATTTTAACAATTATTCAGTTGTTTACAGTTGCAATTTTATCAACAGTTTATGCTTTTTTCACAGAAAATTGGTTGATTGCATTCCAGCCAAATATTTTGTTTTCCTTTGATGTGCTTTTAGCTCTCATCATTTGCGCTATATTTGCTACAGCATTTGCGTACTTAGTACAAACAAATGTACAGAAGTATACCACACCAACTAGGGTTGCTTTAATCTTTGCTATGGAACCTGTATTTGCCGCATTAACGGCTTTTTTGTGGATTCAGGAGAGATTACACGCTGCCGCTATTGTTGGATGTATTCTTATATTCTCTGGAATGATACTAGCTGAATGGCCACAAAAAAAAAGAAAAAGAAAGAAAATTGCAGCATAATAATCTAAAGGAAAAGAATGTTCGCTTGTTTGAGCCATTCACAGCCCAAGAACCATCTTTGACAAAGAGTTGAATTCCTTTCTATTAATAAGACGAAGTCGGCTGTTTACAAATAATCTTCTCACTTAGCGAGTGATCATAGATGCAATTTTTTTGATTGTTTTGAGTATGTTGGAGTATTGATAAGCATTCATTTTAGAAATGTCTTCCTAAGTTTTAATCATACTTTTCGTAGGTATTATTAAAAGCTTATCATGAAAGCTTGCTCATAGTCGTTTTCAACAGTAATTTAGGTTCGAAAGTTTCTGCATAATTACAAAAGCACGCACAGATAATACTCTTTGCGTGCTTTCATCATGCTAATATACCCTTTTGTTTAGCGTATGTTATTGCTTCGTGCCTCTGCTTACACTTATGAGACAATAATGCTTCAAGTAAAGACATGTAAAAGGATCCATCAAATTGAAATTGTGCCTTTAAGGTTATTTCAATAGCAGCATTAACAAGTTCATCCTCTGCTCCTGTATAGTGCTTACCAAACAATATAAAGCCAATAGCATCCTCGCCAAGCCTAAATCCTTTTGAATTAAGATATTGAATATACTCGCTATTTTTCACTCTCATTAGTCACCTTAAACCATTTTTGTTTATATTTTAACGTAATTATTTATTCGAGTATACTATTTTTTTCTACTTCTTGATAACAATGCGGACAAAACACCTGTTGTAATTCCTAACAAAGCTCCTCCCAAGACTTCTATTGGCTGGTGACCTAACATTTCCTTTAACTTTTGCTGTTGCTTATCATGAACGTGGTAATCATCAATTCCTTTTAAACGTTCAATAGATTCATCGAGTTGATTCACCTTTAAAGTAATTTCTCCAGTTTGTCTTCTAATACCTTGTGCATCGTACATTACGATAAGCCCAAACACTGTTGATAAAGCAAAATCAATTGTAGTGATTCCTCTTTTTACTGCTACATAGGTCGCAAGAGATGACACACCAGCTGAATGAGAACTAGGCATACCTCCTGTTTCAAAGAAAAGTGACCATTTCCATTTCCCATTTTGGATCTTATGTATCGGTATTTTTAAAAATTGAGCTAGCGCTATAGTCGATAAAGCTGTTGTAATCCCTTTGTTCATTACATTCACCTCAGTATTATTGTTTAGCACTCTGCAAAACGATATGCAGTAAAAAAATCATATTCCAGATTAATTTGGTCATCCTAATTATTACAGGGAGGTGTACATAGCATGTCAAAAAAAGCTAGAACTCGTGGTAAAGCGGCTCCTGGTGTAAACCCTCAAGGTTACGGACAAGACAAACAAAGAGTTGATACGAGCCCTAAATCAGATCTAGAAGCACGAGCAAAATTTGATAACACAAAGAGATAATGTAAAACATTATTAGTAAGAAACTTACTCTGCTTCTAAGATCTAGGCAGATAAGACAAAACAAAAAAACAAGCCGGAATTTAAGTGGCTTGTTTTTTAAAAATATCTTTGTTCACATCGGTGGATATTTTACAAGATTTTCAATTTAAACTATTCTATAGTATTACTTGTCTTATACAAAAATTTGTAACCAACATTACAGCACATCCATTTATTGTATATGGATGTGCTGCTGAATTTCTAATTAATTACTATTCCGGTAGACGCTTACTTAGTTAGAATATTGAATTACTTATTCATTATTTAGTTTTATTTTGTAGCTTCTTTACTTCAGCTTCAGCATATGAAACATCTTTCATTATATCTTTCGGACTTTGTTTATTTTTTGTTTGTTTTTTCATATGACAACTCCTAATAAAAACTCATTATCATTATTAGAGTGGTTCACAATTGATTTTTTATTCAATACGAGCAATTAGATTGTCTTTGTAAGAAATCCAATCACTCCACGATCCAACATATAGCTTTATTTTGTCATATCCTGCTTGTTGCAGTGAGATAACATTAGGACAAGCTGTCACCCCTGAACCACAATACACGATGATTGTATTCTCTTTTTTTATATTAATAAATCGATTTTGTTGTTGTTCTTTACTTTTCCAATATCCATTTTCATCAAGGCTGTCTTTCCAGTAGTAATGCCTTGCACCAGGTATATGACCTGCTTTTTTATCAATTGGCTCAGACTCCCCTATGTATCGTGAGTATTCTCTTGAATCAATAACTGTGATTTCATCATCGGATATTGCTTTTTTTACATCTTCCATCTTTGCAATCATGTCATTTTGCCAGTTTGGATAGAATTTCTTTCGTTGAAAGCTTGGAACTTCATTTGTAACTAAATATTTATTTTTCCAGGCATGATATCCACCATCTAAAATATAAACCTTATCGTGTCCGCTATATTTAAGGAGCCAGTATAATCGTGCTGCAAAAGCACCATTCTGATCATCATATGCGACAACAATTGTGTCATCACTAATACCAAGTGTTTCGAGCTTTTCTATAAACTCTTGTAACGGTGGTAAAGGGTGACGTCCTCCATGCTTTTTAATCGGACTTGATAAATCATTATTTAAATCAAAATAAACAGCATTTGGTATATGATTCTCAACATACTGATTTAAACCTGCTGTTGGTTGATCTAATTGAAATCAACAATCGACAACACGTATGTTTGTATCAAGAATGTGTTCTTTAAGCCAATCAATGGATACTACATGCTGCATGGTATCACTCCTTATTTAACTGTTTTACATACTCCTCTACCATATAAATAGTCACAAGCTTTCTCGATGGCACTATCCCTGTTTTTCTAGCAAGCGCATTTATTTTTTCTGTTGTCGTATTAATAGGTTCCACGGAAAATGGTAAGCCTTGTTGGCATTGTTTAATGGCAACGTTAATATGTCTCTCTCTTTCTTGATCTAGTGCTGCAAACTCTGTTACAATTTCATGCTGTTTTTTCGAATGCTTTGAAATATCACGATGAACCTCTGCCACTGTAATAGCCTCCCTTAATTATGTGTCTCTTCCCAAGTTGAAAGTGTGTCATGTAAAACATTGTTAAGTTTTATTAAATCATTTTTATTTGTTTTATGTTGCATGCTAGCTAATAAACCGTTGTAATACTGATCTACTTCTTCTGCAATGTCTGTAAACAACTTATCAATGGCGTTATTGAATTGCATTATATACTCAGACTTTATACGATTAGTTTCTTCTTCTAACCAGTCCTTCATAGGAACTTTAAATGCAGAACTAAGTTGCTCTAGCATTTTTTGTTTTTCATTTTTCTCGAAGAAATCCTTCGGTGTCTTAAATGTATTGAGTACGAAAGTGAATTGTTGTATGCCGATATTCTTAAACGAGTCATTAATGATTGGCGTGCTATATTTAAAACCATCAAAAGTTTGTAAAGGGACATTCATATCGATTTCATAACACTTTTCGTGTAAAGAGTACTCAAGCTTTTTTATATTGCGATTATTATACGCTTCTACACGTAGGCATGTTGCTTGGACTTCTTGTTGTAAATCAAATGAGACCCATTTCAATAGTTCCTCTAAACATGATACCAGTTCATTTTGCAGCTGTCTTCCCTTTTCTATAAGTGCACCTGGATGAAACACTTCTTTAAAATGCTCAGTAAATCGTAACGAAACCCTTTGCTCAACATAGTATATTAGCTCATCAATTTCTTGTGTAATTAGGTCGCCATAACGAGAAGCATTATAATTTTTCATATACAGCGTTATCTTTTTCTGGTTATTCTGTAATATCGATTGTTGGATTTTCTTATCATTTGTATCCTTATCTATAGCTTCTAAATAATGATTCGTTGTGGATAGCGCTCTTTTGTAGTCGCTAATAATACTAGAAATTGCCACATGCTCTAACTCTTCTGTTATAAAAGTATTTAAATCTAATTCAAGATCATTAAAAGAATATGGATCTTTTGCAGTGTTTTTCTTTGCAGATAACGCCTGTCTACTCGAGACAGTATACATCCTTGGTTTACCCGTAATTCCATACAATGCAAGCTGGTCTTTAATGTAATGTTTAACGTCTTGAAGTTCATGATCTGTTTTTGCTAAATCTGCAGCATTTATGATAAAGAACATTTTATCCATCTCAAAAGAATCCTTTAAGCGACCTAATTGGCGTAAAAATTCCCGGTCTGCTTTTGTGAAAGCATGATTATAATACGTTATAAATAGAACAGCATCCGCATTTTTAATATATTGAAAAGCTACACTAGTATGACGAGCATTGACAGAATCTGCACCTGGTGTATCTATTAGAGAGATGCCTTTTCTAGTTATTTCGCAGTCATAGTATACATCAATCCACTCAACAAAACACGCCTTCTCTTCATGAGCTACGTACTGTTTAAAATGTGATAAATCAGTCTCAATAATATCATCCATGTTCTTGTAAGCCTCAAATCCCTCCACAACAGCCTTTATAAATGACACAGCATTTTGTTCAATAATTCCTGCTATGATATTGATTTTTTCGGCAAAGATTTCAACCGCTTGTGCTAGATTTATCACCTTAATATTAAGAGAGTTAAAAACAGGTTCTAATTCCCCCATCATAATCTCTTCACTTTTTCTTTTAACTCTAACAGTACCATGTTTAAACTGTTCAGAAACAGGATGTATCCTATTTATAGTAGCTGTTGTTGGATTCGGTGATACAGGTAAAACTGACTCACCTAGTAAGGCATTAGCAAAAGACGATTTACCCGCACTGAATGCACCGAATAAGGCGAGAGAGTAATGACGGTTTTTAAATCGACTCGTCTTTTGTTCTATATCACGCTTTAAGTGCTGCATGCTTTCTATCGGTTTTAATGCTTGTGTAATATTATCTGAATAGACTAATACGGAATCAGCATCGGTTTTTTTCTTTTCTTCTTTTTCTGGTTGTACGGCATCAGTATTAATAGTTTTAATATTCTTTTGCTGGACATTGAGCTCGTCATTTATATTTTCTAACGAGGCATAAGTAATATCGGGACCATGAAGACATGAATGGTTTCCTTCTAATGTTTCACTGTATAAAATGTTAAATAGAAGGTTTTCTTTGTCTGTAGTTTGTTTTTGAATATAATCATAATTTTTATATGCCTCTAAAAGTTCTTGAGCTTCTTTTATTTGTTTTGTTTTATTATGGTATTCCCTTTCTATATGGTGAGCGTTTTTTTGTAGTACAGCATTTACGAATGCCATGACTTGCTCTCTCCACATCTTTGTAATCTCTCGCTTTACATCTTCACAGTATGTTAACACGTATTGACTTGAATAAGTCGCTCCTTTTTTTATCTGATTTTGTAAAAGCGATTCATCCCATATACAGTTAATAGTCTGTGCATTCTTTAAATCGGCTTCATCATGTATAGGCAAAGTAGACACCCATTGCATTAATGCATGTTGAACGTGCCAATCTACTAGTGTTTTTACTTTTTCTTTAAAACTATTAAATAACAGTGTTAAGCGACGTTCCTTTTCTGCAACTTTCTTTTTCTTTGTAGCTAACCAACCAACTTTAAAATCATCCTGACAGGATTGAATATAATTTTCTGCCTTCTCACGAACATCGAATGGCATAATAGGGGCATTATCAAGTATCTTTTGGGTAGTATTTATAATGTCGTTCCACTGTGATTGTTGCCAATCTTCTAGCTTATTTATTTCACTTTGCCATTTCTCCATCTGCTCTATTAACATTGATCTCGTTGTCGTGGAATTATCACTAATTAATTGTAAGCTATCTTTATATTTAGATTCTAATTTATTTTTAATGAACGTTACATGATCTAAAATTACTTCTTCACATGTATCAGAGATAGAAGGCCAATTTTTGCTGTTTGACTGATACAAAGAATATATAATATTTTTTACTTCTTTAATTTCATTATATGGATGATCTACCTGCATTAAAGTTGTAAATAAAGTTCTTTCAATATTTAAGTTCCAATTTTCTATAGCGTTTTGCAAACTATAATTGAAATCTTCAAAAGGAATTTCTGTTTCATCATGCTTATCTATTTGATTAACTATTAAGTAGAAAGGTTTACCTTTGGCTTGAATGTGTTTCATAAAAGCAAAGTTATACTCAGATTGAACATGATTATAATCTGTCACAAAGAAAACCGCATCGGCTTCATATAGAGCGTTTTCTGTCGATAATCTGTGTTGATTATCCGTTGAATCCATACCTGGAGTATCCATAAATGTCATGCCGTTTGGAACATGAGCCAAAGGGCGAGATAGTTCAATTGTTTCTATGTTTGCTCCATCTTTACACATACTTTGGACAGATTTAGAATCATATTCATTATCAATATGTAATACATCTCCGTTCTTTCTAAATAACCGAACATATGTAGGTCCATCATGTATTTTCACTATGTTTGCACTTGTGGGAATAGGACTTGTTGGTAGTAAGTTCTCCTCTGCTATCGTATTTATAAGTGTAGATTTACCGGCAGAGAAATGACCTGCAAAGCAAATGACAAATTCGTTACGTTTCAACTTTTCGTATAATCTCCACACCTTCGTGGCATTTGTGACATCTAATTCATCGTGCATGATGTTGTTTAGTTGTGCGAGTTTTCTCATAACTAACTGACGTTCTTCTATTTGCAACTGCATGATGATTGATTCCCCTTTGTTCTGTTATTAATTTTACTAATATTGTATATGATTGTCACAATTTTGCCTATTTTTTCTCACTTATTTCACATTTATTGAATATTTACACAAACTGTTTATAATTAAAAGCAAAAAAATAGACACATAAAATGTGTCTACTGTTAACCAGCTTTATAACTGTTATCTACTTTATGAACAATATATGCTCCGATAGCCGTATATATAGTTACTACAGATATGATGATTGTTGTTGTAGCAAGCACCGATATCACCCGCCCGTCATCTATTGATAATGATTATCATAAGTGCATCATACCACGATAGAGAATGATTATCAATGAGAAATCATCTATTGTCACACTTTTTTAATAACTTTCGGGTAAAATTTAGGAGTATTTTTATTAACGTCAGCGTCATTTGTAACAGTAGAAAGCGCTTTTTCCTCAGTCGGTATACGAACCAGCAAGAGAAGCAATGCATTTAATAATGAAAATACAACCATTGTAAAATAGGCTTGAAATAGTACAGGAATCAATATAAACTCTAATGCAACTACGACATAATTAGGGTGCTTCATAAATCTGTATGGTCCTGTTGTTTGAATAGAGGCATAAGGTAGTACAAGAATTTTTGTATTCCAAAAACGCCCTAAAGACACTAATGCCCAAATGCGTAAAACCTGCACAATTAAAAATCCTGCCAATACTAACTGCCAAAGCGGAACTAATTGACGTTCGGTTATTATCACCTCAAAGAATAAAGCTAAAAAGAATAAAACATGTAATAAGACGATGAAGGGATAATGTCGTTCTCCATATTCAACAGCCCCTCGTTTACGCATCCATTTTTCATTTGATCTAGCAACAACTACTTCCCCTAGTCTCTGAATGATCAAACAACTCACAAGTGTGTTAAAAAACATTACGATTCCCCCCATTTCAACAAAATAAGCTCCGAACTAAATCCTGGACCTAACGCTGCTAATAAGGAATAACCTTCATCTTCGGTAACGTTATTTAAGAATTCCTCGAGTACAAATAATACAGTTGCACTTGACATGTTGCCATATTCTTTAAGAATCTTTAGAGACTTAGCAGTCATGTTTTCAGATAGGTTTAGACTGGAAATATACGCATCTAATACTTTTTTTCCGCCGGGATGGGCAATAAATCTTGTAATTTGGTCAATTGTTATGTTGTGCTTGTTTAGTAATTTTTCAACAGTAGTAGGAAGCCACTCCTTTACTATACTCGGAATGTCTTTTGAGAATACTACGTATAAACCATTATCCCTAACATTCCATCCCATGACATCTTCAGAGTTAGGCATTAGAGTTGATTGACTATCTACATATGAGATTACTGGTTTGTTCTTCTTATTAGATATAACATTATCTCCTGTTATCACAGCAGCGGCGGCCCCATCTGCAAATAATGATGTACCTATGAAATTGCTTTTAGATGTATCATCTTTTTGGAATGTTAAACTACAGAGTTCAACAGCTACTATAAGAACTGTTGCATCGGGGTATGCGAGACAATATTCAAACGCTCTCGCTAACCCGCTGGCACCACCTGCACATCCAAGTCCCCATATCGGAATTCTCTTCGTGTGCTGTGAAAATTTCATTTTATTCATTATTTTTGCTTCTATACTAGGTGTTGATAAGCCTGTTGTTGATATGTATATAATAGCATCAATATCTTTCAGTTGAATTGTTGCATTAGCCAAACAAGCTTCAATAGCTTCACAACCTAATTGTGTAGCATGCTGTATGTAAGCCGTATTCTTTTCTGAGAATGAATGATCACTGGCGAACCACTCCAGTTTTTCTGCAAAATATCGTTTTTGAATTTGACCATTATTAAAAACAGGTAGTAATCGATTAATGTTTTTAAAACTATCTGCAAATATGTTTTTTACAAACTCTAATGCATCTGATTGATTTACCTCATTTTTCGGTACTGCATGACCAACGGAGACAATTCTTGGCAAGTATTTTCACCACCAAAGTTTTGTTTCCCATTATTTTCCCCAATTTTCCTAGCAATATGTCACAAAAAAAAAGACTCTCCCATTTCATTTGGGAAAGTCGACGTTTTAAAGGGAGTAAATAAGTTGTTGTGCTCTTTAATTATATAGTATGACTTCGTAATTATGCATCCCTTAAATTTTGGAAAAAATAAGCCATAAAGATTTCATCTTCATAACGTCCATTTATTAAAACTTGCTTTGCTTGACGTCCTTCTTCTTTAAACCCATAACTTTTATATAACGAATATGCCTTATCGTTTGAAGAGAACACTGTTAACCAAAGCTTTTCTAATTTCTCTTCTCGACACCATTGTAATGTATATTCTAAAATTTTTTTACCTACGCCTTTACCTTGTGCATCCTGTGATAGCCATGTTCGAAACACACCTGTATGCCTTTTCATGGTTAATTCACCTCTAATTACTCGTGCAATCCCTTTTACACCACTATCGTTTATTTGTACTCCTATATACATATTACCTTGCTGATGCATGTATCGTATGAATGCTTGTTCCTCGTCTAAAGTACGTAACCTCTCCTTTTGTATGTAGGAACCCGCGTCTACTATAGCTTTTGCAGAACAAATAACATCCAGTGCATCATCTTCCAGAATTGGTCTTATTGTTATCTTTGATCCGTCTTTCGCGAAAAATTCTAACCTCATACATTGCATTTCTAACATGATACCGCCTTTTTTTGTCGACTTTTGTTGAAAAGAACAAAAATATGGGTGCAAAACAGTCTTGAATACTATACAATATACATATCATTTCAAATCAACCATAATACTATGCATGATATAGATAAAAGGAGTTATTCGTATGTCAACTAGTACAAACATTACACACGTGTTAAATGCAACTGTCGACGCCCTTCGAGGAGTGATACCACTTAACATAAATATTCACAAACCGGCCTTATTTACGCAACCCCTTCTGCAATCGTCTATAGGAGTATTAATTGGAATGACTGGTGACGTACGCGGTCGATTAATATTAGAAAGTAGCAAAGAAGTATTTGGCGGAATTGGTCAAGTTATGTTCGGAATGGCTTTAGAGGGTGAAATGCTTGAATCATTTACTGGTGAGCTCGGTAATATGATTGCTGGAAATTTAACAACTGTGTTGTCAAATAAAGATATAACTATGGACATTACCCCTCCTACAGTAATTGTCGGTGAAACAAAAATGTACGGCTTTGATAAAGCTTTTAAAGTGCCAGTAGAAGTAGCTGATTTAGGTGAGCTACAAGTCATCTTAATGCTTGAAATGAAATAACATAAAAGTAGCAGCCTAAATAATAGGCTGCTTTTCTAGTTCTTCACTAAGTACTATCTTACTAAAATTCAATAAATTTATTAAAAACCGTGAATAGTCATTCCACCATCGACATTAATAGTTTGTCCTGTCACATAATTTCCGGCGTCAGACGCTAAAAACACTGCTGGACCAACTAACTCTGGTAGTTCCCCTATACGCTTTAGAGGTGTTACCGACAATATCTCATCTACATAGTGTTCATCATTAAGTAACTTTTCTGTTAAAGGTGTTTTAAAATACCAAGGTCCAATGGAGTTAACATTAATATTGTATTTTCCCCACTCAAACGCCAACACCTTTGTCATTTGATTTAGAGCAGCCTTTGTAGCAGCATATACCACTCCGGTTCTCAAAGCTGTTACACCCGCAACAGAAGAAATTGTTAATATTTTCCCTCCATTATTATATTTCATTATTCTCCCGACCTCTTGTGACACCATAAAGGCGGACTTCAAATTCGTATTCATAATAATTTCCCACTCTTCATCTGTTACATCTAGTGCTTGTGACCGAATATTCATCCCTGCATTATTAACTAAAACATCTATCTTTCCAGCTTGTTGATATAGAGCATCTACAGCTTGCTTCACCTGTTGCCTGTCTGTAACGTCTGTCGGTAATATGTATGCCTTTCTACCTAACTCTTCTATATGTGAAGCAGTTTCCTCTAAGTCTTCTTTTGTACGTGATAGTAAGGCTACATCTGCTCCAGCTTGTGCCATCCCAATAGAAATAGCTCTTCCTATTCCACGTCCTGCTCCTGTAACGATTGCTATCTTATTATGTAATGAAAATGATGGTAAATACATTATTAGTTTCCCTCCCATTATTTCGTCAATAATGATATCTATTATAGCACAATTGAAATGTATCCAAGGTAAGAGCATCTGCATCGACACTAGCAGTATAATTTCCATTTATCTGATTCACAAACTTCATACTTACTTCACATTTTGTTCGGTTCTTCACAAAATTGTCTATGTTAAAGTATTGTTTTCTTCTCTTCTTTGTTATAAAAACAGAAAAATATTATAGATGATATCGTTGTGAATTCATCATTAGAATAAATGTACAAGTTTTGTTACACATTTATATATATGATAATTCACGCTCTTATCAAGTCACAATTTGTTCACAATTCATTTTGACAAATTGTGACCTAAATCACTGTTCTATCGATTTTACATCATTAGAATAGTGTTAAGTTAATATTTGAAAGATTTGTGAACTGCTAGTTTCTGGGTGGAAATTCTATTTATGTTTTGTATTATGAAAAGTGTAATCATAGTTTTTTTAAGGGGTATTCATAAATGAAAGGGGGATATTACATATGGCAAAGCCACAATTAAATCACCAAAGCAAAACTAAAATTGAAGATAGTCCTTCACAGCTCAGAGGTACTATGGCATCAGTCTTTATTTTATTGGCTGTATTAGCTGCATTTTTCTTTGGTGTATATGGTCTTTTTCTAGAACGTTTATAAAAGTAAAATTGTACTATTTATATATTGAGAGGAGAGTTCCGGCCATGCATATGCACAAACTTGAAAAAATATGGCTTTTGGTTGGGGTTGGTGCACTACTAATCTTTTTAACTATTTTAGGTATCAGCGCGTTTTATCTTGGAAACCAGCCTGCTAGTTGTTTAGCTACAATTGATCCAGCGAAGGTAGATACTACACCTCCCTTCAATGAACCTGGTTTAGTCAAGGTGGACAGTGAAGAGTATGACTATCAATTAACTTTCGTGGCTTCAGCGTTCGCTTATTATCCGAATAAGGTGCAAATTCCTCAAGGTGCAAGAGTAAAAATCGTTGCTACTACAAAGGATGTTGTACATGGATTCCAGATGGCAGGTACGAACGTAAACATGATGTTAGAGCCTGGCTACATAAGTGAGTACACAGCAACTTTCGATAAACCAGGTGAATTTTTAATTTTATGTAATGAATATTGTGGTGTAGGACATCACATGATGAATGCAAAAGTGGAGGTGGTTAGCAATGCTCAAGCCCTCAACAATTGATCGTATTGATACAAAAGATGGTAAACTGGTCATGGCGTTCTTTTACGTCGCAATAGTAGCACTTGCTATAGGTGGATTAGCTGGTTTATTCCAAACATTAGTTAGAACAGGTAAAGTAAGCTTACCATTTGGCATAGGATATTATCAGATTTTAACCGTACACGGTGTTCTATTAGGTCTTGTTTTAACAACGTTTTTTATTCTAGGATTTCATTTTGCAGCAGTTAGCAAAACTGGTGGTGCCATGTCTCCAAAAGTTCGTACTACTGGTTGGATTGGATTCTGGGTACTTTTAGCTGGTACAGCTATTGCTGCTGTTATGATATTAATTGGCAAAGCATCTGTACTATATACATTCTATGCCCCAATGCAAGCACATTGGTTATTTTATGTTGGTCTTACACTTGTTGTAGTTGGTAGCTGGATTACGGGTGCTGCAACTATTATTCATTATGGACAGTGGAAAAAAGCAAACAAAGGTAAAAATAGTCCACTACTTATGTTCATGGTTATTATTAACACATTGTTATGGATCGTTGCTACTTTAGGTGTGGCTGCGACAGTATTAATTCAGATTTTACCTTGGTCACTTGGATTAGTTGATGAGATTAATATTTTAGTAAGCCGTACCCTATTCTGGTACTTCGGTCACCCACTTGTATACTTCTGGTTATTACCTGCGTATATGGCTTGGTATGTTGTTGTGCCTAAGGTTATCGGTGCAAAAATTTTCTCGGATCCACTTGCTAGAATGGCCTTTATTTTATTCTTAATTTTCTCAATACCTGTTGGTTTCCACCATCAATTGTTAGAACCAGGTATTGACCCTGCTTGGAAGTTTTTACAGGTTATCTTAACTTTCCTAGTTGTTATTCCATCATTAATGACAGCCTTTGCATTGTTTGCAACCTTTGAGCTATATGGTCGATCTAAAGGTGCTTCTGGTTTGTTTGGCTGGTTACGAAAACTACCTTATGGAGATGCGCGTTTTACAGTTCCTTTTATTGGTATGCTGTTCTTTATCCCTGCAGGTGCAGGTGGTTTAGTAAATGCGTCTCACCAATTAAACCAAGTTGTTCATAATACAATTTGGGTAACAGGACATTTCCATTTAACATTGGCTACTAGTGTTGTGTTAACATATTTCGGTATTATGTACTGGCTTGTTCCACATATTACAGGTCGAGTTCTAACTAAGAAAATGAATAAGCTTGCTATTATTCAAGCAATAGTATGGAGCGTTGGTATGACATTTATGTCAACTGGCATGCATTTAGCAGGATTACTTGGAGCACCACGTCGTTCTTCTTTCTCTACTTATGGCGAATCACAACAAGCAATTGATTGGATTCCATACCAAGTAGCCCAAGCAGTTGGTGGTAGTATCTTATTCGTTGGGATTATATTAGTCATTGTGATATTTGTTAACTTAGCTTTCTTTGCACCAAAAGGAAATGAAGAATTCCCTATTGCTGAAGCTGAAGAATCTGCTGAAGAAGCACCAGCAGTATTTGAAAATTGGAGAGTATGGATCGGTGTTGTAACGCTATTAATTCTGTTTGCTTATACAATACCATTTATTGATATGATTCAGAATGCTCCTCCTGGTTCACCAGGCTTCCCTGAAGTTATAGGAAATAGTGGCTATCAACCTCCATTAGGAGAATAAACTAAAGGCTGTCCAATTGGACAGCCTTTTATAATTTATAACTAGTTACTTATAATCATTTTTAATAAAAAATCATCATAATTACAATTCGTATATTTCTCTATATTTACTTTGCAAGTAGTTGATTAAATATGTCGCATTTAACCCCTCACCTGTCACATCGTCTAAAATTTCAAGAGGCTTTTTCATTTTTCCGTAACGATGAACATTTTCTGTGAGCCACGTGCGAATAGGAATCAAATTCCCACTTTCCAATAATTCATCGTAGTTTGGGATATCCTTTAGCATTGAATTTTTAAATTGAGCAGCATACATGTAACCTAGTGCATATGATGGGAAATATCCAAAACTACCCCCTGCCCAATGGACATCCTGAAGTACACCTTCACCATCATGTGTTGGGCGGACACCTAAATATTCCTCATACTTATCGTTCCATATTTCTGGTAAATCTTTCACAGCTAAATTCCCATTAAATAAGCCTTTCTCGATTTCGTAGCGAATCATTATATGTAACGCATACGTTAGTTCATCTGCCTCAATTCTGATAAGGGACGGCTTAGATTCATTAATAGCTTTGTAGAAAGTATTGCTATCTATATTGACAAATTGTTCAGTTGCATAATTTTTTAACAAAGATAAGTTTTTTTGCCAATAATGACGGCTTCGTCCTACAAAGTTTTCATAAAAGAGTGATTGAGATTCATGAATCCCCATGGAAGTACCAGTACATAACGGAGTACCTTGTAAGTCCTTGGATATATTTTGTTCGTAAATAGCATGGCCACATTCATGTATAGTTCCAAATACAGCTGTTCGAAAATCCTTTGTATCGTATTTTGTTGTAATTCTTACATCACCAGGATTTAAACCAATCGCAAAAGGATGAACAGTTTCATCTAAGCGACCTGCTTCAAAACTATAACCTAACTCCTTTAAAAGATCCAAACTAAACTGACGTTGTTGTTCTTTTGGAAACTCTTTATATAAAAAACTAGTGTCTAAATTGTTTCCAGAATTAGCAATCTCTTTTACTAAAGGAACAATGCTATCACGAAGTTGTTTAAAAACAGGATCAATATCTTCAACTGTTACACCAGGCTCATACATATCAAGTAGCGTGTTATAGGGACTACCTTTAACACCCCAGTAGTTAATAAACTTTTTGTTATATTCAACAAGTTGCTCTAAATAAGGCTCAAACATAGAAAAATCTGCCTTTGCCTTAGCTTCCTCCCATGCAGACTCTGCTTTACTTTGTAAAACAACGTAATTTCTATATTCATCAGCAGGAATCTTTTTATTGCGTTCATATTCTTTGATACATTCTTCTAACGTTTTACATACTATCGGTGACAAATCTTCTCGAATTTCTTCTTTTGATAGCTCTGCAATGAAAGCTGCCATTTCTTCTGATGTACTCATTTTGAAGACTTCTTGAGACAATATACCAATTACATCAGAACGTGCCTCAATCCCTTTCTTCGGAGCGCCTGTTCTCATATCCCAATACATCAAGCTTATAGCTTCATTAAAACTTGTCATTTTTTTTACATAATCCATAAATTTATCTACTACTTTTGTCAACGTTGTATCTCCTCTCACATCTACTCCACAATATAATTCTAGAAAAATACAAGGTCTCCTGCTATAAAATCGTTAACTTCAAAGCATCTTTATTTATATGTGTTGAGTGTGCTGCAGCTGCTAACACATCCTCTGATGCCAACTTTATTTGCTGCAACTGTTCCGCATTGACGTGTGCATGTTGTAACTCTTCATACGTTGCTTGAAGTGTGTTTAGTATCATTTTGAAGTCAACATTAGTATAGTCTCTCATTTAAATCACCCTTATAAATAAAATTAGACTATACAATTGTATGAAAAAAATAAAAAATCTATTCACTTACCTTTTACCTTCTAGGTGGGCGTTTTCCCCAATATTGATAATAGTCTGTTTTGATAAATCCATTAAATAATTTCCGCTTTTTCGTAGCTTTTTTTCCGTATAGTTGTTCAAATCCTTCATGTGAAGTCAAAAAATAGAAGGACCAAGTGTCGTATAAGCTTAATGCCTCACCCATCTCTCGGTACATTTGCTCTACAACGGGCTTATCACCAATTCTTTCACCATATGGTGGATTACCTACCATCACGCCATACTCTTTTTTAGTTGTAAAATCCTTTACTTGCATTTGTTTAAAGTTAATTATATCCATAAAACCCGCTTCAGTAGCGTTTTCTTGAGCTATCCTAACCATACGATGATCTATATCGTACCCTGAAATATCGAGCGGTTGGTCATATTTCGCCATATCTTCTACCTCTTGTCGTGCTTTTTGCCAAATCGCCTTATCTATCCATGGCCAGCTCTCACTTGCAAAGTCACGATTAAAACCTGGTGCAATGTTTTGACCAATTAAAGCGGCCTCGATTGGTATTGTTCCTGATCCACAAAATGGATCGACAAAGGGCTTGTCAGCTGTCCAATTCGTTAATAAAACAAGCGCAGCTGCTAAGGTTTCCTTGATAGGTGCTTCACCTTGATCTAAACGATAACCTCTCTTATGTAAACCATGACCACTAGTATCGAGTGTTAACGTTGCAATATCTTTTAACAACGCAACTTCAATACGACATAGTCCACCTGTTTCATCAAACCAATTTGTTTTACGATATGCACTTTTTAACCTTTCGACTACGGCCTTTTTTACGATACTTTGGCAGTCAGGTACACTGAACAACTTTGATTTCACGGACTTCCCTATAACAGGAAACTCCGCATCCTCAGCAATAAACTGCTCCCAAGGTAACGCTTTTGTTTGCTCAAATAACTGTTCAAACGTTGTGGCTTTAAATTCGCCTACTTTAATTTTGATACGGTCTGCTGTTCTAGCCCATAAATTTGCGCGACACAGAGCCATTTCATCACCTTTAAAAATAACTTTACCATTTTCAACTTCACAATCATAACCAAGATCACGAATCTCTTTTGCAGCAATAGCTTCTAATCCCATAGCTGTAGTTGCAATATATGTAATATGTGCCATTTCATTGTTCCTCCTAATTTTACTATTACAAGTATGACCAATTTTTATCTAAACATAAGGAAAGCGTGACTTATAATTTGCGATAATAAGTCACTTCAATAGGTAAGTATGAAGCATTTTTGTATTCATTATGAATTATTTAAGAAAGAGTGCTGAAACACAGTCACTAGACTTATATTGTTTAGTTTTTGTTGGTAATACATTAAGAAAAGGCTAACCTTTTATCGTGAGTTGTTCTTCTACAACCGTGCTATACTTTAAAGCTCACAGTTGATAATGAAAACACACTTAGGTTAGCCTTCTTACTTTTTATGTACATTAATCGTACAGCTTACTTCCAAACACGTGTTTTTCTAAATTTGATAAGCGTTTCAAAATGTCAAAGTTTGTTCCAGTTTGCACTTGGGCAGCTGGTTTTGCTTTATTTGTTTCTTCAAGCTGCTTCTTTAATCGTAAATTTTCCTGTTGTAAATTCTCAATTTCCTGATGGAATGTTTCATAATCTTTTATGATTAAATCAAGAAATTTATCCACTTCTTCTTGTTTATATCCACGCATACCAGATTTAAACTCTTGTTCTAATATGTCTTTTGCCGTTAGTCTTACTTTATCTGATAACATATAATTCACCTCATTCTACCACTAACTCTAGTTCTATTCTTTCAAAAATCAACAATAATGTCAATTTATCTTTTTATATGTAAGCCTATACATTTTCGTCATTTTCCCACTGTTCTTCTTCGATAACGTTTTGTAAGTCGGCTAGAGTAATCTGTATTACCTGATAATCTGAGGTATTTCCATACTCACGCGCCTTTTCGAGGAAATACTTAGGACTTCCTTCTTTCTCTTCATCATACACAATTATTGAACCATCACTTTTAGATAACAGCAATTCATCTTTTGCTTTAAATTGCCATGGCCCCTCATATGGTCGATTTGTTATCGTTTCAACAAAGTCTGCTTCATGCAGGATTGAATGATAATACTCTTGTAGATTTTCATTCCATTTCGATTCTTGGTCCATAAAAGGTGTAAGGACTGCTAACTTAAGATGTGGATAATTCTCGCGTAATTCGATTGCAACCTCTGCTGTCCACAGTTCTACACCTAATTGTCCGCTTATTACAACCCATTCTAAACCTTCATCAATACGAGTTAGTAACTCATTTTTTATTGCCTTTTTTATGTACTTAATAGCTTCATGTTTTTGATTAAATATACCGAGTTCAAATGATTTATAACCTGTTATAACAAAGACTTTGATATAAAATCTCTCCCTTCCTCCCATATTTCAATGATACTATATAGGTAAAAAAGGAACTGAGGTTCTCAGTTCCTTTTTAAAAAAATTATTGACCAAATGGCATTGGTCCAGGACCAGGACAAGTGAACTGTTGGTTCGATACCACATTTTCGACAGAATTTGTTTGTGGGAAATAGTGTGTGTGATTGTATATATGATGATTTACTAATGTGTTATGCGTTGGGTGAATATGCGGTACGACATAATTTTGAAATTGATGTTGCACACAATTCTTTGTCGGATGCACAACTGTCGGTAATACTTTTGGTCTGCAATGCATAGATGTTAATCCCCTTTCATAGTGTTATCAATAACAGCCTATGTTGGGACATGTGTACATGTACTAATACAAATACCTATTTTTATAGAATCGCAATCATTTGATGGCGAAAATTTGTGAATACAAGAAAAATAATGATAATCATTAAAAAAAATAAGAACACAAGTGACTTATGCAATGTCAGTCTCTCCTCGATTATTACAAGTTTCGATACATTTCTCATAATGATTTTACACAATCTGACGAGAGCTAACAAGATTCTTCATAAAATTGGATTGTTTTCCCGATTTAACGCGTTTTTTGCGCTTTCCCGGGGAATTGATTTCTTCTCAAGCCTAGCTATTCTTTTTACAATATCACTGTCACAAAAAGTATTATTGGACTTGATTATTGTATAACACTTCTGTGCAAAATTTAATGCTAATTGATAATTTTTATTAATATGTTCATAATACTTTGCTAATTCAACTAAACTACCTACTTTAAGCTCTATATTATCACCATTGTGTAGTAACTCCCATAGGTGTAATGAGTGTTGCCATTGTTGATTTTTTTTGTATAGTATAGATTGATGCCACATAGCCTGCTCTATACCCTCTTTAACAAGTGGTTCATACAATAGCATGGCCATCTCATGATTCCCTAATTGCTCTAACCACCGTGCCGCTCTTAAACGTTCTGTATTGTTTGCGCCTTGCTCTGGAAGCAGTAACAGTCTAGATAGGTGAATATATAATGTAATAAGTGATAACAAATCATATTCATTGTGACGCAATACTTGAAAAATCGAATCAGGCTTTCGGTCTTGTAAGTAAGTAAAATAAATCATGGGAGCGAGGTAACCTGGTACATCATCCTCGCGTGTAACTTGGATAATATCACGTTCTACAATACTAAGTTTTACCGCTTCAAGGTCATCCTTCCAAAACCTACGTGAGGCATGTAATAAGTCAAAGTGACCAAACTCTGGTAGTTTTGGCACATGGTTACGAACCAGTGTATGTCGTGTTTTGACTTGTGGCCAATCGAATGCTTTGCCATTATAAGTGACCAGTGTCGAATAATTAACATGTGACAAAAAACTGTGATATAAGGCGATTTCTCCATCTGGACTAGGGAGGAAATGTTGCTTCACTATTACTTTATCAGCAAGTACTTGGGCATGACCTAGTAAAAAAATAGTATTCCCTGTGCCTCCGTGTAATCCGGTTGTTTCCGTATCAAAAAAGAATAAATCACTTGTTTTATACCCTCTTGATGACAATGGATGAACAAGACTTAGTCGATTCCATTCCTCTACAACGTCAAATATTTGATTGAATTTATATAATCCATGCTTATGTGTTAAAGGATATTCAACTGTCCGCACGTAGCAAACTCCACCATCTAACTCATAGCGAACTGTTCCAAATTCCTCCCATTTACTAAAATCCTCTAAAACGCTATCTTTAGACACCTCAGATTTAGTAAATTCCGATGAGTCAGTCGTATTTATATGTTTTTTTAATCGCTGCAGTTTGTCCTTTAATGGCATATTCATCACCTTACGTTAATTTACGAGCATTTTAAGTAATTTTAGAGCATCATGTTTCGCATGCTTATTAGTGGCATCAGTTCCAATACATGAAGGACAGCCTTCATCACATGGACAGCGTTCAACCATAGTTTCTGCTTCATATAACAACTCTGATATTGCTTCGTATAATCTTTCACTTAAGCCGATTCCTCCCGGATATCGGTCATACAAAAATATAGTAGGCTTTCCGTTATGAATAGCCTTAACTTGTGGCACCACATGAATATCTGCAGGATCACACATCACAAGTAAAGGTGCAATGTGTCGCAATGCGTTCGCTGCCCCAACTAAGCCTTGCTCTAAACGTGCTTCATTTTCCATAGCCATTGCATTTCTGTCAAAGCTTACCCAAGCAGACGATGTATGGAGCTCCTCTTCAGGTAAATAGATAGGGCCCGATCCGATATTCTCATGTGTATCAAATTTTATTTTTTTAAAGATCGTTGCCTTTGCAACAACCATTACATCACCAAAACCTGTTTCTACGAATGTTGATTTAGTTAATTTATCTTCTTCAAGTACCTTAAGCTCTACTGCTAAATTTGCATCAGTAAAATAATCAACGTCAATCTCACGAACAAAAGCCTTTTTTTCTTCCCAATCTAACGTTTCTACTTGATATTGTATCCCTTCATGCAAATAGATTGCTTCTTCATGTAGCAGTGTCATGGCACTAAATCGGTCCATCTCACCAATTACTTTTACCGCACCGGTTACTGTTTGGTCTATAATAACAATATTTTCCTGAGATGCTGATCGTAAGCTAATACCGTGAGCTGGAAAGCTATCACTCATCCAAAACCATTTCTTAGCACTATGGTGTAACACATGTTCATTAGTTAAATACTCGAGAATCTCTTCTATTTCAACTCCAGCAAATGAGTCGCCTTCTTGAAATGGAATTTCAAATGCAGCACATTTTATGTGATCTATGAGTATAACTAAATTATCTGGATTAATTCTTGCTGTTTCTGGATTGCGTTCTAAAAAGTAATCCGGATGTTGAATGATGTATTGATCGAGGGGACTAGAACTAGCCACCATCACAATAAGCGCTTCATCCTGTCGTCTACCAGCTCTTCCAGCTTGCTGCCAAGCACTTGCTATAGAACCTGGATACCCTGTCATAATACATACTTGGAGTTGTCCAATATCGACCCCTAGTTCTAGTGCATTCGTGCTTACAACACCATAAATATCTCCACTTCTTAATCCAAACTCTATTTCTCGACGTAAAGTTGGGAGATATCCCCCGCGGTAACCTCGGATCGACTTTTTTCCCAACTCTTTTTTAACTAGCTCCTGAAGGTAAGTGAGTAAAATTTCTACACGTACACGACTTCTTGCAAAAACTATAGTTTGTATCTTCTGTTTTAAAAATATGCTAGCCAATTTTCGAACTTCGAGTGTTGCACTTCGCCGAATATTCAAAGCCTCATTAACAATAGGGGGATTATAAAAAACAAAATGTTTTTTCCCAGATGGGGCTCCATTTTTGTCAATAAGCTTCATGGGCTTTCCAGTTAACTGTTCAGCATGTTCCTTTGGATTAGATATTGTTGCTGATGTACATATAAATGTTGGATTGCTACCGTAATAGGCACATATACGCTTTAACCTGCGAATTACATTGGCAACATGACTACCAAATACTCCTCGATACGTATGTAATTCATCAATGACAATATAATGCAGATTTTCAAATAAAGATACCCATTTCGTATGATGTGGCAAAATAGCACTATGAAGCATATCTGGATTGGTGATAACAATATGGCCTGCTTTACGAACTTTTTGTCGAATATTAGCAGCAGTATCTCCATCATAAGTCCAACTATTGATGGATACACCGATTTCTTGAATTAGTTCTGTTAGCTCACTCTTCTGATCTTGTGCTAACGCCTTAGTAGGAAATAAATATAGAGCTCGCGCTTCATCATTTTTTATAATAGTTTGAAGAACTGGTAAGTTGTAACACAATGTTTTTCCAGATGCAGTAGGAGTCACCGCTGTAAAGTCTTGTTGAATACTCGCATAGTTAAATGCCAATGATTGATGTGAATACAATGTGCGGATGCCTCTTTTATGGAGTGCAGTCTTTAGACGAAAGTCAACCGTATCTGGTATATCAACAAAGCTAGCAGGTTTTTCTTCAATTGTATGCCAATGAACAATATTTTTTTTAATAGATTTATTTGTCTTTAATTCTAAAATGATATCTTGTAACGACTGACGAGGCTTCATGCCAATCACTTTCCTTCCTGTATGTTAGCAATATGCTAGCATTTAATATCAATCTAATAGCAAGGTGCTAGCATACTGATAGGACTTAAAAAGCAAACTTTGTATTATAAGTATAACGAACGCTTGTTTCTATTTCTAGTAATAGGTATAAATATTTTAACATACGTTACCATTTACTTTGTCTAGAATACGTGCCAATTAAAATACTAGCTAATTCAACATTTTGTACTTTACTATTTATAGAATAAATTGTTTATGCATGAAACAGCCGCTTACTTACTTTAATACAATCTTGTATAATAGACATTTAAACGTATAAAAGACTAATGAAGATTTACGGAAAGGAAAAGATTACATGAAACAAGTTGAAATATTCATATTGTCTGGATTTCTAGGTAGTGGAAAAACTACTCTTTTAAAGAATATTTTGCGTGAAGAACAAATGCGTGACAGGAAAATTGCTGTTGTCATGAATGAATTAGGACAAGTTTCTATTGATTCAGATTCTATACCTGATAATACTCCTTTTAAAGAGCTTCTGAACGGATGTGTGTGTTGTACGATTCAAGGTCAATTCGAAACACAACTCCATTCCATGCTTCAACAATATGAGCTAGATGCGGTCTATATTGAAACAACAGGAGCTGCACACCCTATCGAAGTGCTTGATGCTTGTTTATCACCTTCTTTTGCAAACCAAGTTGTCGTAAAAGGGATCATATCATTAGTTGATGCAAAACGTTGGCAAAGCAGAGATACTCATTCTATACAAATTCAAAGATTAATGCTCGAGCAGATTATCCATGCAGACATCATTTTACTGAATAAGCTTGATGGACTAAGCGAAGGAGAAAAGGCATCAATCCTTCATGATATTCAGTCTTTAAACAACAGGGCACGCTGTATTATGACTGAATATGCAAAAATAAACATGAATGAAATATATAATGTACAGTTACAGAATAAACAGCAACATGAACAAGCTCATGTTCAAAAAAATCTTCACCTTAAAACATATGTACATGAGTTCAAAAATCCGGTCAATCGTGACGTATTTGAAGAATGGCTTAGACAAGCGCCCGATAAATTGTATCGCTTAAAAGGTTATATCAGGTTTACTGATGCACCAAACCGCACAATGAGTATCCAATACTCATATGGCGTTCCAATTTATTTACCTGAAATTTTAAAAGTGCCTATGACAATTGTATTAATAGGAGAAGAGTTAGACCATACTACTTTACAAAAGCAATTTCATGAGATTGAGAATAGCTAGTTTATTCGAACTAACCACCCTGCAGCTTGAAGCGGGGATTTCCTAAGAACACAATGATTAGGCTATCCCCGCAGTTCCTGCGGTTAATCGCATTGTTTCGTTACGAAGATTAATACTTCCGTGGGTGACTGCTTTAACACGTCGGACAAGTTATAAAATTAACTTATTTAATTTGTTCTTCCAATCCTCTGCTAAAGCTTCACAAGCTAGTATACGTTTTATTGCCTCTTTATTCGTTTTATCATGAAAATATGTATTGTGTGTAAACAAAACGGATACAGAATGAGGTTGTCTTTCAATTAAAGTTACTTTATCTGATTTATAAATTAGCCCTTCTTGTATTACTCTTGCTAAATAGCCAGTATATCCAGTCTCTACGAGTCGTGGCAGTATCTTTTTGATATTGTTGTTTTTAGATAACGTATCACATGGTATGCGACTTTGCGTGATTTGAATGAAAGCAGCACCTATTTGATATATATCACCAATGTGTACGTTATCCTCTGTTAAGCCACCAACAGTGACGTTTTCACCAAAAGCCGCTTTTCTAAGCTTTGTATGAAACTCCTTTTCCCATTTATCATAATGGTCGTAAGCATAGAGAAGTATCGCTCTATCCAGTCCCCCATGGTACTTTTTGTTCGCTACCTCATCTCCTTCAAACCCTTCCATCGCTAAAAAAGCTTCGTTCACTTCATCTTTTCTAACTGCTGTTTCCATTACACCAGCATAATGTGGCATTTCTTTAGGTAAGCCTATTTGAATAGATTCTATGTTTCCCTGCATCCCCAGCACCTCCTTCTTTTCATTTTACAGAATTTCATCACAATATAAAGATTTTTTAAAAAGAGTGGTACAAGCTACTATCTCTGAATATATTGTAAAAGTATGCTGTAGATGAAAGGGAGTTATCCAATGAGTATTTTTCTTAGTTATATTTTTCTAGGCTTGTCACTAGCTGCTCCTATTGGTCCCATTAATGCGTTACAAATTGACAAAGGGTTAAAAAATGGATTTTTGCATTCTTGGTTTATTGGTCTCGGTTCCGTAACTGCAGACATTATTTATATGGGTGTGGTTTACATGGGTGTGGTGTCATTTTTAGAAAAGCCATTTATGCAAGTTTTTTTATGGCTATTTGGTTTTTTTGTCCTTACATATACTGGAGTTGAAAGCATTCAGGGGGCAAATAAAATATTGATTAGCAATCGCAATATTCATAATAACTCTCTCACTAAAACCTATTTAACGGGCTTTTTTATGGCTTTGGCTAATCCGTTAAACATTTTATTTTGGTTAGGCATATATGGTTCAATACTTGCTAAAACAGCAAAAACATTTGATGACTTAGAGCTCTATTTATATAGTAGTGCTATCATATTAGGCGTACTTCTTTGGGACTTTATGATGGCATTTATTTCTAGTAGGTTCCGGAAAATTCTCACCCCTTTTCTTATAGTCTGCATATCTATAATATCGGGTATTACTCTCGTAGGATTTGGAATATATTTTGGTATTCAGGCTTATCTTGTTCTGCTCCGATAAAAAGAGGCCCTTAGTGCCTCTCTTTCAATTTATGTAATTCACTTACATGAAGTCTGTCTTCTGTTAAAATGCTCTTTATTAATTGTAAACTCTCGTTATCAAGATCCCCGCGAACGACTTCCTCAGACATCGCGATACCTCTATCTTCCGCTTCACAAGCTTTATTTATTAAGTCCTCGTCAGTCATTTTAGCATCTTTGAAATTGTTAAAGGTCTCCACTATTGAGCCAACAACCCCGACGCCATCTAAGGGTTCCCCTCCAATATCTTGTATTCGTTCAGCTACCTTACTTGCATGCTCTTTATGGTTTTGCTGAATGGATTGGAATGCATTTTTCACTTCGTCGTTGTCTATGTGTTGAATTAAAGATTCATATCCATGAATAGCCATATAATGTCCTTTTAAAAATTCATTTAATTCCTTTACTGTGTTTTCCATTAGCCATCACCTCATTGTTAGTATGGTAAATACCGTGTTAATTATTGGTCAATCGAATAATTTTTTTATAGATGTTGATTATAACAATGTAAATTAGTTTCTCAACAAGGCTTTTGGAGGAATATATATGAGTGATAAAAAATGGGATTTGTTTGCTCTTGCATCAATCCCTTTAGTAATGACATTAGGCAATTCTATGCTTATCCCTGTTCTACCGACAATTGAGAAAAAAATTGATATCTCCTCCTTTCAGTCTAGTATGATTATCACGGTATATTCCGTTGTCGCAATACTACTAATACCAATAGCTGGGTATTTATCAGATCGTCTTGGACGTAAAAATGTTATTGTTCCTAGCCTCATAATTGCTGGTATAGGTGGAGCAGTATCCACATTTGCTGCTTGGAAGCTTGATAATCCTTATTGGTTACTGTTAGCAGGACGTTTTTTACAAGGTATTGGTGCATCAGGTGCATTCCCTGTGGTCTTGCCGACCGTTGGTGATCTATTTAAAGATGAAGCTCAAGTGAGTAAAGGATTAGGTGTTATTGAAACAGCTAACACGTTTGGAAAGGTATTAAGTCCAATTTTAGGCTCACTATTAGCATTTTGGTTTTGGTTTGCACCATTTGCATCTATTCCTGCTTTTTCCATAATAGCGATTATACTTGTGATATTTTTAATAAAAACGCCTAAAAATGAAAATCACATTAAAACAGAGGATTTCCACACTTTCTTAGGTCATGTTAAACAAATTTTTAGACAAGAAGGTCGTTGGTTATTCGCCATATTTTTCATTGGCTGCATTAATATGCTAGTGTTATTTGGGTTTTTGTTTAACATTTCTTCTGTCCTTGAATCAAAATACAAAATTGATGGGATATTAAAAGGCGCTGTTCTTGCCATTCCCTTACTCATGCTTTGTGTAGCATCTTACGTAACAGGAAAGAAAATAGGAAGAAATAAAGGGCTAATGAAATGGATTATTTTTGTTGGTAATTTAGTCGCTGCAGCACCACTTTTTTTTATGCAAAAAGACTTGAATATTTATATTATGCTAACAGTTTTAACGATATCAGGAATCGGCATTGGCGTATCTCTTCCATGTTTAGATGCACTTATTACGGAAGGGATAGACAAGCAGGAGCGTGGCACAATTACCTCATTTTACTCTAGTATGCGCTTTATTGGAGTTGCTGCAGGTCCTCCTCTAGTCGCTCTGCTTGATAAATGGCAGCCTCAATTAATATATATCGCACTAGCCTCTTTAAGCATAGTCGCTGCATTTGTTACGTTTTTTGCGATTAAACCTTCAGAGGAGAAAAATCCTGGTGGAGGATTAGCTACACAAACATCTGGATTTGAAGCTGCACCAAGCTTATTTACATCACACAAAAGCAAGTAATAGAGCTGTCGAAAAAAATGTACAGCTCTTTTTTTATAAAAAAATTTATAAAAATAGACAAGTTCTGTACCTATGTTGACATATATATTAGTAATCAAGCTTAGGAGGTGGCACAAAATGCGCGTCATTTGGTTATCAAAACAGGGCTTTGCCTTCTTTATAGGTGCTATAGCTGTTGGTATTACTGCATTTTTTGTTTGGAACATTTTATGGACAAGTGCAACAGTTCCCACTATGTCACAAGCTGCCGCTACGGAAGATAAGCAGCCTAGGGTCATTAATCTTGTTACAGGCGAATTTAAGTCAAAAACATCTGATGGCAAGGAGATTGAGGCTTATCGATGGGACCCAGGTACCATTTTTGTTGGCGAAGGTGAGCCTGTTCAAATTAGTATATTTGGCGTAAATGGGGACCAACATCCTTTTTACATTGAAGGAACTGATATTGAAGGAGTTGTAAAGAAAGGACAAGAAACTATTATTGATGTTACGTTTGATAAAGAAGGAATTTACCGTCTCATTTGTAAAACTCATCCTGATATTAATTCAAACGGGCCAATGATAGCTTACATTGTTGTAGATTAATAAAATTGTAAGTTAGTGTCTGCTAAATGTTTGTGCAGACACTTTTTATTTTTAGCTCTATTTTATTTCAAGACGGACGAACGGGACCCTGTTCGGCACTTTACAACTTGGTATATCCCGTTCATAGTTTTTTACTGTACGTTTATAATAAGTGCGTAGAAGGTTCATCGGATTGGAAATACTAGCACATTAGAGAGATCTCGCACCTTCTGCATTATAATTACGCTATAAAAAAATCAACTTTAAAAATCTTTAGAAATAAGAACTGCCTAAGACATAACTTTAGTGTTTAGTTACGAGCATTGCAGATAGGTAAACGCTCTGCATATTTTATTTCAAATCAATTTTCGCTACTTGTTTTTCTATTTCAATCTCAATTTGCTTTCTTATACGGTCAACAACAGAATAGTCCATTGCTTGAACATAAAACGACTCTAATTTATCATGTATCTGTTTTGCTTGTGCTAGGTAAGAGGTTCCCTCTTGCATTTTTTCCTTATAGCGTTTTGCTACGTCTGTTATTTTATCGGCATACTTTTCATCCGTATCGCTTTTTATTGTTTTTTCATACATATCAATGATAGAGTCACCTTCACGACTTGGGAAATGCTCATGCGGTGCTGTGCTATCAAAAATAGCGATGCCTAATTCTCTCATAATTACCATATCTAGACTATTCGGATCAAAACCACAATGATACACTTCAACATCGTAGCCTCTTTCTTGAGCCTGTGTTACTAATTTTTTAAGCATAGTAGACTTACCTGATCCTGGACGACCTTTTATAAAGTAGCGTTGTGGCACATCGACTGTTAAATCTTCAATAAAATCAACAGGACCCTTTGGTGTGGCAGCACCTAAAAAGCGATGGCGAACTTTCGATGTTTTCGTAAGAGTGCTTTTGAAGAATGTATCGATTAACTCTTCAGTTAGCTTATTACATGCATTAAAATCAATGTTATCAATGTAAATTTTTTCCCACTCATCGTGAATTATCAATGCTTCACCAAACAGTGTGTAGGCAGTTGAAAAAGCTTTATTTACACTTTTCGTTAGTTGTTTAATTTGGTCTTTATTATTTTTTAATTCTTGTGTATTCCAAGCTACGCCAAGATTTATATATTGTTCAATAACCCCAGGGAATTTAGGCTCAATAATATGTGGAGCTGTACCGTCCACAATTCCTACTTTTAATTCAGGAATAATTAGCCCATCTACAGAGTTGTTATCAGACGAACAGTGTAAAAATTCTATATCGTAGTTTAAGTCCAACCATTTATACCCAATAGTTTTCATAAGTGATGATTTCCCTGTTCCAGGTCCACCTTTTAAAATATAGATCATATCTAAGTCTTCAAGATTTGAATCGAACAAACTGAAAGAACCGCGTGCAGTATTACCACTTGCGTAATAATTACGAATTGTACCAGTCAAAGTACGCACTTCCCTTCTACAAAAATAACAAAGTGTATATAGCAACATATGCATCTATTACATTTTAGGTGTTTGCCCAATTCACATATTTATTCTATATGCTATAACATTTTCTTTCTTACACGTAAAAAAGCTCAACTACAATCGTTGAGCTTTTTTACGTAAAGAAAACATAAGTTTTTTAACCTAAATTAGTGTCTAGCTCCAGCGTCTAGCCCCTCGAGATCTTAAGACCGCCCCCTCCGGAGGGAACAACCTTCCTAAGCGGTACATCTTAAGCTGGTCGGGCTGAGCAAAGCGCTTTCGCTCCACTTACTACTAAACTATGAAATTACTTCAAGTGCCTGCTCCAAATCAGCCCAAATGTCTGTCCACGCCTCTAGTCCAACAGACAGGCGTAACATGTTGTCTGTAATGCCCATTTTCAGTCGAGCTTCCTCAGGAACTACTGCATGTGTCATTGTAGCAGGATGTTGAATAAGTGTTTCGGCGTCACCAAGACTAACGGCAATTTTAATAAGCTTTAAATGGTTGAGAAATGTTTGGGCACACTTTTTATCTCCCTGTATGGTAAAGGACAGCACACCGCCCCCTGCATGCATTTGATTTTTGCTTATTGGATAATGTATGTTGTCTTTATCTCCTGGATAAAATATCTTCTCTACTTTTGAGTGTGTTTTTAATTTATTAACAATCGCGGTAGCATTTTCCGTATGACGATCTAGACGAATATGCAATGTTTTTAACCCTCGCAATAACAACCAGGCATCAAACGGTGACATTGTGCCACCGACATCCTTACGCGTTGTCATTGAGATTTCTTCCAAAAGATCTTTCTTACCTGCTACCAAACCACCAATAACATCCCCGTGTCCGCTGATATATTTTGTTGCACTATGAACAACAACATCACAGCCAAGTGCTAATGGTTGCTGTAAGTACGGACTAGAGAAAGTATTATCTACTATAACAGGGATATTATACTTTGATGCAATACCCGCAACCATCTGTAAATCTATCACCTTCATTGTAGGATTTATCGGAGTTTCAATATAAATTAAAGCCGTGTTCTCATTGATACTCTCATGTAGGTCACTTTCAGCTTGCATAGGCGACAACGTATGAGTAATTTGATATTTTTCCTTAATCATCTCTAATAAGCCAAATGTGCAGCCATAAACTCCTTCAGAGCATAATATGTGATCGCCAGCTTTTGTTAATGATAGTAACACCGCTGATACTGCTGCCATCCCAGAGCTAAAGACTAACGCCTTTTCTGCTCCTTCAAGAACAGCTATACGATCCTCAAGTATTTGTGTAGTTGGGTTATTTAAACGGGAATAAATATACCCTCCTGTTTCACCACTGAACCTTGCTTCACCTTGCTCTGCTGTTTCAAATGTGAAAGTAGCAGATTGAAAAATAGGTGGTACTAAACTATCAAAATACTTACGACTTTCGTAACCGTTATGAATTAATTTAGTCTCAAACTGTTTCATAGCAACCTCCTGTAATACGTCTACTGTATAATATGGAGTTTATTTGTAAACGGATACATTTTCACGCTGTACAAAAGTAACGTCTAAACTTCTATAGATTGTTTGCTAAATAGACGTTTGGGATTTGCTTCAAACATAAAAGTTATCTGTTCGTCAGTTACATCATTTTGTTTCAATGTTGGGAGTATGTTCTCAAATAAATGACCAGGATGCCAATTAGTCATCATATTAGAAAACGGTTCAGGAATGACAGGTGGACGACCAAGCCAAACATTTACTGTATCATGACTTAGCATAATACGATTGGCATATCCCTCACTTAGTAACGATAAAAGTGTCGTAATACGTTGTGCATCCATTGGTGTACCAACCATCCCTTGTATACCAAATCGATCAAAAGCAATATTAACTCCTGTTTTTAATGTTTGTTTATGATAATCTACATCAGTATTTCCACACATATGCCCTATCACTACATTTTCTGGTCTAGCACCTAGACTAATGAGAAGCTCTGCTTGTTCTGGTCCCATTGTACCTTCTTGAGTATGAGTGAGAATTGTAATTCCTGTTTCTTTTTGTGCTCGAGCTGCTGCTTTAAAAAACATGAGTTCATAAGGTGTAATTTCATCCTTACTAGAGGCTAGCTTAATTATACCTGGTTTTATACCTGTACCTGCAATCCCGTCTGTTATCTCTTTCATGAACATTTCATATATCTCTTCCTCGGCCGTACCAAGTGCTTGGCGAAATTTAAAATAAGGTGTGGCACCTTCTCCTTCATAGTAATACCCTGTAGCACAAATAATTTGCAATCCTGACTTTTCACTAATTTCACGTAAAAACTCTGGATTCCGACCACACTCATTAGGCGTTGGATCAACAACCGATCTTATACCATAGCTCATTACTTGTCTTGCTACTGCAATACCCATTTCTAATGCTGACTCTTTATCAAATGCCCCTAACGTATTATCACCTTGAAAACCCGGATAACCAAATACAAAATGCTCGTGAATTAATGTTTTCCCAAGCTGCTCCACTGAGATAGGACCTGTAACCGTTTGAACTGTTTTCATTACTGTTTAATCCCCCCCTGTTTTTGCCATTCCTCTTCTTGTAATTTTCTCCACAAAATTTTCCCACTAGATGTTGTAGGAAACGAAGTTCTAAATTCTATTGACCTAGGATATTTATAAGCAGCCATCTTTTCCTTAGCCCAATCTATAATTTCACTTTCAGATACTTTTCCTGTGTAATCAGCATTTAAAATAATAAATGCTTTTACTGATTCACCGCGTCTAGGATCAGGAACACCTACGACACATGCCTGTTGTACCGCAGGATGCTTATATAGCATTGATTCTATTTCAGTAGGCCATACTTTAAAGCCAGCAGCATTGATCATACGTTTCACACGATCAACAATGAAAAAGTAACCTTCCTCATCCATGCGTCCAATATCACCCGTTCGAAAAAAAGTTTTCCCATCTAATTCAATAAAGGAGCTTCTATTTTCGTCATCACGATTGTAATAGCCCATAAAAACTTGAGGCCCATTTACGACAATCTCTCCTATCTCACCTACCGCAAGCTCTGCCTGAGTAACAGGGTCTATTATTCTTGCATCTACATCAAAAGATGGGATACCCAAGCATTGAAGCTTAGGACGGTCAGGTGGATTAAAATGTGTATGGGAAATGGTTTCACTCAAGCCATAGCCTTCAACGAATTTTAAACCTGTCAAATTAAATAGCTTTTCTCCTACGGCTTCTGGTAATGGAGCACCACCACCTGCAATGCTAGACAATGAAGTTATATCATAGTGAGCAAGCTCAGGATTTGCTAAAAAGTCAATCAACATAGTGCTAATGTTGACCCAATGTGTACACTTGTATTGTTCTATCAATTTAGCAGCATACTTTCTGTCCCACCTTGTCATGATCACCATTGCGGCTCCTGCATACAATGGTACATGCATACTATGTACCATGCCTGTTACATGGAATAGAGGTAACGTTAATAAATGAACTGAATCACTCGTAGCGTTCATCCAGTGATACGCGCTTACAATGTTTGCTTGCACAGTGCTATTAGTATGGACACACCCTTTCGGCAAACCCGTTGTGCCCGAAGTATATGGCATAACAGTAATATCATCTTTACGTGTTGGAATAGGTATAGATTCATAATTTGCTTGAATAACAGCTTCCCAGCTATCTATATAAGATGATGTAATTGTTTGCCTTCCTGCCTTAACTTCAGGAGGTGCTTCTTCCTCGTGACCAGCATAATCACTATAAGCTGCGACAATAACTTTTTCTAAGCTAGTTGAATCAAATAACCCATCTAATCGGTTAAGTAATTCTTGACCAACAAGCCCATGTCGAATTCCACAGTCTTTAATATAAAAGGATAATTCTTCACCTGTGTTCATCGGATTTATCGGTATCACAATCGCACCAATTTTTAATATGGCGTAGTAGCTTATGATAAATTGTGGCGAATTTTGCATGTATAGCAGTACAGGATCTCCACGTTTCACATTGAGCTTTCGCTGTAAGTAACCAGCAACATTAGAAACACACTCATTAAGCTCATAATACGTAATATGATTGCCGTAATAATGTACCGCAATCTTATGTGGGTAGCGCTCACATGCAATTTGTAAATTATGATAAATGGATGTTTCTGGAATAGACAAAGTTTTAGATACTCTCTTTGGCCAATGTGTAAAGTGATTCAGATTTTTCACTTGTTCACTTCCTTTAATTGGAGTTGTGCAATAAATTGTTTTACAGCATTTCCAATTTCTTCTGGTGAATCCTCTTGAATAAAATGTAATCCATTTACCGTGACTTCCTGTTGATTAACCCATGACCTGCAAAAGTCACGCTGTTTACCAATTAATATGGAACCTGGGTAAGCATTTATAAACAATTTAGGAATACTAGAGTACTGTAGCCAAGTGCTATAGGCTTCAACAATCTCTTTAACATCTTTTGGTTCTCCAGTAAAAGGAATTTCTCTAGGCCACGTTAACATTGGACGTCTTCGCTCACCAGCAATTAAAAATGGGCGGCGATAAGCATTCATTTCTTCTTCAGTTAAATGTCTTATTACACTAGATGGTAAAATCCGTTCGATAAATAGATTCTTTTCTAAAATGATTTTCTCGCCTGCAGGTGATTGCATCGCTTGGAAGATATTTCGAGCACCCTCTGGCCACTCTTCCCATGTCACTGTCTTTACAAAAGCCTCCATATAAGCTATAGCCTTTACTTTTTCTCGATGTAAATTGGCCCAATGAAATCCTAGGGCAGAACCCCAATCATGAATAACAAGCGTAACTCGTTCAAGTTCTAAAGCATTAAACCACGCCTCTAAATAACAATAATGATCGACAAATCGATATGAACCGTTTGGTGTTACACTTGAAAAACCCATGCCAATCAAATCAGGAGCAAGACACCTACCAGTATTTACAACATGGGGAATAACGTTTCGCCATAAATATGAAGATGTAGGATTTCCGTGTAAAAACACGACAGGGTCTCCTTCTCCAACGTCAACATACGCCATTTCAGTGTCTAAAATTTTGATTGTTTTACGATACTGTTCATTAAATGTAGAAATCTCCACCTTATTCCCACCTCCTACATTTCTACTGCTTTTGTTATTTTGTGCATAAAGGCTACAATATCATGAATGGCTTTCTTTCCATCATCAAGAGCTGCGAACATGCTCACAAACCCATGAATCATACCTTCATATTGCTTTGAGGAAACTAAAACTCCTGCCTTTTTCAGCTTTTCGGCATATGCTTTTCCTTCATCGCGCAAAGGATCATATTCAGCTGTCAAAATATAAGTAGGTGGTAAATATGAAACATCGTCCTGTAGAAGTGGTGCAACAAGAGGGTTTTGTAAATCACTTTCACTACGAATATAATGGTCTCTGAACCATTTCATCTCAGATAGTGTTAGAAAATACCCTTCAGCAAACAGTCGATGAGAATCTGTTACCGAAGAAGCAACAGCTGGATAGATTAATACTTGCCCACAAACCATGTGCGTTGACCATCTATCCCTTAGTAACTGTAAGACGGCAGCAGTTAAATTCCCCCCTGCACTATCGCCACCAACAATTAATTTATTTCGATTAATGTGCAAGTTCTCAGCGTGTGAATATATCCACTCCACTGCTCTGTAACAATCTTCTAGACCAACTGGGAATCTATTTTCAGGTGCTAGACTGTAATCTACCGATACAACAACGCAGTGACTTTCATTTGCGATAACTCGACATAAAGCATCATGACTATCAATATTTCCAATTACCCATCCGCCGCCATGAAAATATATAAGACATGGGACATTCTTTTCTAAATCGGGTGTATAGACACGGATTTTAATGTCATCTTGGTAACCTGCTATTTCAATATCCTCAACTTTGAAGATAGGCACTTCAACGTCAAAGGACGAAAATGATTTCAAAAATACTTCTCTTGCTACGTTAGGAGGCAATGTATCAATAGCTGGTAAATCGGCTTCAGCCATAGTCCGTAAAATACTAACTACTTGCGGATGCAACGTCATCACTAATCTCTCCTTAAACGCTATCCTACAAAGCATCAGTTTGTAGGATAGCAGTTTTTGAATATTATTCCATCACTTGCACAAGCTTCCCGTTTTCTACAACAAAAATGGCTGTATCCCAATCAAACCTACCCTCTTCTAGGCCTGACAAATACCAAACCATTTCTTCATCCGCTAGAGCCTGAATACCATCATTTACATGTTCCATAATCAAATTCGGATCTGATACAGTTCCAGCAGCCTCCATAGCATTTACTAAAACGTGTAACGCTTGATAGTTAAAACCACCTTCTGCTGTTGGAATTCTTCCGAATATCTCTTCATACTTCTTTGCGAAAGTTTGACCACCTGGTGCTTCGCTCTCAACGAGTGGCAATGCACCGATTGCCCCTTCTAACAATTCATATCCACCTAATACCGGCTCCATTTCTTCAAACTTTGCCTGATCCATTACCATAAATCCGCCTTTAAAGCCTAGTTCTCTAGCTTGTTTAATAACTAGAGCGGTGGGTTGAGAAGGTCCACCGACGAATAATACATCAGGCTTTTCATTTAATGCATTAGTGACAATCGTAAAGAAGTCAGTATCCTTTGAAAAGTCAATTGAACCATCAAAGACTACCTCTCCTCCCATACTTTCCCATACAGGAACTAGTGTTTCTGTCCAATCTTTTCCATATTGTGTCGCTGTTGGAAGTAACGCTAATTTCTTGCCAAAACGTTCCATCATATAGTCGCTATATGGTTCTGGGTATGCGTTATATGCCGGCGGAATACTTAATGTTAACTTATTGCCTTGATCTTGAATTTTCGGTTCAGATGTGTAAGCTGCAATTAAAAATCCATCCTGTTCATTGAACACTTGTGTTGCAAAAACACCACCACTATGTGGCACAAAAATAATAGACGCATCGTTTTCTTGTACTAATCTTCTTGCGTTTGTCCCTGTTTCATTAGGTAGATATTTATCATCTAAACTCACAATCTCAATTTTATAAGTATCACCATTCACCTTAAATCCTCCTGCAGCATTAATTTCATCTGCTGCCATTTCTACACCACTCAACGTATTTTCACCATAAAAAGCCGCTGGACCACTCAATGGACCACTAAAACCAATATATACTGTTTTCTCTTCACTAGATTCAGAAGATACATCCGTTGTTGATGCTTGATCATTTGAATTGTCTGAAGGTGATGTTGTCGTAGTATCAGCGTTTCCACATCCTGTGAAAATGACAAGAATGAATAGTAATGTTAAAGAAATGAATAATTTTTTCATAGTTTTCCCCCTCGAATTTATAGTTTATGTTTTCAACTTTTTATGCGTAAAACTTAATGAAAATCCCCCCTTCCAAATGACAACGCTTACATCAAGCGCCAATATAAGCTTTTCTTACTTCATCATTTTGCAAGAGTTCATCTTTACTGCCTTCTAATACATTACGTCCATTCTCAATGACATAACCTCTATGTGAGATATCTAGCGCTGCATTGGCATTTTGTTCAGCTAGTAAAATTGTCACTCCTTGCTTATTAATATCCTCAATAATTGTAAACATTTGTTCAACAATTAAAGGGGCAAGACCTAAGGATGGTTCATCTAGCATTAGAAGTTTAGGTTTTGACATTAACGCACGACCAATTGCAAGCATTTGCTGTTGTCCCCCACTTAAGGAACCAGCTGGGGCTTGTCGCTTTTCATATAGTATTGGAAATTGCTCATAGATTTCCTCTATAGATTCTTTTACTATTCTTTTATGCCTTCGAAACGTATATCCTCCAAGCTGTAAATTGTCATGCACACTCATTTGTGCAAATAGCTTTCTACCTTCTGCACATTGAACTATACCGTCATGAACAAGCTTACCTGGTGGGTGACCGTTTATTCTCTTGTCTTCAAATAAGATATCACCTTTACTTGGTTTTAATAAACCAGATATTACACGAAACAAAGTGCTTTTTCCTGCTCCATTTGCACCGAGTAATACAACTAACTCCCCTTTTTCTATTTCTAAATGCACATTTTGAAGTGCCTCAAAGCGACCATAATTCGCAAAAATATTATTGAGCGTTAGCATGAACAGCACCCCCTAAATAAGCTTCAATAACTCTTTTGTTTTTACTAATTTCTTCTGGGGCACCTTCCGCAATTTTCTCACCTTGATTTAGAACCATTATTTTATCTGCTAAACTCATAATCATTTGCATCTTATGTTCAATTATGCATACAGACACACCAGAATCAGCAATTTTACGAATTAACGTTGTTAATCCAACCGTTTCATCCGGATTGACTCCTGCTGCTGGTTCATCTAACAAAATAATGACAGGGTCTGTTGCTAAAGCAAGAGCAATCGCAACACGTTTTTGTGCTTCTTGTGGAATCGACCGTACATACTTATCTTTTAAATGCAATAAATCGGTAAATTCTAGAACTGATAATGCCTTTTTTAACGCTTGTGCTTCTTCACGCTTTTCTCGTTTTGTGCGCAGAATTGCATCAAATAAATTGGACTTGGTACGTAATCGGTAACCGATAATGACATTATCTAACACTGTTGAATCTGCGAATAAGTTCGTCGTTTGAAATGTACGCCCCATACCAATTTTAGCGATTTGGTTTGATTTTAAGCTTGTAATGTCCTTTCCATTAAATAAAATTTGTCCGGAGGTTGGTTGAATAAAACCACTAAGTAAATTAAAAAATGTTGATTTACCAGCACCATTTGGTCCTATGATTGCTGTTATTTTTCCTTCTTCAATTACAAAGTCAACATTTTGAACAGCCTTTAATCCACCAAATGTCTTTGACAGCTTTTTTATTTCTAGTAACATATGTTTTATCCCACCTCCTCTACTGTTTTCTCTACAGCTTTTTGCTTTCTCTTTTTAGTCTGTCGAGATTTAAGAAAAGCACGAAATTCTAAAAACCCACCTACAATTCCTCTCGGATAAAAGAGCATGATGAGTACAACAATAGGCCCAAAAATAATCATTCTATATTCTTCTAAAAATTGCAGTGATTGTGTAAGAGTAACAATAATAAACGTACCAAGAAGAGGACCCGTTAAAGTACCGATACCTCCAACGAGCAAGTATAAAAGCATCTCGAATGTAATCATAGTAGATGCTATATCTGGCCCGATAAAACGAATAAATGTGGCATACAAAATCCCCGCCAATCCTGCAAAAAAAGTAGATATAACAAACGCAATTAATTGATTTTTCATAATAGAGATACCAATCGTTTGTGCTAGCTGCTCACTGTTTCGAATTGCAACAAAGGTTCGCCCAAGCAAAGAATGTATTATTCGGTGCATCACAAAAATGGTTGTGACGAGAAAAAATAAAACTAAATAGTATTGAGATAAAATGGAGTCAAAATATATTGGTCCTATAGGAGCAGGTGTCGGTATTCCAATTAACCCACGAACACCACCAGTAAGTTCATCCCATTTATCAATAATCAGATAAATAATGAACCCCACACACATCGTATAAATGGCAAAGAAATGATTTCGAGTCCGTAAGGCGACAACACCTACGAGAGCACCTAAAACAGGTGTAATAGCAAGAGCTATGAAGAAGGCTATCCAAAAGGGCACATTAGCTTTTGTAGTTAACAATCCTACTGCATACGCACCTATCGCGAAAAATCCTGAGTGAGCGAGTGACAATTGACCAATGTAACCCGAAATAACATTAAAGCCATATACAGCTATAGACCATATAAATACGAGTATTAACACTTGCTTATAATAATTGTTTTGCGTAACAAGTGGAAATACAATTGCTGCAAGTAATAATATGGAGAGGATTACTTTACTTTGGAACAGTCTTTGCATTAATGTACCTCCTTCGTAAATAATCCTGTAGGTTTAGCTGTTAAAATAATAACTAATAAAATAAACGCAATTAAATCTTTATAATCGTTAGAAATATACGTTGCACCTAAACTCTCTGACAAACCTAACAAATAACCGCCTACAATAGCACCAGGAATACTCCCCATCCCTCCAATGATTATGATGACAAAGGCTTTCATAATAACAAGATTCCCCATAGTCGGATACACTAAATTTATAGGTGAGGCTAATGAAGCAGCTGCAGCAGCCAAACCACCAGCTATAAAAAATGTCAGCATTGCCACAAAGTTTGCATTAATCCCAACTAAGAAGGCTCCTTCTCTATTCTGTGCCATCGCCATTATAGCTCTGCCAGTTAACGTTCTCTTTAGGAATACATGAAGAAGTACCATTAATATAACAGCAGCTACAATGATCAGAATGCGCTGTGCGGTAACTGTAATGCCAAAAAACGAAACAGGACTGCCATATGGTGTAGTCATGCGTTGATAATCGGCACCCCAGATTAAGTGTGCAAGTGACTCGAAGAATAACAAAATGCCAATTGCTGCCACCATAATGCGAAGAGGATCAGCATTTCCTAATCTATGAAATATAAGTCTTTCAGACAAAACACCCAACAAACCAACTATAAGAATGGATAGTATTACAGCTAACCAATAATGAACACCTAAGTTAGTCATAATTAATAGCGTTGCATAAGCTCCAATCATGTAGAATGCACCATGAGCAAAATTAGGAATATGTAATATCCCAAAAACAAGTGTCAAACCTAAAGCCACTAAGCTGTAAACGCTGCCAATAGTAAGACCATTCAATAGTTGCTGAAGAAACAACATCATAGTTTCGGACCCTCCTTTATTTTAAAATATTTATTATTTTCAGAATATTTATATCGCAGTAGTGATAAATGTTCCTACGGAGGGTAGGATGCTACCCTCCATTTTTAGTTAAATTCATTTGTTTATGGTATTAGTACTAACTTTCCTTTAGTTTGACGACTTTGTAATAATCTATGAGCGGTCATAGCCTCACTAAGAGAATACGTGCCACCAATAGTTACTTTAAGTTCCCCGCTTGCGACAAATTGCAATAACTCTTGTAGACTACTTTGAAATAATTGTTGCTTCTTCATAATTTGTGGCAAGAAAAATCCGACAACGGATTGATTCTTTGCCATTAACGAGGATGGATAGAATCGTGCTTGTTCCCCACTAGCGACACCATAAATAACTAATCTACCAAATGGTGCTAAACATTTTAATGTTTTATAAAACACTTCTCCACCCACCATTTCTAAAGCAACATCCACTCCTCGACCTTCAGTAATCTGCAGTACTTCTTTTTCCCAATCGCTCTTCGTATAATCAACACCATGAGTTGCACCTAATTCCATAGCAAGAGATAGCTTTTCTGATGAACTAGCAGTCGCAATGATTTTGTCTGCTTTCCATATTCGAGCAAGTTGAACAGCTAATGATCCTACACCGCCAGCAGATGCATGAATAAGGATACTTTCACCTTCTATAAATTGTCCCATTGTTTTTATAACATGATAAGCACTTAGGCCTTGTAACGGTATGGCAACAGCTGTTTCAAATGAAGTATCCTCAGGAACTGGAATTAAAAATCTAGAATCAGCTATAGCATATTCAGCGTACCCATTTTGAGAAATAAGCGTAACTACTCTTGATCCAATCGCAACATTCTTTACTTTATCACCAACAGCAACCACCACCCCCGCTACTTCTGCACCCGGAATAAATGGTAATGGTGTTGGCAACACATATGCCCCTTCACGTCGTGCCGTATCAGCATAATTGACTCCAATTGCTTTTACTTCAATTAATACTTCATATCCATGAGGTGTCGGCTTTTCTAGTTCAACAAGCTGCAGAACCTCAGGTCCTCCATATTGTTCTATTTGAATGGCTTTCATGTACAAAACTCCCCTACCATTATTTTCCTAAAAAGTGCGGTCGACGTTTTTCTTTAAATGCATTTACACCTTCCAAATGATCCGAAGATGCTATCATCATAGTTTGTGTGATTCTCTCTTGTTCTAAAATATCTGATAAATTTGAGGTTAACGCTTGATCTACAATCTTTTTCATTTGACCAAATGCTAAACTTGGACCTTTAGCAAGTTTTAGTGCAAAAGAGGTGGTTTCCTCTTGCAAAGTATCGAGAGAAAATACTTTGTTCACAATACCTAACTGCTGCGCTTCTTCAGCAGTAATGGCTTCACCAGTCATCAATAACTCTTTAGCTTTATGCACACCAACAAGGTGTGGGAGAAAATATGATCCGCCACCATCAGACACTAAACCTACTTGTTGAAAGCTCAAAATAAATTTTGTATCAATAGCTGCAACGATTAAATCACTTGCAAGTGCTAAATTGAATCCAGCTCCTGCAGCAAAACCATGCACCGCCGCAATAATTGGTTTTTGTAAAGATTTCATGGCAATAATACATTCGTTTAAGTGGCCGATGTGTTCATACACTTGCACAGCATCGACCTGACCCATTGTTTTTACATCTCCTCCAGCGCTAAAAGCTCGCCCAGCTCCTGATAATACAACAACCCGTACATTCGGATTTTGAGCTGCTTCACGAATGGAATCTGTCAAGCTAGTAATCATTTCTGCGCTAAAAGCATTTAGACTTTCTGGTCTATTTAGCGTAATAGAGAGAATGGGACCGTTATGTTCAACTATTAAATGATTAGGCATGTATAGTCTCCTTACATTATATTATTTAAGAATGAACCTTTATGCTTTACTTCTACGTTATTAACCAGCCTCCATCAACTAGTAAATCTGATCCAGTCATATACGAAGCCTCCTGTGATGCTGCAAAAGTAATAACACTAGCAATCTCTTCTGGCTTTCCTACTCTTTTTAATGCTGTATTTCTCCGAATAGCTTTAGCAAATTGTTCATTTTGCAAGCCGTCCTCTGTTAATGGTGTTTCTACAAAACCTGGTGAGACTGAGTTAACACGAATACCAAATGGAGACAGTTCGAGTGCTAACGCTTTTGTAAAATTAATTACACCAGCCTTTGCAGCACTGTAGTGTGGTATATGAGACCCGGCTTTGTATCCTGACAACGATGCTATATTTATAATTGACCGGTCGCGCCGCAACTTCTCATCCTCTTGTTTACTCATTTCAACCATTAACTGCCCTAAAAGCTTTGAGACTAAAAATACACTTTTCAGATTTGTCGTTTGTACATAATCCCAATCCTCACTTGATGTTCCAAGTATTTTTGATTGAGATGATCCACCCGCATTATTAATTAATACATGTAGATCCCCATAATGTTCTTTTATAAAATTAACTAATTCTAGAATATCTTCTTCGTTTGTAACATCTGCTTGAAAAATTTCAGCTGCTGGTATTTTGAATGCGTGGTTAATCCGTTTAGCAACTTTTTCAAGCTTTGTTAATGTACGACCAACTAGTACTACTTTGGCTCCTTCTTGCGCTAAACGTATTGCTGTTGCCTCACCAATACCACTACCTGCTCCTGTAACAACTGCCACAGTTTGTAAAAAACGCATTTCCGAGCCCCCTTCTGCCCTTTTTTGTCTATTTAGAAGCCAATGGCTACCATTAGCAGCTATAATCTACTTTCTCTTGTAAAATTGATGATAGCTGTCTTTTTCTTTCACTATATCCTTGCTCTTGAATTGCGGACAGGTTTTTCGTAACAAGGTTGCGTAACGCAATTCCTTTCTCACCATCAGTCACACATAGTAATAGCTTTTGCGCTATACTACTGACAGCATAAATGTATTCATCAACTAACACTTTTGTTAAGAGAACCTTTGCTTGTTCTTTTTCAGCGGAATTGTTAGAAATTGCTTGCATACTTCTTAACACTGCTGATTGTGAAGCAAATAGCATAATTGCTAAATCAGACAGCTTCATGAGAACTTCCTGTTCTTCCTGGAGTCTCGCACCATATGTTTCGAACGCTGACCCAGCACATACTAAGAACAGACGACGGAATAATTGAACTGCTTCTTGTTCACGCTCTAGTATTCCTGTAAATGAATACTTTGGTGTTTGCATATCTAAAAGAGCTTTTTGTACTTGTTCTTCTAACTGTAACTCTCCTTTAGAAACCTTTCTAAACAAATGCGTCGGAATGAGAAGTCGATTAATTTCATTTGTTCCTTCGAAAATTCTATTGATTCTTGAATCACGGTACATTTGTTCAACTTTATATTCTTTAATGAAACCTGCTCCACCATGTAGTTGTAAAGCTTCATCTGCTACGTAATCAAGTGTTTCAGATCCAAACACTTTGCAAATCGCACATTCAGTGGCGTACTCCATCATTCTTCTGGCCACTTCATCGTAATTGTTGCTATCATACAATTCACCAAGAGCATCCTCCAATAAGCCTGCTGTTCGGTACTGTAAAGACTCCGCAGCATAGATTGTGGCGGCCATGTTAGCAATTTTTTCTTTTGTAGCTGGGAAATCAGCTATCGAGCGACCAAATTGTTGACGTTCGCTCGTGAATTGAAGAGCTAGCTTTAAACCATATTTTGCAGCGCCCATACAAGCTGAGCCAAGGTTGAACCGACCTAAGTTTAAAACATTCAGCGCAATAACATGTCCTTTACCAACCTCACCAAGAAGATTCTCAACGGGTACAAGACAATCCTCCATAATGACAGATCTTGTCGATGAACCTTTTATCCCCATTTTGTTTTCTTCTGGTCCAAGTGATAAGCCTGGGAAATCCTTTTCAACAATAAATGCCGTAAATTTTGTACCGTCTACCTTTGCATAAACAATAAACGTATCTGAAAAAAATGCATTTGTAATATAGATTTTTGTTCCATTTAGTATATAGTGTGTTCCTGCGTCATTTAAAACAGCTGTTGTTTTTGCTGCTAACGCATCTGAACCAGAGCCAGGCTCTGTTAAGCAATATGCCCCTATATATTCACCACTGGCAAGTTTAGGTAAATATTTTCGTTTTTGTTCATCTGTTCCAAAATACGTAATGGGTAATGTGGCTATGCACGTATGATTCGAGTGAGCTACCCCGTACCCACTGGTGCGACCAATGATTTCGCCGACTAACCCTTTGCTTATCTTGTCGAGTCCAAGTCCACCATACGTTTCTGGAATACTATGAGCTAATAAACCTAGCTCTCCTGCTTTTTGAAGTAATGAAACTACTTTCTTGAAATCTTGATTTTCAATAGCTTCATTATGAGGATCTACCTCTTTTTCAATAAATTGCTTTGCCGTTTGTGCAATCATTTTATGCTCATTTGTAAAATCCTCTGGTGTAAAGATGATTTCCTCACTGTTCTCGTATAAGAAGCCTGCTCCTCTTACGTTCTTTGTTGTTTCTGTCATGAATTTAATCCCCTTCCTTTCCAGATAAACAAAGCGAGTTGTTAATAATATGAGAATTGTTTGTTACAATAGGCACGACATCGAATTGATTTTCCTTTGCTACATATGCTAATTCTTCATCAAAACCATACTGCAATAACATCTGTCCAACTCTCGTTTCACGAAGAAGATCTTCTCCACTCTGAATACCTTTATAAAATTTGTACGATGCCTTCGCAGCATCTGTCAGTTCCCATTGAGAGAATTCTTCAAGCAAACATTTAATTAAACAGCCTGCTCCATAAAAATCCTCCATGCAGAAATTATTTGATGAGCCTGAACAAACTATTATGATTGTCTCTTCTTTAAATTTAGACGTAACAGCTTTAGCAATAGCCTTGGCATTCAATAAGGAACAAACAAATATTTCCTTTGCCCCTTCACATTTTCGTATCGCTACTGTTCCATTTGTAGTCGACAGAATCATTGTTTTATTAACGATTTGTTTTTGCAAACTTAATGGATTCGGATCAAGAAAACCATCAAGAGTTTTTCCTTCATATTCTCCTACTAGTTCAATCTCTTCTTTAACAAAATTTTTAGCTACTTGTTCTGCTTCCTCTTTATTAAGCACAGGAATTACAGAATGGGCTTGATGCTGTAACGCAGATGTAATTGTCGATGTTGCTAATAATATATCTAGTACAATCGCAACCTTATCATCTTGTATCTTCACTTCATCAATATCCTCTTTCTTGAGTAAAACATGAATACGGCCCACAATGATGCCCCCTAATCATGTACAGTTTGAAGTGCATATTTAACTAGACTCTCAACAAAAATAGGGAACTTTGCAAAGCGCGGGTCATTAGTTTGCCCTTTCTTAAATCGATAATAGATTTGCTGACAAATAACAGCCAATTTAAAGTAAGCAAACGTTAGGTAGAAATCTATATTTGTAACGTCACGACCACTATTTTTAGCGTACGACTCTATAAATTTCTCTCTTGTGTAAAACCCTTTATGAATAGTAACTGGTGGTTTTCCGAGACCTGTTTTCAAAAGCTCTGGGTCATCTGCTTCAATCCAATAGCTCATAGCAACGCCTAAATCAGCAAGAGGATCTCCTACTGTAGTCATTTCCCAATCAAACAAACCTACCATAGAGGTTGCATCTTCAGAAAGCATGGCGTTGTTTAGTTTGTAGTCATAATGTATGATAGTTGAATCTCCGGAAGTTGGAATACTTGAAGCTAAATAGTTGGTTAAGTGGTCAAGTCCAGATACTTCATCTATTTTCGCTTTATGAAAACGTTTAATCCAACTATGAACCTGACGCTCGAGAAATCCATCTGGCTTAGTTATAGATGCAAGTTTAGTAGCTTTATAATCTATAGAGTGGAGGTTAACAAGTTGATCAACCATTATTTGTGAAACACGTTCACACATATCTTCAGAAAAATTCATATTGTCAGGAAAAGATGTGTCTAAAACAATCCCTTGCTTTCTCTCCATTAACAAGAAGTGACTTCCTATTACACTTGCATCATCACAAAAATGTAATGGACGTGGGGCAACTTTAAAATACGGATTAATTTCTTGTAAAATAAAATGTTCTCTTTCCATATCATGAGCTTTAGGGGCAATTGGTCCAAGTGGAGGTCGACGTAAAACAGCTTGCCAACTACCTACCGACAGCTCATAAGTTAAATTAGAATGGCCTGCTCCAAACTGCCTTATAGAAAGCTCTTCGTTTATGTTTGCTGGGTACTCCGTTAAATGCTCTTTCAAATACTGATGTAAAGAGTTTATATTTAACTCCTCGCCACTTCTGACGGGAATCGTGTCACTATACGCTGTTGACATTTCCTCACTCCTAACCTGTATCAAACTGCTGCAATCTTGTGCAAAGTGCCGTGCTACAACAGCCGATATTTTGTAACGTCCTTTCGTAATTATAAAAATAATCAAACAAACTCAGCTTAGGTTGTGGCGCACTTAATCTTTTGTCTTCTATCGTGCATTCCGCTACAATCAAAATCAAACAAAAAATCAACATTCTCCTTTAACACATACTTAATCAAAAACTCAAGGTGCCTTCACAAGAAATTCAAAATACTGCTCTATTAACTCTCAAGTACTTCCCTTTGCAAATATTCTTCGAGTTTATAACGTAACGCGTCAGGAAGTCTTTCACTTTTTTGAGCATTAAAGTCAAAAAAGACGATAATCGCTTCGCCGCTTGCTATGAGCTGATTCGTATTGCTATCTAAGATGTCGTGAGCCAATTTAAAACTTTTTTGTCCTATTCTAGTGACAGTCGTTGTTACAGAAAGTTTTTGATTAAAATACGATTGGTTTAAGAAATCACATTTTGTAGAAGCCAAAATAAACTCCCAACCGTCAGTACTCATGCCATATCCCAGTTCTTCAAAGAATCGGATTCTAGCTTCTTCTAAATAAATGAAATAACTTGTATTATTTACATGTCCCAGTGCGTCTGTTTCATTAAAACGCACTGTGACATTTGATACATGCTTCAAAACAAAAGCCTCCTTATATAACTTAACGATGGGTAAACACTGGTCTTCGTTTTTCGATGAAAGCTGAGACGCCCTCGCGGATATCCTCTGTTTGAAACACCTCTTCAAACAGCTCTGCTTCATAATCAATTCCCTCATCAAGAGTTTTATTTAGACCCACATTTACCGCTTGCTTTATTCTTGAAAGTGCTGGTAACGAATAGCGAGCGATTTTCGCAGCCATATTCTTTGCTTCAGAAAGACCTGTTCCACTCTCCACGATTCTATTAACTAAACCAATACGTTCTGCCTTAGCGGCTGAAATTGGTTCTCCTGTAAACATCATTTCTTTTGCTAGTGCCTCACCAATTAATCGTGGTAAACGTTGTGTACCACCGCCACCTGGAAATAACCCAAGCTTGATTTCTGGCAAGCCAATTTGTGTATGCTCTTCAGCAATACGAATATCACATGAAAGTGCCAATTCGCACCCGCCGCCAAAGGTAAGTCCGTTCAAAACAGCTATAGTCGGCTTAGGGAAGTTATCAATTTGATTTAGTACCGCATGACTTTCAAGAAAATCACTTTTTATTCCCGTTTTCCCAATTAAGTTAGGAAACTCCTTAATGTCTGCCCCAGCCATAAAAGCTTTATTACCAGCACCTGTCAATATGACAGCGACTGCCTCTTTATTTTCCTGCAATTCAGAGAAAGCCTCTGAAAGTTCTTGGAATACCTGCTTACTCATAACATTCAAAGGAGGATTATCAATTGTTACAACTGCGACACCTTGCTCAACAAAATAGGACACTAGTTGACTCATTAATTTTTTACCCCTTCCTTAGCGTAATCATAAAAACCTTTTCCTGTTTTTCTACCAAGATGTCCAGCCTTTACTTTTTCCTCAATACAAGCTGCAGGTTTATCTTGTGGATCTCCCGTTTCTGCATATCGCTGTTGCATTACGAAATAGCCAACATCAATACCCGATAAATCCATTAGCTCAAACGGACCAATGGGATGATTAAGTGCTTTACGACAAATTACGTCAATATCTTTATAATCGGCAATTCCTGATTCATACAAATGAACCGCCTCACGCTGTAAGGCACCAAGAATCCGATTAGCAATAAAACCTGATATTTCTTTCCGTAGTAACACACCTGTGCGACCGATCTGCTTACATACATTCATTGTTGTTTGCGCTGTTTCGTCAGATGTTTTGTCACTCATTACAACCTCAACACAATCCATAACGAGTGGTGGATAGAAGAAATGCATATTACATACCTTATCTGCTCGATTTGTGACGTCGGCTATCAATGAATTTACTATTGTAGAACTATTGCTTACAAGAATAGCGTGAGATGGTGTAATTTTATCAAGTTTTGCAAATAACTCTCTTTTAACATCAAGTTTTTCAACTACAGCCTCAATAACCAAATCTGCATTTGTTGCAGCATCCTCGAGGTCTGTCTTAAACTGTAATCTCGAAAATGCTGCATCTTTTGCATCCTCAGAAATTTTCCCCTTCGTTACCCATTTCTCCATAATACTTTGAAGGAGTGTGTCAGCCTTCTTTAATGCATCTTCGTTTACGTCCACAATAACGGTTTCGTAACCACCTAATGCACAGAGCATTCCAATTTGATGGCCCATTTGTCCCGCTCCAACTACACAAATATTTCGTATATTTTGCACAAAAATCCTCTCCTCTTATATACTAACCAGTTAGTATGTTATTTTTGTAAGATTAGGAAAATTCCTTTTATATCCCCGCAAAGGGGAATGTATGTTTATGCTATTAAACCGTTCAAAATAAGGTCCATATATATGTCTGTTAATTGTTTATCATTAATTGGCCCAGATGGATTGTACCATTGATAGCTCCAATTAGTGACGCCTAATATAGCGAAACTCGTCATTTTGGCATTTAGATTGTTCCTAAATTCTCCCTTTTCCATTCCTTTCTCTACAATCTTCTCTACAACAATTCGAAAATTTTCTCTTTTTTCAATAATTTTTTCATAGTTGTCTTTACTTAAATGTCTCATTTCTCTGAAAAAGATGCGCGCTTGAGGTCCTTCCGTTTCAATTGCATGAACAAGTAGGTATACAATTTCGCGAAGTTTTTGTTTGCATGTATCTTCTATTTCGTTAATTTGTTTCTGATTTTCAAGTAGTGAATCAATATAGCCAAGATGTATATCCATTAATAGCTCTTCTTTGCTTGAATAATAGTAATAAAATGTCCCTTTTGTGACTCCAATAGCTTCAACAATATCTTGAATACTTGTTTGGCTAAAGCCCTTCTTTTCAAACAGTATAATACTTTCATTTATAATATTTTCTTTCATTGCTTAACCCTCACCATCTCTGTCAAAATTCGCTAAAATTATACCATATTCTGCCCCCTTGCAATATGTTTCACGCCAACAATTGTGTGTCAGCGTGAAACTTATTTGTTTTAGCGAATTGGTGATCACAAGCGAATGTACATCTAACATTCAGTTATTTCTGTAAAGCCTCCTCACGTAGTGCTCGACGCAATATTTTTCCTACATTAGTTTTTGGAAGCTCGTCACGAAACTCGACAATTTGAGGGACTTTATAAGCTGCCATGTTTTCTTTGCAATACGTTATAATTTCTTCCTCTGATACTTCTTTGTTTCCTTTCTTTACAACATAAGCTTTTACTGTTTCTCCGCGATATTTATCAGGAACACCAATAACAACAGCTTCTTGCACAGCTGGGTGCTCATAAATTACTTCTTCGATATCACGTGGGTAAATGTTAAAACCACTAGCAATAATCATATCTTTTTTACGATCAACAATGTACGTATAACCTTCCTCATCAACTTTTGCAATATCCCCTGTAAATAACCAGCCATCACGAAGAGTTACTGCTGTTTCTTCAGGCATATTCCAGTATCCTTTCATTATCTGTGGTCCACGAATAATAAGCTCGCCTATTTGACCTGCAGGTACCTCTTCTGTTCCAGTGCCAACATCCACGACTTTGTATTCTGTAGAAGGAACGCCAATTCCAACACTACCAGGCTTTCTCTCGGCAAATGCAGGGTTACAATGAGTTGTTGGTGAAGCCTCTGACAATCCGTAGCCCTCTAATATTTTCGCTCCTGTTTTACCTTCAAATTCATTTAATAATTCAACGGGCATAGGTGCACTACCGCTATTGCAAATACGAATACTATCAATACCATATTCTTCAGCCTTTGGGTGATTTGTTAAAGCAACGTATAGTGTCGGTACACCAGGGAAAATAGTAGGCTTTTCCGCCTTAATCGTGTTCAACAACTCATCAATATCAAAGCGAGGTAGCAGAATCATAGACGAGCCACCATAGATAGATAGATTCATACAAGACGACATACCGAACACGTGGAATAATGGTATAACTGTTAAACAACGCTCTTTACCAAGCTCAAACTCTTCTTTAAAAAATTCAAACGACTGTAGTACATTTGCAACAACATTACGATGCGTTAGCATAGCCCCTTTTGAACGTCCTGTTGTACCACCTGTATACTGAAGAACTGCAATATCGTGTTCTGGATCAATTGCCACAGATTGTGGGGCCCCTTTTGCTGAACGTAAGAAATCCTCAAATCCAACAGCTTCATTATAAGTTTGTAAATCTTGAGAAAAACTTACAACAATGACATTTCGAATATTCGTGTTAGCTTTAATTGCTTGTAATCGAGGTAGCACCTGATCGAAAATAACAATTGTTTCAGCACCTGAATCCTTCAAAATATATTCAAGTTCTCTTTCTACTAACATAGGATTAATTTGTGTAACAATAGCACCTGCTTTTAACGTTCCATAGTAAGAAATGACATATTGTGGACAGTTAGGTAACATTATCGCAACACGATCACCTTTTTTAACGGCATTATCTTGAAGAACAGATGCAAAACCGAATGTATATTGCAGTAACTCTTTGTATAATATCCGCTTATGATAAAAGACAAGTGCCTCATTATCAGGATACTTTTGTGCCGTTTCCAACAAAATATTAGGTAACGTCGTGTTAGGAATATCAATGGTATGTGAAATTGTATCAGGGTAATGCTTTTGCCAAACCTTTTCCATACTTTCATTCTCCTTTTCAACTTTTTTTAGAAAGGTAAGCCGCCGCCGTCTATTGATAACGTTGTGCCAGTAATAAAGGAAGCATCATCACTAGCTAAAAACAACACCGCCTTCGCCACCTCATCAGGTTGGCCAATACGCCCAAGTGCATTCGCTCTAGAAATAATTGGCCAGCGCCGCTCATCCTCACGCCAATGTTTAACAATGGCGGTATCAATAACTCCAGGTGCTATAGCATTTATACGTACTCCTTGCTTTCCATACTCTAATGCAGCATTTTGAGTCAGTAAGATGACACCGCCTTTAGATGCATTGTAAGCCGCCATATATTTTTTACCTTTTAAGCCTAATAAGCTAGATGTATTCACAACAGCTCCACCACCACGTTTGATAAGCTCTGGTATAGCATATTTCATGCCAAGAAAGACGGCATCAAGGTTCACATTGAGAACGGATTGCCATTCAGAAAAAGACAAATCAGCTAGTTTTTTCTCCTCATGACCGATACCTGCATTATTAAATAACACATCAATGCCACCAAATGCCTTAACACCTTGCGTAACGAGTGCATCCACTTCCTTTTCAACCGTAACATTCGCTTGTATAAAAAGTGCTTCTCCTCCAGACTCTCGAACTAACGCCTCTGTTTCAGAGCCTAAGGCTTCATCAATATCTGATACAATTACTTTAGCACCTTCAATAGCAAACTGAAGTGCTGTTGCTCGGCCAATACCACCTCCAGCACCTGTAATTAAAACCACCTTATCTTCAAATCTCATAAATTACCCTCTTTCTAAAATTGTCGCTATTCCTTGACCACCACCGATGCAAGCCGTTATAAGCGCGAATCGTGCTTGACGTCTCTTTAATTCATACACAGCTTTCGTTGCTAAAATAGCACCAGTGGCACCTAGTGGATGACCATGAGCAATGGCACCGCCATTTACATTTACTTTGTTACAATCAAAATGCAGTTCACGATCACATGCGATGACTTGAGCAGCAAACGCTTCATTTATCTCAATTAAATCAATATCATCTAATGACAGCCGAGCCTTTTTTAACACTTTTTTTGTAGCAGGAACTGGTCCAATTCCCATAATATTAGGATCAACTCCAGCAACTGCATATTCCCGTACAGTAGCGAGTATTGGTAATCCAAGAGATTGTGCTTTTTCTCGCGACATAACTATTACAGCAGAGGCAGCATCATTCAAACCAGAACTAGATCCAGCAGTAACAGTACCTTCTTCCCGAAAAGCAGCACGTAGCTTCCCTAATACTTGTAGCGTCGTATCAGGTCTAGGGTGTTCATCTTTTGTGAACAGTAACGGGCCTCCCTTTCGCTGTGGAATTCTTACTTGTACTATTTGCTCTTCGAAAACACCATCTTTCATAGCCTTGGCCATTTTCTGTTGACTTTCATACGCAAACAAGTCTTGTTCTTCACGACTAATATTGTACTTTTCAACAAGATTTTCAGCTGTAATACCCATGGGTGGGTCACCAATTCTCTTTGGTGATAATTGTGCTATTTTAAACTTTGGTGGCAAAGAACTAAACGCTTTACTTTGACGCTCTAATAAGTGAGGGGCTCTTGACATACTTTCAGTCCCCCCAGCTATGTAAACATCACCATCACCCGCTTTAATTGCTTGTGCTGCTAGATTAATAGCATTTAATCCAGACCCACACTGTCTATCCACAGTTAAACCGGGAATGTTTAGCGATAATCCTGTTTCTAGTGCTGTTAATCTAGCTATATTTCCACCACCACTCAACACGTTTCCAAAAATCACATCATCGACCATATCCCCTGAAACATTAGCACGTTTCATTGCTTCTTGAATTACGATTGCTCCATATTCATGGGCTTCTAAAGTTGCCAGTGATCCCCCTTGTTTTGCGATAGGAGTACGGACTGCGGCAACAATCACAGCATCTCGATTCACACTTTTCCTCCTTAAAACCCGTAATTGAATACGCTTCCAAAAATATATTCAGCCTGTCTGAATTATATTCTCAATACTTATAACGCATGAGTACCACCATCAACAATAATGACATCACCGGTCATAAAATTTGCTGCATTTGATGAAAGCAACAATGCCACCCCTTTTAAATCATCCTCACCACCGAATTTTCTTAGCGGTGTACTATTTAATATAGTATCTTTACTTCTTTCAATTAAAGGTGTAGACATTTTGGTTGGAAAAAATCCCGGTGCAATGGCATTCACTTGTATATTATATTGACCCCATTTAACAGCTAAATCCTTTGTAAAGGTGATAACGGCTCCTTTGCTCGTATTGTAACCGATCGTATCCATATAACGAGGGTCTGTGCCTCCAAGACCTGCTACTGAAGCAATGTTAATTATTTTCCCTTGCTTTCTATCAATCATATGCCTTCCTACTTCTTGACTCATTAAAAATGTTCCAGTCACATTAACATCAATAACCTTCTTCCACGCTTCTAACGGCATATCTACAGCTGGAGCGCCCCATGTAGCACCACTGTTATTAATTAAAATATCTATCGTGCCAAACTTATTAATAGTTTCTTCGACAACACGTTTTATATCATCAGGATTTGTCACATCACATGCCAACGCTAAAGTTTCTACCCCTAACTCTGTTAATTCATTCGCTACCTCTTGACACGCTTCCACCTTCCGTGAACATAGGACAACGTTTGCCCCCGCTTCTGCCAGTCCTCTAGCCATTTGTTCACCTAAACCACGGCCGCCCCCTGTTATAATGGCAGTTTTTCCATTTAATCTAAATAAATCTAAAACATGCATGTATAAACCTTCCTTCATTAATATTTATTGCTGATATTTTTTCAACTCTAAACGAGCGATCTGCATACGGTGTACCTCATCTGGTCCATCAGCTAAACGTAACGTACGAGCATTAGCCCAATGTGCTGCAACTGGAAAATCATCACTCACACCAGCCCCTCCTAATGCTTGAATAGAACGATCAAGAACATTTAATGCCATAGTTGGAGCCACTACTTTAATCATGGCAATCTCAGCTTTAGCCTCTTTATTTCCTACCGTATCCATCATATAAGCAGCTTTTAAAGTAAGTAAGCGGGCCTGCTCAATTTCAATTCGTGAGTTTGCAATCCACTCTTGGATAACTCCTTGATTAGCAAGTGGTTTTCCAAATGCTACACGATCCTGAACGCGCTTACATAAAACTTCAAGTCCTCGTTCTGCTGCACCAATAAGTCGCATACAGTGATGAATTCTACCTGGACCGAGACGACCTTGTGCTATCGCAAACCCTTTCCCATCTCCCCAAATTATATTAGAAGCTGGTACTCTTACATTGTTATATGTAATCTCAGCGTGGCCGTGCGGTGCATGGTCGTAGCCAAACACTGGTAGCATTCTTTCAATCGTAACACCTTCGGAATCTAGTGGTACTAATATCATCGATTGCTGTTCATATCGCGGTGCGTCACGGTCTGTTTTCCCCATAACTATTGCTATTTTACAACGTGGATCCCCAGCTCCCGAAGACCACCATTTACGACCATTAATAACGTATTCATCACCATCTTTAACAATACTCGCTTCAATATTAGTTGCATCTGATGAAGCTACCTCTGGTTCTGTCATAGAAAAGCATGAGCGTATTTCACCATTAAGTAATGGCTTTAACCATTGATTCTTTTGTTCTTCAGTTCCATATCGAACGAGAACCTCCATGTTCCCTGTATCAGGAGCACTACAATTAAAAACCTCAGGAGCAATCATTGAACGTCCCATAATCTCACAAAGAGGTGCGTATTCTAGATTAGAAAGCCCTGCTCCATACTCACTTTCAGGTAAAAATAAATTCCATAAGCCCTCGTCTTTTGCTCTTTCTTTTAATTCCTCCATTATTGGTGGCACAGCTACCCAACGATTAGGGAATTGATTAATTTGTTCTTCATAAAGTCTTTCATTGGGGTAAATATTATCCTCCATAAACTGAGTAACCTTTTCTTGCAAACCTTTTACCTTGTCAGTGTACGAAAAATACATGTAGTCCCCTCCTATTCATTTAACTAACCGGTCAGTATGTATGGTCAATTCTATGATAATATGAGAGTTTAGTATCATTCAAGTTTTTTCTAAAATTTCTAACAATAAAAATACCGGGAAACTTCGACAATATTTTTTATATAAAGATGTTTATAACTGTACATTTGGTCTTAAACTGTGATTTAGCTCATTGTATTTTTAGGCTTATTCTTTTAACATAATGTTAATTATTTGTAATAATCATCCTTAAATTCGAAAATAATCAGAGATAAAAAACAGTATCTGTGAAGTAATTCACAAAACGTTCACACCACTCAGGCGCTGTATCTGTTATATTTATTAACGTAAAAATAAAATTAAAAACTATCTTAGAGGTGATTGTGATGAAAAAGAATCGATGGTTAATTGCACTATCTGCAATAGCTATACATTTATCAATTGGTTCTGCTTATGCTTACAGTGTATTTAAAAATCCTCTATCCGAATTATTAGGATGGAACAGTAAAGAAGTTACTTTATCATTTACTATTGCAATTTTCTTTTTAGGTCTTTCAGCAGCAACGTTTGGTAGATTCGTAGAAAAATGGGGCCCTAGAAAATCTGCAACGATTGCAGCTATTTTGTTCTCAACAGGATTATTTGGTTCTGGACTTGCTATTCAAACTGAGTCTTTAATTATGTACTACCTTACTTATGGTGTTATCGGTGGTATTGGTTTAGGTGTAGGTTACATATCACCTGTATCAACTCTTGTGAAGTGGTTCCCTGATAGACGTGGTCTTGCTACTGGAATGGCTGTAATGGGATTCGGTGCTGGTGCATTGATTGCTAGCCCCGTAGCTGCTAGTTTAATTGAATCAGTCGGCATTTCTACTACGTTCTTTATTCTTGGTGCTGTATATTTAGTACTAATGCTTTCAGGAGCATCTTATATTACAAGACCACCTGAAGGTTGGATGCCTGAGGGTATGAAAGCTAGTGCAGCAAATGGTAAAAAACAAACTAAAAAAGCTGATCTTTCTCAATTAACAGCTAATGAAGCTGTAAAAACAAAGCGTTTTTGGCTATTATGGGTTATGATGTTCATTAACATTTCAAGTGGAATCATGCTTATTTCTGTAGCTTCTCCAATGGCCCAAGATAAAGTCGGCATGTCAGTGGTTGCTGCTGCTTCAATGGTTGGACTTATGGGACTATTTAATGGATTTGGACGAATTGCATGGGCTTCTTTCTCAGATTACATTGGGAGAAGTAATGTATTTGTAATCTTCTTCTCTGTACAATTAGTGTTATTCTTATTATTACCGAGTATATCTAATGTATTATTATTCCAAATCGTTATCTTTGTCATCTTAACTATATATGGTGGAGGTTTCTCTTCCCTTCCTGCCTTCATCGGAGACCTTTTTGGAACAAAACAATTAGGGGCTATCCATGGTTACTTATTAACAGCTTGGTCATGTGCAGGTGTATTTGGCCCAATGCTAGTTGCAACAATTAAAGATGCTACAAAGAGTTACAATGCTACATTTTATATTTTTGCTGGTCTATTACTTGTAGCCTTTGCTACTTCAATTCTTATGAAGTTAAACATCAATGCTATTCGCAAAGAGGCAGAAGGTAAAGTTGAATCAGTTGCATAATTAGAAGAAGAGCACCCTCCTTACTTCAAGGAGGGTGCTTTTGTTTTGAAATTAAAAAGTAGGAGCCTTACGATACTTCGTTGCCTTTTCAAAAGCGTAAGCTACTTTTAGTAATACCATTTCTTTGAAGGCTGCACTTGTAAAAGTAGCCCCTAACGGTTTTCCTTCGTTTGTATATCCTGCGGGCACTGTAATTGAAGGATACCCTGCTTTCGCAGGAATTCCCGCGCCATAATTATTAGCAAACAATAATATATCAAGGTTATTTTGCTCCAATACCGCGTCTATTCCAGCTTCTTTACATATGTATTGATCATTTAAAAGGCTGTTGATATAAGTAGGCTCAGTTAATGTACCAGTCGTCTCCTCTGCCTGTATAAGTAAAGTTTGCCCATATTTCAAGGTATCGTTCGCATGCTGTTCGTTAAAAGCTATAACATCTGCTAAATTTTTAACAGATTCATACGAGTTAGTATGACGTAAATAAGCGTTTAAGCCTGTTTTAAACTCATATAGTAAAACATTAAAATCCCAAGGTAGTTCAACTGGTGGCATTTTAACATCCTCAATAACGGTGGCACCTAAGCTTCGCAATGTGTCTAACACAGCATTCATCAAATCTTTTTCATCTTCATTTAGATATTCATAGTAAGCATCGTTAGGTACACCAATGCGTAATCCCTCTATCGACGAACCTTTTAGTTCTTTAACATAATCAATGTTGGCATTAGGATTAGTTAAAGTCACTGGATCAGTCTCATCTTTACCGACAATTAATTGCAATAAGATAGCAGCATCGAGAACTGTTCGAGCGATAGGTCCCGCTGTATCTTGTGTATGGGATATAGGAATAATGCCTGTACGACTAATTAGACCAACTGTTGGTTTAATTCCTACTACACTATTAGAACTTGCAGGACTTAAGATAGAACCTGATGTTTCTGTCCCGATTGCTAAAGCACATAAATTTGCTGCTACAGCAGCACCAGACCCACTGCTCGAGCCTCCTACATCAAATGACCCAGGACCATATGGATTTTTTACCTGTCCACCACGTGAACTGTATCCATTCGGCATATTGTCTGTCATGAAATTGGCCCATTCCGTTAAATTTGTTTTTCCTAATATTACTGCCCCTGCCTCACGTAGCTTTTTAGCCACAAATGAATCTTTCATAGCTCTATGATTTCTTAACGCTAATGATCCTGCACTAGTATGAAGGTCATCTCCTGTATCAATATTATCCTTTAATAAAACAGGAATGCCATGAAGGTCACTTCTAGGTCCTGTATCAGCTCTCTCCAAATCCAATGCCTCAGCAATTTGAATGGCCTGTGGATTTACTTCTAAAACAGAATTTATGTTTGGACCTTGCTTATCGAACTGTGCAATTCTATGTAAGTACATCATAACTAATTGTTTAGAGGATATTTCCCTTGTTGACATAGCTCTTTGTAAATCTTCAATAGTTGCTTCAACAAGCCATTCATTTGCCAATTCAATCAATTTTCTATCTTTCATTTAGTTCCCCTCTCTCTTTAACAGAGTATGCTAAATTTTATCATACTTTTTAAAACTTTCACAATCAAGGCTATAAAACTTGAAACAGTAGCCTTTTTTGTGTATATTCAAGTCTGACTATACTTGTTAGGAAGGACGTCGAATTATGACAAAACAACAAATTGGTGTAGTAGGAGTTGGCGTAATGGGCAAAAGCCTTGTACTCAACTTTGAAAGCAAGGGCTATTCAGTTGCTCTCTACGATGTAGACACCGAAAAACCAAAGCACATTGTCGAAGAACACCCCGACAAACTATTAAAAGCTACAATTTCTATAGAAGAATTTGTGAACTCTCTCGAAGTACCTAGAAAAATATTATTGATGGTAAAAGCCGGTGATGTAACAGATTTAGCTATTGAATCTTTGCTACCACATTTACAAGAAAACGATATTATTATTGATGGTGGTAATACATACTTTTTTGATACAATGAGACGTAACAAAGCACTTGCTGAGAAGGGAATTCACTTCATTGGTGCAGGTGTATCTGGCGGTGAAGAAGGTGCTCTTAAAGGGCCTGCTATTATGCCTGGAGGACAACGTGAGGCATACGATCTTATGCGTCCTATGCTTGAGGATATTGCTGCAAAAGTTAATGGTGAGCCTTGTACTACATATATAGGGCCTGATGGTGCTGGACACTATGTAAAAATGGTTCATAACGGAATAGAATACGGGGATATGCAGCTTATATCCGAGGCATACTTTCTTCTTAAACATACATTACAGCTTTCAGCAAAAGAGTTACACGAGGTATTTGCAGAATGGAATAAAGGTGAACTAGATAGCTATCTAATAGAAATTACAGCAGATATTTTCACAAAGTATGATGATGAAACAGGAAAGCCACTTGTTGATGTAATTCTAGATAAAGCAGGTCAAAAAGGAACTGGAAAATGGACAAGTCAAAGTGCCCTCGATCTTGGTGTACCCTTACCAGTTATAACAGAGAGTGTGTTTGCCCGATTCGTGTCTGCTTTAAAAGAAGAACGCGCATACGCATCAAATCTTTTAAAAGGACCCGAAGCAGCATCTTATACTGGCGACCGTCAAGAGTTAATCGAAAAGGTTCGCAAAGCTTTATATTTAAGTAAGCTGATCTCTTATGCACAAGGATTCGCTCAATTACGCGCAGCATCCAATGAATATAATTGGGATTTACAATATGGGGATATAGCGATGATATTCCGAGGAGGATGTATTATCCGAGCTGCATTTTTACAAAACATTAAGGATGCATTTGATCGTAACAAAGAACTAGCTAACTTGTTGTTAGATGAGTATTTCAAGGATATTGCAGATCGCTATCAACAATCGCTACGTGACGTACTTGTTGTTGCGATTCAACATGGAATCCCAGTACCTTGCTTTGCAGCGGCTTTAAATTATTACGATAGCTACCGCACGGAAACTTTACCAGCTAATCTATTACAAGCACAACGCGATTATTTTGGTGCTCATACGTACGAACGAACAGATAAAGAAGGTATCTTCCATACTGACTGGTTAAAGATTTAAATTTTTTCAATCAAAAGAGCCTGGTATTTGCCAAGCTCTTTTGATATGACAGTCAATTATATCTTAGCGCCACAGTTACTGAATACTTACTTTTTTCAAAAATTATCTACTGTTCAAATGAAATCGGATCTACTTTAAACCTATTCATATTTGCAAGTATTATATTTTGTGTGAAGAATTAAATAAGAAAGTGAACAGCTTACATTTGGTCTGGTGTTGCATAGGTAACATAAGTACCAGCAATAAAATCATGAATGGCTCGTTTATCTTCTCTTAACCCTACCATAAACGCACTAACAATTACTCCTATGCCTAATGTAAGGGCATAAACAATAGAAGCTACGATCGTTCTCAGTAACATCGTACCAAGTCCTACATTACGTCCATCCAACTTAACGATCCTAATCCCTACAATCCTTTTTCCAACAGTATATCCAGTCCAAACAATTGGAACTATTATAGTATAAAGCAAAAATAATAGATTTACCCAAGAGTTTTCATCTGAAAAATCCCCTGTTAACATACCAATCAAAAGTAATAACGGAAGGTTAACTAGCAGTGAATCAAGTAAACCTGCAAAGAAACGAATCCAAAAGCCTGCCGGCGAGATTTCCATGGTACCCCTTCTTTCTATTATTTTTTATGAGAAATTCAATTTACTTAAGTAAGTGTTTTAATTAGTTATATTAAAGGAGTATGTTAATACTTATATATATATGTTTTAACAGTCAATATACATTAGAATAGGATATGTTTTACCAGTTCATAAAACAAATGTATGCTGTTTACTTATAGATTTCTGATTTAGATCCTTTTCATTCAAGTATGTTCTATGAATGAAACATATGACTATTCCCTTCACATACAAGAAAAGAAACCATTATACCTTTTTTCATTGTCTTTTAAAAAAAGTTATCTAGACAAAAAAGTCAGTCATGTTAATACTCCATGACTGACCATAATTAGTTTCCTAAATTTTTAAAACTATAATTCATGAAAATATTCTCTTTAAAACGGCTTACCTTCGAAGAGCAGTACACGTGCTGGTGAGGCATCCGTACCTACGACTTTCATAGGTGCTGCCACCATAAAATACTTCCCTTCTGTTACATCTTTAAGCTGTAATCCTTCCACGACGATTACGTTGCCTGAAAATAACGCTTTGTGTGTCGGATGGTTTGGTTGTGCACGCTCAACTCCTAGTGCGTCAACTCCTACCCCTCGAATGCCTCGTTCTACTAGCAACTTCGCTGCATCCTCTGCCACGTATATAAAATCAAAATTAAATACATCATCAAACGAGTTCTTAGTTTTAAATAGCACAAAGTCGTTCTTTTCAATATTTAATGATTCAATATCTGTAGCGGATATTTTATCCTCCACATTCGTTAAGTCAAACACTTTTGCCTCACCAACTAAATGGTCCATCGAAACAGTTTCAAACGTTTTACCATCATTAATCATATGAAGTGGTGCATCTATATGAGTACCTGTGTGTAAGTCTATTGATAATCGTGTTTCTGTAACATGTGCGTTTGTTACAGTTTCAAAAGCCGGTTGCTTCTCTGGCTTATTCTTATAAACAGGCATACCTTTATATATAGGTAAAGTAATATCGTAAAATTTCACTGAACATTCCCCCATTATACTGAATAATAATTATTATCTAAGATTGGCCACCAATGATAACCATCTTTTTCTAATAATTCATTAGCTGCTTTAGGACCCATCTTCCCTGCCTCATAATTAGGGAACTGAGCTGTTTTTTCTGACCAAGCTTTTGAAATTGTATCAACATACTTCCACGATAATGCTACTTCATCCCAGTGTGTAAAGTTTGTAGCGTCCCCTAGCATACAGTCATGTAATAATCTCTCATAGGCTTCTGGTGTATTCATGCCATCTAAACAGTTATTACAATAATCCAATTTTACTCTTCTCGTTAAACCGTGTGGACCAGCTTTTTTACCATTGAGAACAAATGAAATCCCTTCATCTGGTTGAATATGTATAATTAAAAGATTCGGTTCAACATCCGTTACGTCTTTATATAAATTTAGTGGTAATTCTTTAAATTGAATGACGATTTTAGTTGATTTTTCAGCCATACGCTTACCTGTACGAATGTAGAACGGGACACCAGCCCACCGAAAATTATCGATATATATTTTACCAGCTACATAAGTTTCAGTGTTTGATTCTTCAGGCACATTCGTTTCTTCTCGGTAACCCTTCATATCTAGACCTTCACTTTGGGCATACTGACCTCTTACGAAGTAAGAATCAACTTCATCGACATGTAGTGGTCGGAGCGCACGTAGTACTTTGATTTTTTCACTGCGGACTTCATCAGTTTCTAGACGAATAGGTGGTTCCATAGCTAATAGTGCAACCATCTGAAGTATGTGGTTTTGAACCATGTCACGCAGAGCCCCTGCCTTATCGTAATAACCTCCACGGTCCTCTACACCTAGTTCTTCACTAGAAGTAATTTGTATGTTGGAAATATAACGATTGTTCCATAATGGCTCAAACAATGCATTTGCGAATCGTATTACCTCAATATTTTGCACCATTTCTTTGCCTAAATAATGATCAATTCGGTATATCTCATGCTCTTGGAAGGCAGCTCGAATATCGTTATTTAACTTTTTTGCGGAATCGTAATCATGTCCAAACGGTTTTTCAATAACAAGCCTTGTCCAGCCATTTGTATCCGTTACACCTTCATTTTTCAAGTTTTCAGCTATTGTACCGAAAAATTCAGGTGCCATGGCCATATAGAAAATTCGATTGCCTTCAGTATCAAACTCATTATCAAGACTTGAAAGCATATTTTTTAGTTCTTGATAAGAACTTTTATCGGTTACATCAAATGGCAAATAGAAAAAATGCTTACAAAAATCGTCTAGTTCAGCTTCAGTTGGTTTATATTTCTCGATAGACTTTGCTACGTTCTCACGTAATATTTCATTTGTCCATGGTCTACGAGCCACTCCAACTACGGCAAATGATTCTGTTAAGCTCCCTTTCTTATATAAATTATAAATAGATGGAAATAACTTTCGACTAGCTAAATCACCTGTTGCACCGAAAATAACAACAATTGATTTTGGTTTTGTTACTGTCATAGGATAAGCCTCTCTTTGCTTCTTATGTAAGATTTGGTCTCTCTAAGTTCATAATTCTACCTTTTCTAATAGTCTTTTTCAAATATTAATCCTTATATGTATTAAAAGTTTTTCAATAAAACTTTTAAACCTAAAGCTCCTCATGTTTTACTGTGTATATTCTTTAAAGTCCCTGAGCTACATAGATCTAAAATTACCTATCCTTCTTAATTCAAAACGATAAACTTAAGAGAGCACATGAACAATCATGTACTCTCACACTTAATTGCTAATAATGATACGGACCCGGGCCATATCCTGGTCCGAAACCTGGGCCATATCCTGGACCGAATCCTGGACCGAACCCTGGGCCATAAGGTGCAGCACCGTATGGAGGATATGGGTAAAATGGACGCGGTCTAAAAATAGCTGATCCTAACAAGCCACCAACTAATCCACCGACAAACGGTCCACCGAACAAGAATGGACCGGGTATTATTCGTGAATCGTTTCGCATAGGGTAATACATTTGCATGCCTCCTCAAGATTTTTATGTTTTCACTTTCATCATATGTACTGAGATAGGCGTTTGTATAGGCAAACACCCCCATAGCATTTATCAATATGTATTTCAATAAAATCTATATCGTATTCTTTGATAATTGCTAAATAAGAAGCAATGCTTATTTGAGGTAATTTTACTTGTGAATGTAATTGAATGATTAACACTTTGTTCGGATAAAATAAAAAAAATAATATGTAGAAAGGATGAATCTTGATGAGTGCACCATATTTATGCCCGAATTGTCGGTCTAATCGAAGTAGATTTAATTTAATAGAACAAGTTGCTAAACCAGTAAAGCTGGATGCTCATACGGGTAATATAATAGAGCAATATGAGAATGGGATGACCGATCCGTTTCACATACCTTACAAAGGACCTTCTTACAAAGTTCAGTGTGGAGCATGCGGACTAATTGAGGATGAAAGAACATTCATAAAGCATGCAGAAAGTGCTCAAAGAACATGAGATAGACAGGATTGTTTTTTAACAGGCCTGTCTACTTTGTTTATTTAGATTTTATTTGTCTCATGATAACAGTCCAAGCATGTGAAGCATATATTGTTTTAAAAAAACAATGGAGGTAACATGTATGGACAATCTGCCAAAAAGGATTAATAAAACAATGGATCAGTTCATGCACTCATTCTCTCGCTTATTAAATGACCCACCAATACGAAACTTTATACAATCATTAGATGATCTTGCTACGTCATCGTTCCCATTTACCCAAGTTAACTTAAGAATGGATGAAACCGAACAAGCATATATAATCAAAGCTAAATTACCTCAGCAGGTAAACAAAGAACAAATTGATATGCAATTTTTAAATAACACATTATTTCTAACCATTAAATATCAAGAAATTATTGAACAAATTAATGATAAAGAACAATATTTTACAAAGCAGCAAACATATCAATCATACCGACAAGTTATTACATTCCCTTCACCTGTTCTTGAGAATGAAAGCAAAGCGACATTTAAGAATAATTACCTTCACATTACAATACCAAAAGCAAAGGGAAAACGAATCTCTATCAAAGATGATAACTCCCACTAGTTCCCTGTTTAACTTTCCATAAACATTGCACGCTATAATTAGGAGGTGTGTAATGTGAAGAAAAATGAAAAGTTGCCTGATTTTAAACAATTAGATGACAGAGTTATTGCTGAGGCTAGTCCCGAACCTACATTAGTGATTAAAACAAATTTAGATTCAGAAGGTGTTACAGACCATAACCCATATGCTCAAGATAAAACATCAAATGAATTTAATGACTTTTTTAAAGAGAGGTAAGTAGATGGATAAAACTTTATTGTATCTTCGTGAAATACTATCTAACTACAATGAAACATCGTCATTAGTGAACGGGATATATGATAAACTTTCAGACACTTTTCAATCTGAAGGAGCTTTTGTTCGTACTTTAAGTGAAGAAGAATCACAAATATTAGGTGATATTTTACCAAAAGAAATAAAACATGCAATGGAAGCACAAGATTACAAAAGAATGCATGAATTAAATGAAGTATATGAACTATTATTTTGATTTTGGCTGGTGCCAAAATCTTTTTTTATTAACTCTGTTTTACTCAAGATTTTGCTTTCCATTTTAGTGTTCTCGCCAAAAATCACATTTTACAAAATCCTCTCGCCTCTAGTTATAAACAATTGTCAGTTCATACGATAAACTATTTAAAATTATTTACCTCAATATCGTGAAAATCTGATAATATTTTTATCAGAGAGGTGTTCCTAATGTCGTTATTAGAATCAGAAATGTTTTCATTTTTAAATGAATGTAACATTATTAATTCGATTAATTTAGAAAGTGGTGCTAGAGTTTTTCAAGAAGGTGATTCCTGTCATTATATTGCATTTATCAAGTCCGGAGTTATTAGAGTAACTAAATTAGGACAAAATGGCAGAGAAATGTTATTGTATCGTGTTGTTGCTGGAGAATCATGTGTCTTGACAATATCTAGTATTTTATCTAACTCGCTTTACCCTGCTCATGCTGTCGTTGAAGAACCAAGTGAAATTCTCCTACTGTCCGCTGAAGAATTCAAGAAGCAAATGACCTCAAATTTAGGTTTACAACAATATACATACAGTATATTAATGAATCGTTTTTTATCAGTTATGTCAATGCTTGAAGATATAGTATTTTTAAAGGTCGATCAACGAATTATTGAGTTTTTAATTTCAAAAAGTAACCAAGATAATGGTTCCCTACTAGAACTTACACACGAAGATATTGCGATAGAATTAGGAACAGCTAGAGAAGTAGTCAGTCGCATTTTAAAAGGGTTGGAACGAGAAGGACTTATTAAGCAAGCTCGTGGGAAAATTAAATTAGTTAATATAAAAAAAATATGTGACAAATTAGTAAATATGTGACATTATCACTAAACATTCACCCTTCATAAATTTATTATAAAAATAAGGGAGGGATTGCTTTGAAAATAAACATTGGGTCTACAGATCGTATTATTCGTTTTATTTTAGGTATTGCTTTATTAGGGTTATTTTTATTAGAAGGTCCTGTTAAGTATGTTGGTATTATTGGTATTGTTCTTATATTAACCGCAACAATTAAATTTTGTCCTTTATATCCAATCTTCAAAATTAATACTGTGAAGAAATAACAGCTCACTTCTGAGTTGTTATTTTTTTGTATATAAGCAAAAGCTATGTAAGAGGTGATAAGTCTTGAACACAAAACGCTTTTCAAATACTGATGTTCAACACGTTAAACAACAAAATGCCCAATCTGGACTTTCCTACAATAAAGTGAAACAACTATTAGCGGAAAAATATATGAAAACGAAGAAGTAACAATACAGAGGTTTTTAGTACAAATTTCACATCACATAAGGAAAAAGCTTTGAATTAGTGTCTTTACGCTAATTCAAAGCCCTTACCTATGCTGATAAACTTTTTTTCAGTTTTCTGTTTGGAAATTTGAACGACTTTTCAATATACAACGCCACAAATAAAAATGAAACAGCACCTAAAATTCGTATAATACTTGAAACATGCATTGCTACTTGTATATTAAATGTTTCAAGAAGAAAAATACCAACTTGTGGCGCAATAAATCCAACACCAGCAATTAAAAGGTTATAATTCGCTAAGAAAGATGTTCGATGCTCTTTTGGTGAAACATGTAATAACTGGTTAAATAGTAACATTACCGTACCCGCTACAAATGCACCTATTACTAAGTTGATGAGAGTCAAATATATTAAATTAGTAGAAATTACTGTTAAAGTCGGTGCTAAAGCTAATCCAAATGCTGCAACAAATAACATGACGGAATTACCTCGTTTATCAGCACTTCTACCCCACCATTTATAAGTAATCATTTGTGATATTTGATTAGCTACTGTAAATAAACTAATCCAGAATGCTGTGGCGTAAGCATAGTTAATTTGATACAAACTAAATAACGGCCACGCCATCTGCCATCCAAAGTTAAATAAAATTGCACAACTTAGAAAATATAAATACGGTTTATGAGTTGTCATCAACCTCATCGAACGCACCTTAACAACTTGAACGTTACTATCACTGCTTTTTTTCTGTTCTCTATGCTTTAATAAAAAATATACTTCAAGCAACCCAAATAAAAAGCCAAGTGCAAACATGACTTGATAAGGAAATGGCGAGTCCTTGGCAAACAAATTTAAGATTATACCAGTCGTGAATGTTACAATCATTCCCACTAGTGTCAGCACACGATTTCTCTCACCAAAAAAGCTCCCTCTACGATGATCAGGGATTAAATCACCTATAAATGATTGCCAGGCCAAGTTAGCTACGGCACCAGGTATATTCATAAGTCCTATTATTACAACTAGTACTGTCGCCTGATATCCAGGCAAAAAAGGGACAAACACAAGCAAAAATAAGAGCAGCCTATTAATTGAAATAGCGGCTGCAGTAAACACTTTTTTCTCTTGTAATTTATTAATCCACATAGCTGCAGGGATCATCATAAACATAGTCATTAAAGAAGGTAAAGAACTAATAAATCCAATTTGTTGGTTATTTGCCCCAAGTACACTTATTGCAAATAACGGAACAAAGCTTGAGATAAAGCTATTTGTTACTGTCGCAGCCGCTCCATTTTTTATACTATAACTTTCATTGTGTTTATCGTCTTGTTCAGAGTACTCCATTTCTCCATCTTCTTCCTATGTAAATTACGAAATAGTAAGTAAATTAATTCGAGACGCGAACTATTCATAAGATGGAGTTTACTCCGTTTTTTTACCTTTTGCAATAATTTTTTACGTTGTTACTACTTCTTTTTTTACTATTACTACAAGTACTATAAAAATCCTAATTTCCTTGCCTCAAAAGTTAACTCATCCCGGAATTTAGGATGTGCAATTGCTATTAAACGTTTAGTTCGCTCTGCTATAGTGGCTCCCCTTAATTCAGCTACACCATATTCTGTTACAACATGGTCTACGTCATTTTTAGACGTGGTCACTGCAGACCCTACTGATAATTGTGGTTTAATACGCGATATTTCTCCATTTTTAGCAGTTGAGTGTAAACAGATGAAACCCTTTCCATTTTTGGAGAAAAGCGCACCTCTAGCAAAGTCTGCTTGCCCACCTGAAGAGCTATAATACTTTCCACCAATTGTTTCAGATGCACACTGACCCAAGAAGTCCACATCAGTCGTGGCATTCATAGAGATCATACAGTCTTCTTTAGCTATTACTCGAGGATCATTAACATAATCAACCGGCATCATCTCGATTCCGCCATTTTGATCAATAAAATCATATAGAGTTTTACTTCCTAGACAAAATGTTGTTACTATTTTTCCAGGTAAATTCATTTTTTGCGATCCATCGACAACACCAGACTCAATTAATTCAATAGCACCATCAGATAATAATTCTGTATGAATACCTAAATGTTTATGGTTTTGAAGAAACGCTACTATAGCATTAGGAATTGCACCAATACCCATTTGTATTGTAGCTCCATTTGGAATTCTATCTACAATTTGTGACGCGATTTGTTTATCCTCTTCTGTTATCACAGGATTCTTTGCATCTGCAAGAGGATAGTCGACTTCAATGTATCCTTCAATTTGGCTTACATGTATTTGATTGCCACCATACGTTCGCGGCATTTGTTTATTTACTTCGAGAAAAAATGGTGCTTTCCCAATAAAAGTAGAAGTATAATCTGCATTAGTACCCAGTGAAAAATACCCATGCTCATCTACTGGAGAAGCCTGTGCAATTATTAGAGATGCCTTTGTTTTCGTTCTCATTAACTTAGGAACTTCATGGAAATGATTGGGAACTAAATCACATTTGCCTGCTAAGTAAGCTTTTCGTACAGCACCGCTTAAAAAATAAGACACATGACGTAAATTGTTTCCGTACTCTCCCCACATATATTTCCGCTCGCGCAAAGGATGCATCTGATGAATACGGACATTAGATAGCGACATAGCATGTTCTTCTATTACGTCGAGGATGGTAGAAGGCTCACCATTCGCTAATGGAACAATTAGGTCTGCACCATCTTTAATTAATTCTAGAACATCTTCAGGTTTCTTTCGCTTCAACTCCAACAACATCGTCTCTCCACCTCACTCATTGGAATAACATCACATATTCAACCTATCACATTTTACGGTATTTTAGTTTAAAATTTGTAAAATATAACAAATTAGTAACAAATAGATATATTACTACTACGCGAACAGGTGATAGGTTTACTAGTTGATGAAGTCTATAATAAATAACTCTTCACAAACCACAAAATTTGTTAATATGCATAGCGATTGTCTAGTTACTGTTCTATATGAGATATATACTTTTCAGTCTTACCTCAAAGAATCGAAGCACTTAGAAGCATAATATGCTTCTTGATCCTCTTTACTTAAAAAGCATGCAAATCCCCGAAATGACTATAAAACAATCTGCGATATATAAACCATGAAAAAAGACGCTTCACGTCATGAAGAGTCTTTTTTTCGATTAACAGAGCTAAATGTTTGTTTTATTGCTTGATGTGAAGTTATTGCCATACCAGCAGCAATTATACCATTGGCCACTCCATTCACAGAGAAGCCGAGAGTTATTATGCTGGATACTACACCTACTAATAAAAGGAACCACAATATTAACCAATCAGGAATTCTAGGTGTTTTTTTTAATATATATCCTAAAACCATTAAGGCTGGAACAACAATAATAAGCTGTTGGTTAATTTTTATTTGACTTAAAATTTCCGCAAGCATATGCCCCACCCTTTCTATTAATAATATATGTTTTAAGAATGAAAAAGGTTTGGGGCATAATAACTATACTTTAAAAATTCCGGAAAAGCCCTTTACAACACCATTTACTTGATTCATTGCACTCATAAACTGACCGGCTGTATTGAACATTTTATCAAAATCCCAACTCCCGTCATTTTTTTTGAATTGATTCATTATAGATGGTGCTTGGTTCCCTTGGAAATTAAATGGCATCTTGTTTGGTGCTGGATATTGATTAGGAAATTGGGGAATAGGCGGCATTTGTTGGCTAAAGCCATATGGATATTGTGGCGGCATTTGATATGGCGGTCTATATCCATATATAGGATATCTTCTAAAGGTTCGATGCTGTCGAACATAATACGGATATTGTCTTTGCACTGGACAGTTCCTCCCTATTCATATGTTTTATCTGCTATACGATATGAGGAATCCGCCCGAAAAGTGATTAGTAATTGTGAAAAAAGAAAAGTACATCGTTGTCAAGATGTACCTTTGACCGCTTATAGGCCTTCATCTCCGTTGCTGTTATAATATGCAATCGACTCTTCCATAGTATGAAATAGCTTCATAAAAGACGAAAATTTAACAATTCTAAATATCTCTTCTATTTGCGAGTTGATACCTGTAATTACGAATTCTTTTCTCATTTTTCTTGCTTTCATAAATGTATCAGCCATATACCCAAGAGAGGCACTATTTAAATAATTAACATCTGTTAAATCTAATAACAGCTTGTCCTGTGGTTGTTTAAGTAGTTCTGTTAAAAGTTGTTTAAATCTTTCTACATTTTTTATTGTTATATCTTCTGAAAAGGATAGCAGTGCAATTTCCTCATTAACATTAACAGTAACAATAATGCTCATTTCTATTCCTCCTTATGCTTATAATTCTCAAGTAACAATCTATATCTTTTATTTGTGTTAACAATACAAAAGTAATGAAGTAAACATATAAATGTCTTGCTCAAATAAATACACAATACCCCTTAAAAATACGAAGATTAAAACATTTTATAAGGCACTTTATACCTATTATACGGATATTTTATTGTATTTGTACATTGTTCTTTGTAATTAATTTAATTATCTTTTGAACAAATCATATTGTAACTCTTCATTTAAAAGGCAATATTTATTTAGAATAATATTTTTATGCTCGCAAAAAATAAACATGCATTACAGTTTTAAGGAGGAGATTAGCAATGGGTCGTGGTAAACATTTTAATCATAAAGAAAAAGGGCATGAAAATGAAATTCCAGAGCGTGGTAAAGAGGTTGCCAGTAAGTATAGTTTAAAAGAAGAGTATGCTATTGAACCTGTAGCAAGTCAAGGTGATCGTCCAGTCACAATTAAAGTTGATAAAGAATAGTTGAAAAATAAGGCTAACCAGCTTAAAAAGACTTAATCTTAAAGCATGGTTAGCCACCTACATGTATACTTAATGTTGTGCAGACTTTCAATACTTCCTCAATAATCATTAGCGACCTTTTTTTCAAAAACCAAAGCATTTTGTCTCGCTTTCTCTAAACATTGTCTTGTAAAGACCTTCTCAGCCTCGTCGAGTTTATTACTTATAGTCTGCACGTCTTTTTGTACAGCATTTCTAAAATAATACTGTTGATACTCCATTTGATAAGCAAGCTCTACCTCTAACTTGTCAAGTCTCCAGAAAATATCTGAGAACAAAGACTTTACGTCATTCCTCATGCCGATAGTCCCCCTTTTTTAATCACTTGTATATCTAGTTCTCTCTTCATTTTTTTCTTCCTGCACCAGTGACAAAACTAGAACTAATTCGGCAAACAAAGTCAAAATATTCATACGCTATTGTTTTAATGTCATATTTTGTTATGAAATAAGTGGTTGATCTTTATTCCAAGTTGCAATTGTCGCTGTTTATGGTGATACCACTCTGTAATATTGATGGTCTCTGTAAATTGGGGTGGTGAAAATAGATCATCAAGTTTCTTGTCTTCATATTCGAAATACCAATCTTTAAAATATGAGCGATGATGGTAAATAATAGGATATATTAGTCTTAAGATTGGTGTACGTGTATCTGATTTTTTGTGTAAATATTTCTCATAATCTGATCTGGACCCCGTATGCTCAGTCTCTTGATGAAATAGAAAGAAATCTTTAAATAAGCTTCTTTCAAATAAAATATGAGCTAGTCTTTTTCCTAACTCAATACGGTCTTTAAGGTTCGTAAAATCGTGCACCGAACAGCCATATAATTTTCCTTGTAAAGTTGGAAAAATGACAATACTAAAATGCATAAGATCCTGTATCTTAAATACAAAAGACTTAAATACCCTTTTTTTATATAAAGGGGATTCAATCACAGGTTTTTGGATAACATTCTGTTCATTTATAATAAGAGCGTACATCAATCTCGTCTTATCTTTACAATGCCAATAATAGTTCCATTCTTTTTCCATGAACTGAGAAACATTAAAATTACTTAGTAAGTAAAACAGTGGCTTTCCTACGATTTTTGACTTCTCATATAGTAATAACTGCGGGTATGCATCCAAAAAAATGAGCCAATTTGCTCGCTCATATGTTATAAACAGGTGTTTCCTTGTATCATCTGATAATGCCTTCGGAAACCACCGTCCTTGTAAATCTGTCATGCTCCAGCCTGCATTTCGAGAAACAAAACTAGCTAGCAATGCCCAACGTATGTCTGGCCATTTTTCAAAAAAAACACCATAGGCCTTAGTTCGTGATATGTTATCTATGTTACACATGTTCGTTTCGTTTTTAATTTGCTGTATAAATTCAGCTTCTGACATTGATATATTCTCACCTCTGTCTTAATCTGTAACAAAATGAGCACTTTTAACCAAACAATGAGGTAAACAATTTTTTATAACAAATTTGTTTGATTTTTTGATATGATAGTGTCTTAAGAGGAGGGCTGCTTCATGATCAAATATCCAAATGGGAAAAAATATGAAGGGCAACAACAAGAAAAGCAGACAGCTTCTCAAAAACAGCAATATGCAAATCGTGGAATGACATTAGAAGAAGACCTTAATGAAACTAATGCATATTATTTACAGCATGGTATAGCAGTTATACACAAGAAGCCGACACCTGTGCAAATTGTCAAGGTCAATTATCCACATCGAAGTGCTGCTGTTATTACGGAAGCATATTTTAAACAAGCCTCCACTACTGACTATAATGGCGTGTTCAAAGGTAGATACATTGATTTCGAGGCCAAAGAAACACGTAACAAATCCTCGTTCCCTATACAAAACTTCCACGAGCACCAAATATCTCATATGAGGCAGGTTATTGCTCAAGGTGGAATAAGCTTTGTTATTTTGAGGTTTAGTACATATGATGATATTTACCTACTAGAAGCTGTGAAACTTTTTGAATTTTGGGATCGTCATATAAATGGTGGGCGTAAATCTATTACCAAGCAAGAGATTGAGAAGAATGGCTATAAAATTAATATTGGCTACCACCCAAGAATTGATTATATTTCTGTTTTACAAACCTCTTTATTGTAGCATCTTGAAAGGAAGTATTCATAATGACAGAAAAATATAGAAGCAGAGTGGAACGAAAGCAAACGACTACTCATTCAAGTAAAAAGAAGAAAAAAACGAAAAAGGGAGCAAGTGCTTTTTTTAAGCAGTTAATTCTTATCATGTTTATATTAGGTATTATTGGGATAGTTTCTGGGGCTGCAACATTTTTCATTTTAGTGCAAGGTGCACCCACTCTTGATACTGCATTATTTAAAGATCCCCTATCTTCAAAAATATACGATATGAACGGTAATGAGATTGCAGATTGGGGAGCAGAACAACGCACCTACGTATCTTATAGTGAAATTCCCCCCGTTTTGCGTGATGCTGTTATCGCGACGGAAGATTCTCGTTTCTTTGAGCACAATGGCATAGACATCATTCGACTTGGTGGAGCCGTCATTGCCAATGTTACCGATGGATTTGGTGCTGAAGGAGCCAGTACAATTACACAGCAGGTTGTGAAAAACTATTTTCTATCACCAGAAAAAACTATTAAACGTAAAGTCCAAGAGGCTTGGCTAGCATTTCAGCTTGACTCACAATATAAAAAAGAAGAAATTCTTGAAATATATTTAAATAAAATTTATTACTCAAACGGGGATTTCGGTGGAAAGCCGATATATGGTGTTGCAGAAGCTGCTGAGGTCTATTTTGGAATAGATAATTTAGATCAATTATCATTAGAACAAGCTGCTCTTATTGCTGGAATACCACAACGTCCAAATGCTTATAATCCTTTTAAGCATCCAGAAGCAGCAGAAAAACGACGTAACATTGTATTAATGTTAATGGTTCAACACGGAAAAATTACTCAAGAGGAAGCAGATGCTGCAAAAGCTGTTTCAATTTCAGACATGCTAGCGCCCACAAATAATAATACAACACAATATGGTGCATTTTTGGACCAAGTTATTGAAGAAGTAACAGAGCTAGGCGATGTTGATATTTCAACGGATGGATTAAAGATCTACACAACAATCGACCCTAAAGCTCAAAGCTACGTTGACAAGATGTTAACTGAAAACGGGAAAATTACTTATCCTAATGAAGAAATGCAAGCCGGCATTGCTTTAATAGATACTAAAACTGGAGAAATAAGAGCATTAGGTGGTGGACGCAATAATGAAAATGTCCAGCGTGGCTGGAATTATGCAACAGACACTAGAAAACAGCCTGGTTCAACAATTAAACCAATTTTAGATTACGGTCCTGCTATAGAATTTCTACAATGGTCAACATATGAGCAGGTTGTAGATGAGCCATACACTTATTCTGACAAAAACAACACTCCTATTCATAACTGGGACCGAAAATACGAAGGGCAAATGTCGATCCGCACAGCTTTAGCTCGTTCGCGAAATATACCTGCCCTTAAAGCTATGCAAGCAGTTGCAAATGAAGTTGGTACAGATAAAGTCCAACAATTCGCAAATAACCTTGGCTTACCTCTAGACAAAGTCCATGAAGCATACTCAATCGGTGGACTAACTGAAGGAGTTTCTCCTTTACAAATGGCAGGCGCTTATAGTGCATTTGGTAATTCAGGTATTTATGTTAAACCTCATGCTGTCACGAAGGTCGTATTTCAAAACGGGACCGAAGTAACATTGAAACCGGAACCAATAAAGGCTATGCGTGACTATACAGCATTTATGATTACAGACATGTTGCGTTCTGTATTAACTAGCCCAATTGGAACTGGACGTGCCGCACAGGTCCCTGGTCTTGATATTGCAGGTAAAACCGGAACAACAAATTTCCCTGCAGAGATTCAAGACAAGTATGACTTACCTAATGCTGCAGTACCAGATAGTTGGTTTGTTGGTTATACAACCGATTATACTCTATCGGTATGGACTGGATTTGATAAATTTGATCAAGACAACTATCTACTTGGTAGTGAACAGACTGGTATTTCAAAACTATTGTTCCGTTCAATTATGGAATATATCTCTGATGGCAAAGACAATAAACCTTTCCAAGCCCCTAATAGCGTTGAAAAGTTAGCCGTTGAAAATGGGACGAATCCAGCTAAATTAGTAAGTGAATTTACTCCTGAGGATAAAGTGATTTATGAATACTTTGTTAAGGGGACCGAGCCAACAGAAGTATCTACAAACTATATTAAGATTGAGCCTGTTACAAATGCATCTGCTGAGTATGATGAAATTCTAGATGCAATTGGACTTACATGGGAGTATATAACACCTAATACAGTTGAAGAACCAGCTGATTATACATTTGAAGTTATGATGTCCATTGATGAAGGTGCTCCCACCTTATTAAGCTCACAAAAGGATTCAACTGTTCTAGTTGAGAACCCGATAAAAGGAGCAATATACACTTTTAATATAATTGCCATGAACACAAATAATCCTGAAAACAAAAGTGAACCTATTTCGGTTTCTATTACCGTACCCGAATTTCTCAATCCGATTGAATTACCACCAATAGATTCAGTAGAACCGATTGAACCTGGGGACCCTGAAAACCCTATCGATGAACCAATAGATGAGAATGAGGATGAAGAAGAATTACCTAGCACTCCTTCTACGGATGAAGATAATATCGGAGATACACCCCCTGCTGATAATCAAGGTGAAGATAATAGCAGTTCCGATGGTAACTAAATGATCATAATGAATGGATTCACTCGTGAGATGCAAAACAATTAATTCACAAATATTCGTAAATATAAATCTCAGTTCAATAAGGCTTAGAGAAATTTTATCTCTAAGCCTTTTTTATTTCTATTCCCCTAATTTCCCCTAATAGAGTGTAGTCCGTTTAGTTCCCACTGTAATAATAGTTTTGAAGGAGTTGTTGAAACAAACAAAAAAATGCCCCAAAGGAAAATTCGGGACAAATCTGTGTTATTTATGTTTGTTTCATTGCTTGCTGCTTATAATATAATTTTTCGAGTTCATTCATTATTTCAGTAAGTTGAATGAAAGAGTGATACTGTTCAGGCTTATTTAGAATATATGAGAAACGATCAACTATGTTAATTGGTTTTACAGATAACAAATGCAGCGCATCCTCAAGCTCCCTAACATTTTCCACATACGTACCATTTAACCAAAATAAGTAACACAAAGCATATTGTGATGCTCTCTTCATAATAGGCAAAGCCGCCTGCTTATCGCGCTTTGAAAAACTGTCATGCAATAGAAGCTTGTCATCATTCCATGTCTTTAATACTTGTTTGCTACTAGCAGCAAAATAAGTCCAGGGCTTCTCAAGAGAAATATTTAGAAATGCAGCAATATCATAAACAAAATAGCCTTCTTGTAGAATACTTTCAATGCTCGCTGACGTAGGTATATATATGCTGTCACCTTCATTATAAAACAATGGATGTATAAAAGGTGCTGGTACCTTTATCATGTTAGTTTTCATATTACTTAACCTTCATCCTTTTCTTTCCTTCTCTACACATCTCCAATAATGGACAAGTCGGACATTGTGGAGATTGTGCTTTACAGTGATAGCGACCAAAAAAGATCATTCGATGATGTGTTACGCCCCATTCATCTTCAGGTACTTTTCGCATTAGTGTTTTTTCAACTTCTAACACACTATCCTTCCAGCGACAAAAAGCTAGTCGTTTACTCACTCTTTCAACATGTGTATCTACAGCAATAGCAGGTATACCAAATGCTACAGACACTACAACGTTTGCAGTTTTTCTCCCTACACCTGGAAGCTTTGTAAGTTCATCACGATCTCTTGGCACTTCGCCCCCATATTCAGATAACAGCATTTGACAAAGCTTTTGAATGTTCTTAGCCTTATTTCGGTATAACCCTATAGATCGTATATCATTTTGTAATTCTTCTAGTGATACGTTCAAATAATCTTGTGGTGTTTTGTATTTCTGGAAGAGATTCTTAGTTACTTTGTTTACAAGAACATCCGTGCATTGGGCTGACAAAGCTACAGCAATGACGAGTTCGAATGGATTGCTATGAACTAACTCACAATGTGCCTCCGGATACATGTCTCCCATGATATCTAAACAATGACGAATTTGAGTTTTATTTAACAACTACATCACCTACTTATTCACACTAGCTTTCGAGCCAATTAAAAATTGGAATATCTTTATTCTTTCTTGATTGAGTTTCGTAATCACTTGTTGACTTCTGACGTTTCTGATTAAGTCTAAATTTACGTGTATACTCCTGAGCCTGTTCTACTGTATCTATTCCGTTTCTTTTCCATTCAAATAAAATTCTGTCAATATACTTAAAGCTTAACTTACCACTAAGTACAGCCTCACGAAGAGCTAACTTAATGATTGGTGCTTTCTGTTTATCATCATCTATCCACATTGAAAGCATCTCGGTCTCAAAAGGTGATAATGGCCTTCCAAATTCTTGTTCGAATGTGATATAAAGTTGTGTTTCTTCTTCCTGCTTAACCTCAACTTTTTCTTCAAATGTCTCTGTTAATAAGAGTTGATACAGCTTTTCATAGAGCGGCTGCAAAGAATATGATTCATATATGAACTGATCGTCCTTCGCTTCAGTAATCGTAATAAAATTTTTCTGAAGGAGCAATTTCAATAATTGTGTGCATTGTTGTGTTGAAAAACTTGTTCTTGCAGATATTTCATCTGGTGTAGGAAACTGATTACCACTGTCTATAAAATTTTGGATGTGAAGCAATAAAACGAGTTCTTCTTCATTAAGACCTAATCGATTGTATGATCCTAATAATAGTTTTGGAATGACGATGTGGCCTTGTTGAAGCCATTCAATCACTTTGGAATCTTGCATTGTTAAACACCTCAATATTAGTATAACATGTCCTTACCTAACGTAACATTGAATAATCATTCCATTTAAACATGCAAAATGCATTTGATTTATGTAAAAATTTATATAATTAAAGACAAGGAAAGTGCCGCGAGAGCTGTAAGTTACAGACCCCGGGCACTTCATTTTTTATGGGTATAATCGATTTAATAAACGTGGGAACGGAATAGACTCACGTACATGCTCTACGCCAGAAATCCAAGCCACTGTTCTTTCTAGTCCAAGTCCAAAACCTGAATGAGGGACAGAACCATATTGACGTAATTGCAAATACCATTTATAAGCATCTGGATCAAGCTCATGCTCCTTTAATCGCGATTCTAAAAGTTCATAATCATGGATGCGCTCCGAGCCACCAATAATTTCTCCATATCCTTCTGGTGCAATTAAGTCTGCACAAAGCACGACATCATCACGGTCAGGTGCTGGTTGCATATAAAATGGTTTTAGCGACGTTGGATAATGAGTGATAAATACAGGCTTGTCAAAGCTTTCAGCTATAGCAGTTTCATGTGGTGCTCCGAAATCATCACCCCACTGAATATCATCAAAGCCTTTTTCGTGTAGGAAAGTAATAGCATCGTCATACGATATTCTAGGGAACGGTGCCGTAATTTGCTCAAGCTTGGACGTATCACGACCAAGTGTTTGTAGTTCTAAACTACAGTTTTTAAGTACCGATTGAACAATAAACGAAACGTACTCTTCTTGGACTTTTAGATTATCTTCAAACTCATAAAATGCCATTTCCGGCTCAATCATCCAAAACTCAATTAAGTGGCGACGTGTTTTTGATTTCTCTGCTCGGAACGTTGGACCAAATGAGAAAACCTTCCCTAGTGCCATCGCAGCAGCTTCCATGTATAACTGTCCACTTTGTGATAAATAAGCATCTTCTTCAAAATATTTTGTGTGAAACAATTCTGTTGTGCCTTCAGGTGCACTACCTGTTAAAATAGGTGGATCTACCTTTGAAAATCCGTTATTGTTAAAAAATTCATATGTTGCACGTATAATTTCGTTGCGAACTTTCATAACAGCGTGTTGTCGTTTAGAACGTAGCCATAAATGTCTATGATCCATTAAAAATTCTGTACCATGTTCTTTTGGCGTAATCGGATAATCTGTTGATTCATGAATCAGTTTAACACTCTGAATTCCCATTTCAAAGCCGAATGGAGATCGTGTATCTTCACGTATAACTCCTGTTACATACAGAGATGACTCTTGCGTTAAAGCCTTAATATTCTGGAAGATTTCTTCCCCAATCTCTGCTTTCTCTACGACCCCCTGTATAAAGCCAGTCCCATCACGAAGCTGTAAAAAAGCAATTTTTCCACTTGAACGTTTATTTGCTAGCCAAGCTCCAATAGTTACTTGTTGCCCGACATACTTATGTACTTCTGCAATCGTTGTTTTCACGCTAAGTTTCCCTCCAACACTAATAAAAATATAACTATGTATTCATCTGTCCTATACTTGTTCATTATACATATCGACAAAAATTGAAGCAATAAAATTAATGAAAAACCACATTATGAATAAGAAAACAGCCATAATTGTTTGGCTGTTCTCTGTCCTACTAGAAAACTTATTTAGATTTTTTTTCAACAAATGATGCTATTCTTTCCACTGCTTCCTCTAATAGCTCTAACGAGGTTGCATATGACAGACGAATATTATCTGGTGCACCAAAGCCAGATCCTGGTACAACGGCAACATTCGCCTCTTCCAACAAGGCTGTGGAAAAGTCATCAACATTTCCGTATCCACAAGCTGTTGCAGCATTTTTCACATTCGGAAATAAGTAAAACGCTCCCTGTGGCATTAAACACGAAATACCATCAATAGCTATAAGCTTGTCATAAATTATATTTAATCGTTTCTCAAAAGCGATTCTCATCTCTTCAACAGCTTCTTGCGAACCACTGTAGGCTGCAATAGCACCATATTGAGCCATAACGGCTGGATTGGAAGTGCTGTGACTAGCTAAATCAGTCATAGCTGAAATTATTTGCTTATCCCCTGCTGCATACCCTATTCTCCAGCCAGTCATTGAATGTGATTTAGACACTCCGTTAATAATAATGGTTTGTGCTTTAAGTTCAGGTGATAACTCAGCAATTGACACATGCTTATCGTCCCCATAAATTAACTTTTCGTATATTTCATCTGAGACAATTAAAATGTTATGTTCTAAACAAACTGCACCAAGTTCATGGAGTTCATCTGCTGTATACATCATACCGGTTGGGTTACTAGGTGAATTTAGAATAATAGCCTTTGTTTTTTCCGTTATAGCTTCTTTAAGCTGTGACGCTGTAATTTTAAATTGTTGTGCTTCTGCTCCCACAATATAGGTCGGAATGCCTCCAGCTAATTTTACTTGCTCAGGATAGCTTACCCAATAAGGTGTAGGAATTATTACTTCATCGCCTTCATTTAATACTACTTGAAATAAAGTATACAAAGCATGCTTTGCACCTGAACAAACAATAATCTCATGGTTTGAATAAGTCAGTCCTTGATCATGTTTAAACTTTTTAATTATTTCTTCCTTCAGTGCTGGTAATCCTCCTGAGGGTGTATATTTCGTATGACCTTCATACATTGATTTGCTGGCAGCTTCAATAATGTGATCAGGGGTATTAAAGTCAGGTTCACCAGCACCTAGACCGATAACATCATAACCAGCTGCTTTTAATTCCTTCGCCTTTGCCGTAATCGCTAATGTCGATGACGGAGTTAAAGCTTCTACACGTTTTGATATAAACATTACAATTGCCTCCTAATAAATATTATTATAAGAAAAGTCCAGGCGTCAAAAGAGGCTAATAACTACGAAGAACTTTACATTTAGGTCCGTTGCACTTTTTTTGAAATGACAATAATGCCGTTCATAATAAGAAAAGCAACAGCCGATGACACCATGGCTAAACGTATTCAACAAGTGAGACGTATAAATTCTAAATACAATATCTCTTCAAAAATTCGCCCCCATCAAAAGAGACGTAATAATAGCAATAGCTGTCATCAGAATCTATGTAAGTTATTTCCCAAAGTGGTACTTCATTTTCCATTCCGAGTGTAACAGATACAATTTTTTTCGTTTCTAATTTATTTGTTACTATGTCAATCGCTTGTTGTTCATCTATCCCATCTTCTAGCTTACGTATAAACAGTTTGTTACTTTTTGTTATATGTAAACGAGGAACCCATACAGCAATTCTTTCGTCTTCTTCTGAAATACCGATGACGACATCATAGCTATCTACACCTGAGTATGTATAAACATGTTCTATTTGCTTTATATCAGAGTAATGTTGAGCAGCTTTAATGGCAGATTGTTGACGTTCATTTTTTTCTGATATTGCTGTCCGCAATGAATCAAAACCAAGAATTGCAAATATTAGCAGTGCAATAACAACAACAATGGAACTATATCGAGCAAATTTCATTGCTTACGTTCTATAAATAGTGAAGATGGCTTTTGATTGATCATCTTTATCAAGAGCAAGACCAAACATTAAATCCTCACGCTTTAATGTACGATTAAGAAGGTCAACAACTTTATACAAATCTGGTGAGTTTTCAATTTTAAGAGTAGAAATAACTTCAACTTTACTATCCATTCAAAAAAATCCTCCATACTTAATATCAATTTTTGTAACTTATGATTTAAAAAAGAGCGGGTACAATATTAGTACACCACAGCTTTTGATTATCATTATAACAAGGATAAATTAAAAAACGTACAATAATCTAAAAAAAATCCTGTCCCACATCACCTCCACAATAGTGGAGGTTTTTTAACATAAAAAGTATATGCTTTTCAACCTAGATTAGTGTCTAGCTCCATCGCCTGGCCCCTCGAGGTCTTCAGCCGTCTCCTGCCGGAGGGAAGGCCTTTCCTACGGGATAGGTCTTCAGCTGGACGGGCTGAGCAAGGCACTTGCGCTTTTCTTACTGAGACAAGAAGAATACAACCTCTACCTCCCTCATTGTTGTTAATCTGTAGTCGCGGTAAAAGCTAAATTCACATTTTATTTTTGCATAATGAATTTTCAAAACAAGTAAAGGACCTCTTTTCATACGCAGTTGTCTTCAAGAAATACCTCTTTTAATAAGCGGTTAGCCTCTTTACAGGTTTTTATTTAAACTACAAGCTAATGAGTTAACAACCGTATAGCGTTACGTAGTATACAAAGGTTAAATTATTTACCATGTTATTTTTACCATGTTATTAATCGATAAATAATGGTGCTAAATCATAATGGTAAAAGAGGCCTTAATAGACCTCCTTGCTACATTACCAGTTATGAACAACATACATTATTTACCTCGCTATACTTTGCAGCGAAATAGTAATGATCTTATATTGTGTGTCATCTATTCTTATTGTTACATTCCCAAACTGCTCTAATATATATACATCTATCCAGGTCTCATGCAATCTTTCAACTAGAGCATGATTAGGAGCAATATTATTTTTATTAAAAATAATCGCGACCTGAGGATCAATATGAGATACAAAGTCCTGAGTAGCACCTTCACCTGTTCCAAACTCAGCCACCTTGTATATATCAACGTCTGACAAATCAACGCCCTTTAACTGCTTTTCTACACTCTTATTCGAACTAGACATAAATAAAATATAGGTTTTTTCGTATTGAAATAAAATGTCCATTTCAGCTATGTTATTTTTATTTATCGTCTCATGAAGTATTTTTGCTGATAGACCTGGCAAAAGTTCGTACTTTTGATCCTTTTTCCATGTTATTTTAGGAATCAATATATTGCCCTTTTGATAATTGGGTGCATGTTCCCCGACTATAATAGACTCTACATCATACTCGGTCATCACAAAATCTAAATTACTTGTGTACTGAATGTCATCTTTAGTAATTACTACATATTTCAACTTTTTGATATTGTATGTTTTAAGAAGAACCTTCAATTCTTCTTGTGTTTCAGGCCCACCAGTGTTAATAAGAATATTATCTCCTTGGGCATCTTGAACTAATGTTGCTTCACCACTTGATAAACTCAAAAAAGTAAACGCAATTTCTTGCTCCTTTAATTTTAAATCTATTCGCTCTATATCATCGGATATATTGACACCGTTTATATGAGCCATGATAAGAGTAAGAATTAGACATACTCCTTTAAACAAGAAGTAACACCTCTTTTATTATAGTTTCTTCAATTCATTTAACCTTTTGACGAGCGGTTCCATCTCTTCATGATAAATAGGAACTTCTGGTAAGGATTTAATGAATGAAGGGCCGTATGACGCATAAATAATTCGATGATCAAGTACAACTAATACGCCCTTAGAATTGTTTGAACGTATTAAGCGACCAAATCCTTGTTTAAAGCGTATAATCGCATCTGGTAAGGATACATCATAAAATGGACTACCTCCTTGCTCAAGAGCTTTTTCACTCCTTGCAGACATGACAGGTTCATTTGGCGGACTAAAAGGTAAACGCACTAAAACAACACAACCAAAATCTTTAGGTGTTGCGTCAATACCTTCCCAAAGCGAATAAGTACCCATCAGGATGGAATTTTCAAGACTGTAGTAATTTTTAATTAATTTCTTTCTATTTCCACTAGATATGCCTTGGCATAATAAAATGTATGACTGTAACTCTTCACTATTTTTTAATATTTGATACGCCATAGATAACATCTCATGTGAGGTGAAAAGTAATAATGTGCGGCCATCGACAGCTGTAATAATCTTCTTAATGTACTCACAAATGTTAAATACAAACATGTCTTGAGGTACCTTTTTTATGTCTGGTAACCCTTTCGGAACTAAAATTGCTGCCTTTTCCTTATAATTGTAAGGTGATTCAATTCTAGTCTTTACTGGAAAAAAATCTACTAAACCTAATCTTTGTTCAATAAAGGAGAATGATACATCTATTGTTAATGTCGCTGACGTTAAAATAACACTCTTCTTATGCATGTACAACTGATTTGCTAGTGGTTCAGCTACAGTCATAGCTCTTCTAAATAAAGTTGCTGCATTTTCCGCACCTTTTGTTTCAATTTCAACCCAATTTAAATATTCTTCATCATCATTAGCAAAAAAAACATCCTCTATGAGAGAATACATCTCATTCAGATTATCGATCACCTTAATAGTCTTTGCTAGAAAAATCTCATCTTCCAATTGAGAGAATATATGTAACTCTCTGACATATGAGATCTGTTTTGAAAGATCTGATATAAGCTTAGCTACCCCCTCACATACGTTAGCAGCGTATGTTGTAAGGTTTATAAACATATCGTTATCGGCCTGCTTTGATGGAACAATCCGATAGCTTGCAATTGAAGGTATTGAATTGTTTTTAGTCATTTTTAACGTATATTGACGAAGAGCTCTAAAAAACAAATCAACATCTTCACGCAACTGAATAAGCTGGCTTACTGAGACTGCTCTGCGTAATTCACTAGGTGCATTATTAATTCGTAATAACTCATTTAGCTTTTGAACTAGCCCTCCTATGCCAGACACACCAAGCTGTTGTATGTAATGGTGAATCGTTACGTAATCAAATTCTATACCGTTCACGTTTGCATAGACGTCCTCAAAATGATGCGCTTCATCTATAATAACAGCATCATATTTAGGGAGCATACTCTCTTGCTTTAAATCCGAGGCTAACAAGGCGTGATTAATCACAATAATATCAGCCTGTTCGACTCGATCCAGGGCACGTCTGAAGAAGCTCAAATTGCTTTGTACATTTATCTTATTTTCGTACCCACAATGAATATCTTCCCAAACAAGTAATCCACCTGTTGATAAATTTAATTCATCAACATCACCCGCTTCTGTCTCTGTTAGCCAAACTACTATTTGAGCTAGTGTTAAAGTAATATCGTAGTTTCTTGTATCATATTGCTGGAGATAATGAGCTAGTTTTTGAATATGAATAAAGTGATGTCGTCCCTTTAGCATTGCAAAAGTATAAGACACGTTTAGTAAATCACGTATCTTAGGTAAATCTCGCTCAACTAATTGAGACTGTAAATTAGTTGTGTATGTGCTTATTATAACCGGCTTCCTAGCTTGTAAAGCCTGTATAATTGCTGGAATACTGTATGCGATTGTTTTTCCAACACCCGCTCCTGCTTCTATAAGGGCATGCTGATTTGTTTGTAAACAATCTGCAACTATATCCATCATTTGTAATTGAGAATCTCTCGTTCCTAATTGTGATTTATCTGCGTAAGTAATAAGCTTATTACGAATATCCTCATACGTCATTACCACCTTGTCATGGTTTAATACAGGTGGTTGTTTTTTTACTGCAATTCCATCGTACACATCATAAGCGTTTGGATCGTATTGATACAACCTAGAATCAATCACTTGCAAAAGTAAACTTCTAATGTCACTTTTGAAACCTTTTGATAGCTTTTCTAAATGCTTTAAAGCTTCAATCGGAAGCTTTTTTAATTTATTTAGTAACTCTAATAGAATATATGTAGTAACAAGTGCATCACTATCTGCTCGATGAGGATTGTCATGCTCAAACCCAAAATAATCTGCTAAATGCTCAAGCTTGTAGCTTTGTATAGTTGGATACAGCACTCGTGATAGTTCCACAGTATCTATTGTAGGACCGAACACACCTAAAAACCCACTAGAAAGTAGTTCCTCTTTTAAAAAGCTTAAATCAAAAGGCACATTGTGGGCTACAAAATATGAGTCGCTAAACATATCCCAAAGCAAAGGAGCTAAATCTGCAAATATAGGTGCTTTAGCCACCATTTCATTTGTAATTCCAGTCAGATCTTGTATAAACTGTGGAATAGGAATACCTGGATTAACAAAGCTTTCAAATGTCTCTACAATCTGATCATTCTCAACCAATAAGGCAGCGACTTGTATAATTTTCGCACCATCTTTGGGTGTATTGCCTGTAGTTTCAAGATCAATAATTACATATCTATTTAACATATCGCGAATAACTCCGTCCAAATTGTCATCTTGTTCATATCTTACATGAGTTTTCACAAAAAGTCCAAGCACCCACTTAAGATAAAATACTCTTAAACACGAAAGCGAAAATTTAAAAGTCTCCCACCAGATTATAGGCAGGAGACTTTTGTTTAATGACTGCGTTAACGGTACGTGTTGATTTTAAAGTACAGTTGAAGCTGGTTCATGATCAATCATTTTTTCAATTTCATTGTTTTCATTTAATATCGCCACTTTTGGAGTATGTGTTGAAATATCTGCATTCGGTACAAGTGCATACGAAATAATAATTACAATATCATCCTTCTGAACAAGTCTTGCCGCTGCACCATTCAAACAAATTACACCACTACCCCGTTCCCCAGGAATAATGTATGTTTCTAGACGAGCACCATTATTATTGTTAACAATCTGAACTTTTTCATTAGGAACCATTCCGACTGCATCTAGTATATCTTCATCTATCGTGATCGAACCAACATAATTTAAATTCGCTTCTGTAACACGTGCGCGATGTATTTTTGCATTCATCATTGTACGAAACATTATATCAAACTCCTTTATTCCGGAATTGTTAGTGTTATATTATCTATTAAACGTGCTTTAGAGAACTTTACAGCAACAGCAACCACTATTCTACCTCTAAGTTTCTCTATTAATTTTAACTCCGGATATGAATATATCTCAACATAGTCAATTGTTCCACTAGTAAATTTTGTAATGTGCTCTGTAATTGAGTGTATAATAGTAAGCGGCGATGTTTCACCTTCTAATATTTCACTTTTAGCCATTTGTAAACTTTGATAAATAGTAGGAGCTTCGTCACGCTCTTTTTCTGATAAATATACATTTCTCGAACTCTTTGCTAACCCATCATTTTCACGTACGGTCTCACAAGGTACTATTGTAATTGGCATATTTAAATCTTTGATTAGCCCCTCTATAACAGCAACTTGTTGAGCATCCTTCATTCCAAAATACGCTCTATGAGGCATAACTATATTAAATAACTTTGTTACAACCGTTGCCACGCCGTCAAAATGCCCCTCTCTTTTTCTACCACAGAGAACATTAATTCGCTTATGAACTACAACAGATGCCGTCAATTCATTAGGATACATTTCTTCTTTTGTAGGATAAAAGATAAAATCTACGCTATTATCTTTAGCCAAATTTTCATCATGTTGGTAGTCGCGCGGATATGAGTCAAAGTCCTCGTTCGGTCCAAACTGTAATGGGTTTACAAATATACTCAAAACAACAATATCATTTTCAGTTCGAGCTTTTTGTAGTAAAGAAAGGTGACCTTCATGTAAGTATCCCATTGTTGGTACAAAACCAATTGTTTTTCCTTTAAGCTTCTCAGACTGAAGAGTGCTTTGAAGCTCACGAATAGATGTGATGGTTTTCATTTATTTTCCTCCATAGAGTGCCTGTAAATCTTCTTCTTTCATTGTGAAAGTATGTTGCTTTTCTGGAAATTTTTGACTTCTCACGTCCTGTACATATGCTAACAGACCCTTCTTAATCGGATCATCTATATTTGAGAATTGTTTAACGAACTTAGGCACACGAGATACACCATAATTTAGTACATCATGATAGACAAGAACTTGCCCATCTGTCTCGACTCCGGCTCCAATTCCAATAGTAGGTATTTGTAATGCTTTTGATACTTGTGATGCAAGTTGATGTGGTATACATTCTAGAACTAAAGCAAATGCTCCAGCTTGCTGACACTTTTTTGCATCTTCTATCAGCTTTCTAGCTGCTTTCGCATCCTTTCCTTGCACTTTATAACCACCAAGTACTCCTACTGATTGAGGCGTTAAGCCTAAATGAGCTACAACCGGAATACCGGCTTTTGTCATCGCATGTATAATAGGTAGAACATCATCGGCCCCCTCAACCTTGACTGCATGAGCCCCTGTTTGTTGAATTATGTCCTTCGCATTTCGAAGTGCGTCTTCTAATGAAATGTGATAGGACATAAATGGCATGTCCACTACTATGAATGTATCCTTCGCACCACGCTTTACAGCTTTGCCATGATGAACCATATCTTGGACAGTCACTGGTATTGTGGAATCATAGCCTAACACAACCATACCCAGTGAGTCTCCAACTAAAATCATGTCAACTTCTGCTTGTTCAGCATATAAAGCTGATGGATAGTCGTACGCTGTAAGCATCACAATTTTTTCACTTTGTTCCTTCATCTTTAAAAAATCAAGAGTTTGTTTCAAGTCACATCTTCTCCTCTCACTTAGTTTAGAGGAGATGAAAAACCGAAATAACCTTCTTTCCCACAGAGAAAGAAGGATTGGTAAATGACAGTTCCGGCTTAAATCATCCCTCTGTCCCTGTCCGATACCGGATCAAGGCAGACACAATTATTAACATGACACTTTGTATAGGTGCAGTTCATTTGATACCGCCCTATCCATTATTATACATAAATTTTTCAATCTTTCTAGTTCTAATCTTGAAAATGAATATCGCCAGAATATACTTTATGAATTTGACCGTCGGCTGTTTCAATTAATAACACTCCATCATCCGTAATCCCTAATGCAGTGCCTTCTGTTACTTGTGCCAATGACTGAACTTTTATTTTTTTTCCTAAACTAATAGCATATGATTCCCATAATATTTTAATAGTTGTAAAACCATGCTCAAGATACGTTATGTATAATTTTTCAAAGTTATGTAATATAGATTGAATAAGAAGAGATCGATCAATACGCTTGTTGGCTTCAATTGCTAATGAAGTAGCAATATTAGTTATATCTTCAGGGAACTCTCCTTTTTCTTGATTACAATTAACCCCAATACCAATAATCACAGAGCCAATCCGATCAGCTTCCGCTTGCATTTCTGTTAAAATACCGATTGCCTTTTTCTCTTTGATTAATATATCATTGGGCCATTTTATTTGTGGCATAACATCGATTACTTCCTCGATTGCTTGAGCAACAGCTACTGCTGTCAATAATGTTAACTGCGGCGCTTTTTGTGGTGCTATTTGGGGACGTAATATTAAACTCATCCAAACACCGGTTTTTCTCGGTGAGTGCCAATGTCTATTCAATCTGCCGCGCCCAGCAGTCTGCGCTTCAGCAACAACAATGGTCCCCTCAGGAACACCTTCTAACGCTAAACGTTGAGCAATCTTTTGAGTTGAATCAACTTCTTCTTCAAAATGAATATGGCGACCTAGTATATCAGTTTGTAAGCCTAGTGTTATTTCATTTGCTGTAATTTTATCAGGTTTGTCAATAATGCGATAACCTAGTTTTCGAATACCTTCGAGCTTAAAACCTTCCTTTCGAAGGTCTTCCATGTGCTTCCATACAGCTGTACGTGAACATCCTAGCTCTCTGCTGATTCTCTCCCCAGATACAAAGTCACCATTAGCATCAGAAAAAATCCTTAATAATGTTTTACGGATGTCTGTTTGCATTTGATCAGCCACTCCCTTACAGCAACTTTTGTATTCTCAAGCTGCCCATTCAATATCTGTAGTTCAATGTTTGCTAACCATTCACCAATAGCAGGACCACGTTCTATTTGTAACCATTCAGCCACATCATGCCCCGTTACAGCTATTTGCTTTTTATTATGAATTGGCAATGCAGCAAATTGGCTTCTAAACGCAGCAAGGTGAGGTTCAGGGTCTAGCTCACCATGAATAGCACGTATTCTTTCAACCTCTAGTACTGTTTCAAGTCCCGCATCATACAATGTTTTGTTAGTCCAAGCCCCATCTTTAGTAAGGTAATGTATATTGGAAGAAACTGATCGAATAACTTTCATGGGAAGCTTCCACTTTTTCAGGCACATCTTTACATCCTCTAAGTCTAGTAAATAAACAAACATTGTCCATCTTTCTGTTGCAGTAGTAAGCTGCTCCCATTTTATGTGAATAAATGTATCAACGTTAATATCACTATTAATGCAGGGCATGTATTTTATTAATGTTGTTTCAAACATTAATTTAATAGCGGCGGATGCATTTATGCCAGCTAATATCTTTTCAAATTCAGTAGAAATCCTTTCTATCGAAACATGCTTTAATAACGCAGCGTGTTTTATAATAGCTTGTATTGTTCTCTCTGCTAAATTAAAACTTAATTGTGCACAAAATCGGATCGCTCGTAACATACGTAATGCATCCTCATGAAATCGGTCTTCAGGCTTACCGACTGTTATAATTTCACGATTAAGTATAGCTTGTTGACCTAAAAAAGGATCAATAATATGTCCATCTTTCGTCATTGCCATCGCATTCATAGTAAAATCACGACGTTTTAAATCTTCAATAAGGCTATCAATGAATACTACAGACGCAGGTCTTCTAAAATCTTTATACTCCTCGTCTTGGCGAAATGTTGTTACTTCATATGAACTTTCCTTATGTATCACAACAATGGTTCCATGTTCGGCACCTACATCTATCGTTTTGGGAAACAATTCTAATATTTGATGTGGTAGCGCAGATGTCGCTATATCTATGTCTTTAATGTCTCGCCCAAGTATGACATCACGAACAGCTCCGCCAACAAAAAATGCATTATAACCATTTTCTTCTAACTTATCGATTATTGGCAAGGCTTCTCTAAACTGTTCATGCATCCTTTCCACATCCTTATTCCTCTTTTACTAATCGTTCGTATATTGCTTCATATTGACTTACAATTTTTTCCGATAAAAAGCGTTCTTTAACATATGTTATTGCATTATGTGACATCGTTTTATGTAATTGTTCGTCTTGTAAGATCTGAATTGCTTTTTGAGAAACTTCGTCTACTGCTCCTAATTCGCACAGATATCCTGTTTGACCATCTGCTATTACTTCTGGAATGCCTCCAATCTTTGTACCAATACAAGGGACACCACATGCCATCGCTTCTAATAACACGAGACCAAAGCTCTCTTTTTCTGATAAGAGCAGCTTTAAATCACTGATAGAATATAAGTCTTCAACGTTTTCTTGTTTGCCTAAATATAAGACAGAATTCTCTATACCAAGCTCTCGCACCACACGTACTGCAGTAGACAATTCAGGACCATCTCCCACAAGTAATAGCTTGCTATCTACCTCTTTGTTTATTTGATAAAAAGCATGGATCACATCTGGAACACGTTTTACATGTCGAAAATTTGATACATGAATAACAACCTTTTCGTGCGACTTAATGCCATACTCTTCTCGTAAGTGCTGACAGGCCTCTTTTTTTCCATATACACGTTCATCTATAAAATTGTAAACTGTTTCAATGTCCTTATTAGGCTGAATAATATCATTCGTTTGTTCGACCAAGGCATTTGAAACAGCTGTCACTACATCTGACTTTTCTATTCCAAATCGAATTAAATCTATCAAGGATGGATCGGATCCAAGAACAGTTATATCTGTTCCATGCAAGGTTGTTACTATTTTTGGATTTGACTCAACCATTTGCTTAGCTAACAACGCACAAACAGCATGAGGAATGGCATAATGTGCATGTAGAATATCCAATTCCTCCCGTTTTACTACTTCTGCAATTTTACTAGCTAAAGCTAAATCATATGGAGGGTACCGAAACACTGAATACTGATTTACCTCCACTTCATGATAGTAAATGTTGTGGTACACCTTTCCAAGCCTAAAGGGCATGCTAGAAGAAATAAAATGAATTTCATGACCTCGCTCGGCTAAAAGCTTACCTAATTCTGTAGCTACTACTCCCGATCCACCTACAGTTGGATAGCAAATTATTCCTATACGTAACATATTACGTCTCCTTCAGTAAGTCTTCTACTAATAAAGGCTTATCTGTCTTGAATCCTTCAGCAAATAAGACGCCTGCTTCTTTGCCGAACAGTGTTTCACGAGCTTTTATCGTAGGTATGTATTGATTGGTGAGCGGTGTTTCAACAGCCCCTTCTGATTTTGTAAATTGACTCTTATACGCCATCAAGGCGGTTATCTTCGTATCCATATAATCTGATATATCTACTAAAAAAGATGGTTTATGAAAACCATTAATCATATAATAATGCATATCCTTAATACGATGAGCTGTTTCGCCCTCTACCTCATACTTTCGAATACCAGCAGAAAAAACAGCCTCTTTGACTAACTGTGCACAATGACCATGGTCTGGATGTCTGTCAATCGGATATGGTGCGAACACAATTGTTGGTTTATATTTACGAATAACGGATACGACCTTACGAATAGCTTCATCAGTCACATATAAACCTCGATCTGGTAGACCTAAATTCAGACGTAGATCTAATTGTAAAATTTCAGCTGCTTCAGCTGCTTCGTTCTTCCGAAGAGACACTGTGCCATTAGAGGACAATTCGGCTTCTGTTAAATCACAAATACCAATTTTATAACCTTTGGCAACCCATTTTGCAATACTTCCTGCCATACCTATTTCTACATCATCCGCATGTGCACCGAACGCTAAAATATCTAATTTCATAAGTTTTCCTCGTCTTTTTTTGTTTGCTCATGAATTATTTCACGCCAATGCATGTCGCCTCGACGAATACCTTGCACTAAAATTTCAGCAGTCCCCATATTTGTTGCCAATGGTATGGCATACACATCACAGAGGCGAACTAGTGCCGTTACGTCTGGCTCATGTGGCTGAGCTGTCAATGGGTCACGGAAAAAGAAAATAACATCCATCTCATTTTTAGCGATAAGAGCACCAATTTCCTGATCGCCTCCGAGAGGACCTGATTGAAATCTATGTATGTTTAAACCAGTTGCTTCCATAATTTTTAAACCAGTTGTACCAGTTGCATAAAGCTCGTGCTGTGCAAATATTTGTTTATATGCAGTTACAAACTGTATTAAATCATTTTTTTTTCGATCGTGAGCAATTAAAGATATTTTCATTTTGTTGTTCCTCTTTCCTTTGTTTATTACTCAATGATATTTTCTAGCCCATATACAAGTGTGTCAATTCCAACAACTGTGTCGACAGATAGTTTCACACCTGTCATGAAAGATTCTCTTGTAAACGAATCGTGACGAATAGTAAGAGCTTGTCCTTGACCGCCGAACAATACTTGCTGATGGGCAATAAGTCCTGGCAAACGAACACTATGAATTTTCATCCCTTCAAAATCTGCCCCTCTTGCTCCAGCTAATGTTTCTTTCTCTTGTTCATGGCCCTGTCCTTTTGCTTCACGAACCGTCGAAATCATTTGAGCTGTTTTAATGGCCGTTCCTGATGGTGCGTCTAACTTTTGATCATGATGCATTTCAATAATTTCAACATTTGGCAAGTATTTCGCTGCCATTTGAGAGAATTTCATCATTAAGATAGCACCAATAGCAAAGTTTGGCGCGATAATCGCTCCTATGTTTTTATCATGACACAATTGCTCAATCTCTTGAAGATCTTTGTCTGTGAAGCCTGTTGTTCCAACAACCGGCCTTACACCATACTGAAGTGCAGTTTTCGTATGACGAACACCAACTTCAGGTGTCGTTAAATCAATTAATACGTCTGCTTTAATAGATTGTAAACACGAATCTAAATCTGTATAAACAGGGACATCAACTGAATTCGTAGAATGATCCCCCTCATAGGATCTGTCAACAACGGCAACTAATTGATAGTTATTAGTGTTATTAACAAGCTTAACTGCCTCACTTCCCATACGTCCACGGTATCCCGAAATAACAATACTAATTTGCTTACTCAACTTGACCACCTACTCCATCTTGTTGTATTTTTGTCCAACGATCTTTGTCACGCGTTTGAAATTTATTCATAACGAGACGGTGAGAATCAGCCAGATCTATTTGCAGAGAATTTGCCATACAAGTAATAACAAATAACAAATCTCCTATTTCCTCTTCAATTGCTTTTGTTTTTTCAGAAGCCTTCTTAGGTTTTTCACCATAATAATGATTAACCTCGCGTGCTAACTCCCCTAGTTCCTCTGTTAATCGGGCTAACATAGCTAAGGGGCTAAAATAACCTTCTTTAAATTGGCTTATGTATGAATCCACTTCAGCCTGCATTTCTTTAATAGTTATATGTTCCATTTTTGTCACCTCTAATTAATTATCGTATCGAATTCACACGCATTTGACAAACATTTCATGCTTTTTTATTTGGATTGTGTTTCCATGATACGTAATTTATAATTGTTGTTGCAATCTTAAATAAAAAAAAATGAAGTAATAAGTAATAGTGAAAAAGATAATGCTTATTTTAAAGGAGTTTTCTAATATGAAGTTTGGATTGAAGATTAAAAATATTTTATACATACTTATTGGTTCAGCCATTTTTGCTTTCGGCTTAATTAACTTTAATATTCAAAATAATCTCGGTGAAGGTGGGTTTACCGGGATTACATTATTGCTGTTTTTCTTATTTAAATTTGACCCAGCCTACACAAATTTGATTTTAAATATTCCTTTATTTTTTATTGGCTGGAAGTTTCTTGGACGTACTGCTTTCTTATATACTATTATCGGCACTGTTAGCTTATCAGTGTTCTTACGAATTTTCCAAGAGTACCCAGTTAATATGCCACTAATAGATGATTTAATGTTAGCTGCTCTATTTGCTGGTGTCTTTGTGGGAGTTGGATTAGGTATTGTTTTTCGATACGGTGGAACGACTGGTGGAGTAGATATAATTGCACGATTAGCACACAAATATATCGGTTGGAGCATGGGTAAAACGATGTTTATGTTTGATGCCTGTGTAATAGTCGCATCTATTATCTTTTATTTGTCTTACAGAGAAGGTATGTATACTCTTGTAGCTGTTTTTGTTGGAGCTCGCGTTATTGACTTTATGCAAGAAGGAGCTTATGCAGCAAGAGGTGCTACTATTATATCAGATTTTAGCTTTGAAATTGCTGAAAAAATCATGTTAGAAATGGATCGTGGCGTCACTGTCTTAAAAGGACAAGGCTCTTTTACAAAAAAAGATCGTAACGTTCTATACTGTGTCGTTGGTCGAAACGAGATTGTACGTCTTAAAAATGTTATTCATACAGTTGACCCTCATGCTTTTGTCGCTGTAAGTGAAGTACATGATGTGCTGGGAGAAGGATTTACTCTTGATGAAAACAAAAATCCTCTTGAGAGGTGAAACCAAATTTTAAGATTACAGAGTTGATTTAAGTGCTTGTTTACAATAATGTATAACGGATGTTATTGTCTTTGACATCCGTTTTCCTAATTTAAACTAACCTTTGTTTGTGACCATCTTTACTACAAGACATAGTTAGTTATCGAATTTTCAATAAAATTAAACGTTAATACTTCCTCCATTAAAGTTTAACTTAAGCAAACAGATAAATAAAAAAATGTAAATGTAAATACCATCTAATAAAACAACTGTTTTTCAAAGTGCATTGAGACTCGAAATAGACTTTTTAAACTCTTAATAACTCAAACACCTTTAAACATTAATCATCAATTCCCTCCTCACCTTAATATCAAACTTCTCTAAGGTATATCTAAATGCAACTCTTGGCATTATATCTTTGTTCCTCTTTATATATTCATAGACACAATTCAATTCCATTGTAGACAAGACTTTCAGCTCCACCCATACCCTTAGGTGATGATCATCATCCATCAATTTGTCAGCAATGAGGATTAATGTCTCGTTAATTTTTATTTGTTTAATTGATGTTTTAAATTTATTTCTTTCGTATCTGCTTTTTAAAGTAAAAAATCCCCCTTGAAGACAGCAAAGATACTGTCTTCCCAAGAGGGGTTTTTTGTATTGTATTATTTCATTCAATTCATTTAAAACAATTAATCCTCTTGTGTCATACCTGTGTACATGAGTATAAAACGAACTAACTCCAATACAGCTACAGCTGCGGCGGCAACATAAGTCAATGCTGCGGCATTTAGTACTTTACGAGTGTGACGCTCTTCTTCATTACGAATAACACCTACTGCAACAATCTGATCCATCGCTCTTGATGACGCATTAAACTCAACTGGTAATGTGACAACTTGAAACAATACTGCCGCTGCCATAAAAACAATACCTAATAGAAGCGCGCCACTCAATTGGAAAAATATTCCCGCTAAAATAAATAACCAAGAGATATTTGATCCGATGTTAGCGACTGGAACTAGTGCGTGTCTAAATCTTAAAAACGCATAATTCTCGCTATCCTGCATAGCATGACCAACCTCATGAGCTGCAATAGCGGCACCTGCAACAGAGTGACCATGATAATTTTGGCTTGATAAGCGCACAACCTTTGAGCGAGGATCGTAATGATCCGAAAGAACACCACGTGTTTCTTCAACTCTTACGTCATATAACCCATTGTGATCAAGTATACGACGGGCAACTTCTGCTCCTGTCATTTGAGAAGAAGATGGAACGCGAGAGTACTTTTTGTATGCACTTTTCACACGCATTTGTGCCCACAAAGGTACAATAATGAGGATTGCAAAGTAGATTAGAAACATTTTGTATTTTTCCTCCGTACTGTTGTAATTTAATCCCCAAACAGAATGTTCAAGGCTTATCTTAATTTTCTTATAGGTTTACTGAGTTGTCAATTTTTTTGTCTACTTCTTTCACGTTGTCTCGTTGCTTTGTATTTTTTCCACCCTACATAGGTTAACGTAGCAATGATGATACTACCGGTTGTAATTATAACCCAGTATAAAGATGGGTCCGCTTCATCCTCTTCAACACCATCAAATATTGACTGTAGTTCACTATCCACCAAAGCTAAATAATGTCCAGCTTCCACTGAAGAAACCGCTTCTGCATTAACTTTATCTAACCAACTAATATGTGAATCTAACGTCTGTATTATTGTCGGATCAACACTAATCATTAAGCTTGGATGAATCATTTCATATAGACGAAAGAATTCGGTTAAATGTGCGCTATACTCATTAGATTGTTTTTGCTCATACGAAGACATGACATTTCCTAACTTCCCCATCACAGTATGTTCTAATTCACCCCATAACGGATTGTACTCTGATCGTATAGCATCAATTACAAGACGAAATTGAATGGCTTTATCTACTTTTATATGATGAGGAATGGATGATGTAGCTATAGCATGGAGAGCATTGCTATGAGTAACAGTCATAATACGAAGCTCATCCATTGTGTATGTACGTTCAAAAAAATCAAGTTCATAAAACTCCTCAGAGAATTGATCAAGAAGCTTTTTGGCGGTATCATATCTTTCTTGTTTGACCATTTCCAATACATCATCCGATATATCGACTAACCTTGTCCAATCATTGTCTGTACTTGCAATCGTAATTGTTGGCATTATAGTAAATAGAATAAATACCCAAATTATCATTGCCCGCATCCTGCATGTCCCCCTTATAGCTTCTAATTCATATGTATGTATGGGTGGACAAGAGTAGACCTATAATTGGACAACTTACTTTAATTTCGTGACATTGAAAGTGTTAATCTGCTTTTTCGTATACCAACATAATAGCCAATAAATATACTTAATACACTTAGCCAAAAAGTAAAATAGCCAATTTCTGCATAATATTGATTTAAATCATGATACCATGGCATCATATTAAAAACGTAATCAATAATATCATTATGAAGAACTACAATTGCAGCAACTGCTAAATGCCACAGCTTAAAACGATAAAATGGTGCGAACAAGACACCTTCTATGGCCATCGCGCCATGGGAAACCATCAACATTAATCCAATAGGATTTAGTGCTCCATCTTGAATAAATAAAAGTGCATTTAAGACAACAGCCCAAACTCCATATTTAAAAAGTGATACGACAGCCAGCGCTTCCATAATAGGCCACTGTTTTCCTAATAAATAAGATCCTATAACAAAACAAAAAAACAAAGAAGCTGTTGGACTATCTGGAACGAACATTAAAAATTGTGGTGGTGTTTCTATAAGCTGTGACCCATACCATATGTATCCATAAATAGTCCCCGCAACATTTATAATAAATAATAACCATAGAACGGGCCTGTCACTCAAAAATCGTATTATATTTACAAACAATTAACTCACCTACTTTTTGATAAATTAGGAATTAGCAATAACCTCTCAACATTTCACCAATGGCAAGTATGTTAAGTAATTATAGAAATATCATTTTTATTATTTTACTGAATCAAAGCTTATTCATGAAAGAACTCGTTAATATGTGGAATTTTGTATATTATTACAGCTTAAAGTTTTTTGATTATGAATAAAAAGCTGACCTATACGGTCAGCTTTTTTACAATTATTTACTAGAAACTTCAGCTATAAACTCAGACAGCACCTTTAATTCTTCGTCAGTACCTTTAAAAATACCTGCTGCCATGTCTCCTATACCATTAACAGCAACATTAGACACATGTTCAGCATCAAATCCACCGCCTACAAGAGCAGGACCAACGCCAGTTACGCCTTGTAAATTGTCGCCGTGACAACCAATACAGCTTTGTGCAGTATAAATAGCATAGCCTTCCGCATTTTTGTCAACTTCTACTTCTTTAACTATCTTCCCTTGTTCTGCAGCAGCTTCCCAGTCATGAGTAGCTACAGAGAACCATGTCAAATGTACAATCGCAGCTATTGACAATAGCATCATTCCGGTTGTTATTGGGCGTTTCGATGGTCTTCTTTCAGGACCTTGATCCAAAAATGGCGCTAAAAGTAGTGCCGTAAACGCAAGACCAGGTATAACAACAGCACCAATTACATTGTATGGACCAGATGCATACGTGTATTTTAATAATTGATATAAAAATAAGAAATACCAGTCTGGTAATGGAATATATAAAGTGTCAGTCGGATCAGCTACACGCTCAAGCGGTGATGGGTGCGCTATTGCTAAAGCTATGTAACCAACTAGAAATACTGAACCTACCATCCATTCTTTAAGTAAGAAGTTTGGCCAAAAAGCCTCCGTCTTACCTGGAAATTCAGAATAATCTTTTGGAATATTAGGTTTACGATTTGCTGGTACACGTGAATCACCAACAAACTTCATACCTTTCCCTCTATGCATGCCGCTCTCCCTCCTTCATAAGTACTCTCAAAAAATTTTATAGTGGTCCAGAAATACCTTGTTTTCGAATCATAATGAAGTGAGCAGCCATTAATCCTAGCAACGCACCTGGTAAGAAAAATACATGAATAGCAAAGAATCGTGTTAATGTTTGAGCTCCAACAATTTCTGGATGTCCAGCTAATAATGTTTTAACCGCTGGACCGATAAGAGGCACAGATTCGGCAATTTGCAGGCCAACTTTTGTTGCAAAAAGCGCTTTCATATCCCAAGGAAGTAGATATCCTGTAAAACCTAGTCCTAACATAACGCCAAAAATTAAAACTCCAACGATCCAGTTAAGCTCACGAGGCTTTTTATAGGCACCTTGGAAAAATACACGAAGAGTATGTAAAAACATCATGACAATAACAAGACTGGCTCCCCAGTGGTGCATACCTCGAACAATTTGTCCAAATGCAACTTCATTTTGAAGATAGTATACTGATTCCCAAGCATTTTTTATGTCAGGAACATAATACATCGTTAAAAACATTCCAGATAGAATTTGAATTACTGTTACAAAAAACGTTAAACCACCAAAGCAATATACAAACGCAGAAAAATGATGCGCTGGATTAACATGCTCTGGAACTTCATGGTCAGCAATATCGCGCCACATTGGCGTAATATCTAAACGTTCATCGACCCAATCGTATATTTTGTTTAACATCTATTACGCCTCCCCTCGTGGTCTTGCTTTACCTAGGTACAATGTGGAATCTCTCACCTCATGCTTGAATACATCTAAAGGTGCTAATGGCGGTGTACCAGGTACATTTGTACCGTCCTTCTCATATAGCCCATAGTGACATGGACAGAAGAACTCATTTGGATGGTCAGAATTACCTGCCCAGTTAACTACGCAACCTAAATGCTTACAAACAGGAGAGAGCGCTACAATATCACCATTCTCATCTTTGTACACCCATGCCGATTTCGACACGTCAGAGACGTACCAAGCATCTTTCTGTCTAATTTGGAAGTCGAAACGTTGTGGTTCAGTTGTAATGTCATCAACTGAAGCAACAGGCACCATATCTTGTTCTTCAGCAGGACGAAGTACAGGGTCTAATGCAAAACGTGCCATTGGCATAAGCATTGTAGCGGCCATGAAACCGCCAACCCCTGTAAGTGTGTAGTTTAAAAATTGTCGTCTTGATACCCTATGTTTTTTCTCGCTCATACAATTCCCCCCTCTATTAGAAAATCGGTCCATTAGGACTTTATGGACTATATAACACATTGAAACTAGGACATTTTCATGATATCTCAATACTATCATGAGGTCAATAAAATCCTGTTCAGAAATATGTTTTAACTAAAATCATTATAAATAATAAACTATTATTATTCTTACTTATCAAAAAGTTACGTGTTAATTTAAGATTTTGTAGCTTTTTGTATTAATTCCACGCCCTCATTAAATATGGTGATAACTGTGCAAGCTGATTATCTATGTATGATTTTTTATGTTTATCATCAATATGATCTAATGAAAAAGAAGGTAGCCATAATAAAGGTAACTCCAGTTCTTTTTCTACGAGTCTCCATTCATTGTCACAAGACAGCAGAAATACCTTTTCAAAGCCAGCTTTCTTAAGCTTTTCTATCCATGATTGTAAGTCCTTTATAGTAAGGTTCATATCTTGTTCTACCCAGTAATGAAACGTAGGTATAAGGAAGACTCTACCTTGATATTCTCGTTCCAACGCTGTTGCTACTGTCATAGTACTTTCTCCGGTTTGAACTATGTTCTTTATAGAGCCTGAGAAATCCAATGGCACTAATGGCAAAATAGCTGTATCAACATACTCCTTTGCTTGTACAAACATATTAATATCGTGACTTAACCAACGCATTACAATACACCTACTTGTTAAATTTAATACAAAATAATGTAATGATTCAATATTCTTGTATATGTTACTATCATACCATAATAATTGGAAAGAAAGAAAAAAGTTTGACCCCTTATTTCAGATTTTTTTAAATCTTTAATTTAATAAAACAGAGCTAAAGATAAAAAGTCTTGCTTTAAAGCAAGACTCTCCAATTATTTTAAGTATTTAAGACGAGTTGTTAGTTCATTAAACAGTTCTTTGTCATTTTTATCTAGTGCCTCGTCTATAAGATGTAAAAGCTTTTCTTTTTGATACGTAGTGATAGATTTTTCTAAGAATTGTTCAGCTAATAGACTATCTTTTTCATTCACTTGCAAATGTTTAGGTAAAAATGGATTTTCTTCAAGGACTGCAACATACTGCGGACACGAATAAGATGATCTAAAATTAATCTGAATATAAATGTCCTCGTCACGGTTGAGGCGGATGTCATGAAAAGATTTTTCGGCATCCGTTGTCATAACATTTTCCTTGTAAAATCTGAAAGGTACATCGTCAACACAATGTGTCGACATAATAATACCTCTCGGACAATATTGCGCTTGCTCAACAAAGTGTACTTTTCTCATCAATTGATCGTGGCTCATTAAATAATTAAGAATCCACACACATTCTCTTCTTTTTAGCTGATAATTGCCTAAAAACCACCTAACAAATTCTTTCTTCTCATTTACAGATACAGGGGTTGTCATAGTGCCTCCCTCCTCTGTTGCTCGAGTCCTTATGACTCCATATTAGTTATACAGTAAACACCTGCACGTAATAATATTCTACAAACACCCTCATTTGTCCTTCTCATTACTGCTCTAATTCTAAAAGAAGTTGCTCAACTTCAAAGTTTGTTGGATCAAGACTATGTATTTTTTTATAAACGACTATAGCATCCTCTCTGTTCCCATCCTCTAACAAAAAGCGAGCGTATTCTTCCAAAAATTCACTGTTCTCTTTAAAAGAAGTATATGCAGCTTGGTAACGATTTAATGCATCTGAAAATCTTTCTGTTTCTCGATATGCTGTCGCCATAGCCCAATCAAGGAATGGATCTGTATCTTCGTTAACCTCTGCTTCTGTGATTAATGAAATAACTTCTTCATAGTCACTCTTTTGTAATAATACGTTTGTGTAAGAGATTAGAGCATCCATATACCCAGGGTCAATGGCAAGTGTTTCTTTCAAGAATCCCGCAGCCTCATTTAGTCTGCCTACTTTATATGCCAATTGGCCAGCATAAAAATACATTTCTTTCCCATTTCCTTGTAGCGCTAATCCTCTCTTAAGGTACTCTAAAGCCTCTTCTAAGTTGTTTTCTTGTTCAAAAGCTTTCGCCGAATAAAAATATGCCGCTTCAAAATCTTCATCTTCTTTAATAACATGTGTAAATTTTTGAATAGCCAAAGTATATTGTTCCGCTCGATACGCAGTAAATCCATATTCAAACAAGCTATGAACATCTAATTTTTTTGCTTTTACAAAGTAATCTAGCGCCCCTTCAAACTCACCAATATGACTTAATGCTAACGCTAAACGCTGAAATAGATTAACTCCTGCAATATCTGTGTCATTATTAGACAAATGCTTATACAAAGGTACAGACCTTACATAATCAGCCTGATGAAAATATAGCTCTGCAAGTGCAAAGTCAATTAAAGGCTCGTTAGGCATAATGTTCTTTGCTTGCGATAGTTTATATTCACTGACTTCTTCCAACCCCTGCATTTGATAAAGATCTGCTGCTAGTAACAGTGCTTGTATGTACGCTTCATCCGTTTCATTAATCATATTGACAACTTCTAATGCTTCATCCTCTAAACCTTGCTCAATATATATTTCTGCTAATAATAGTTGTAAGTCACCATTATTTGTTTCTGAGTGCTCTATCATATTGCGAACATCATCTAGTAAGCCAAAATGTATAAACAATTCACAAACTGCGTACAATTCCATATTTGTTAGAGTTTTGAGGTTTGTGTGAACAAACGCAACAGCCTCCTCATAATAGCCTTGTTCTAATGCATCTGTTAGTGTTTCCATTGATACGTTTATCTTTGTCATTATTTACGTCCTCTCCATTACACATAAGCATAATCATATTGGAAAAAGCCAGGAATTACAATATGGCGCTTTTTTCCTTTACCTGGTCGATATAATACATCTGCGCCAGCTTTTGTAACAATCCCGTTTGTTACTGTTATAACCGGATTATGTTTATGATAATCGATGAAACGCGGCTGTTCAACAGTTTCGTCCTCAAATAGTTTTTTGTTATAGAGATTATAATCAACTTCGCCACCTATTCTAAAGTCACCTTTTTGGGGATAAATACCTGTTTTAGCGAGTAAAGATTTGCTCAAAGGCATTTTTGCAAGAGGTGCTTCTAAATCAGTTGGTATAAAATACTGATTCGTATAGGTTAACCAAAGTTGTTTTACACGAGCTAAGTCCTTACTAGTTTGCTGATCATACTCAGCCCAATTAGGTACAACCGGGATCCTATAATGAAATATGGCATCTCGAATCCACCCCCAGGGCACGTTAGCGAGTTCATTTACATCAGAAGGCAAATTGACAAATAATACAGGGATTTTATACTTTTGACAAATTCGAATAGTTTCCGGGCGAAGTAAATATAGAGGAACACGGATAGCTAAATAATAATCTATCGGACAGTTTAAAAGCATACTTTCTAACTTTCGAAGTGCCGATGGAATATCAGTTTCATATGTGATGTTTGTAGAAACTAACATGCTTGTAAAGCCTTTTTGCAAGCAATTCACTTCAAAGTACTGCTTTGATTCTGAAAACGGTTTTTGTTTAGTATCAAAGTGATCATACATGACAAAGCCAGGTGTCATAATGTAATCAGATACATCCATCCTCCACACATTATAAGAAAGTGTATGGGTTCCGATGTATTCAATATAATTTTTGTTAACAACAAACGATACATTTCTAGCAACCCCAGACTCGTTAACAACAGTTGCTTTCTCAATTAAGTACACTCGAACCCCCACCTCATTTTAATCTTTCAAACTAGTACAAGCTCTATAAGACAAACTATGAGGAGAGTATTAGAATTATAACTTAATATTAACGACAGGTGATTTCTACATAATTTTCATTAGAAACACTTGAAATGTATAAAATTAACTTTATTTGCTGTAATGAATTTATTCTATAGTTGCACCTCAATTATAACAACTTATGTCTGTTAAGAACCTAGGTGTTAGTATGGTATCCATCTTTGGTATCAAAAACTTCAAATCATTGCAAACCGAATTTGGGCACCATAACCAAAAAGTCTAGCTACTTATTAGCTAGACAGATTTTACTGTTTGCAATTGTTCTAGATGGGCAAAAAAGCTCGGATATGATACAGAAATAGCATCAGCATCTTTAATTACAATTTGACCATTACATATGCACGATGCAATACTGAGCATCATACCAATTCGATGGTCACCAAAAGAAGACACTTCAACATCCCCTTTCAATGAGGTTGGGCCCGTTATAATCATGCCATCCTCTGTTGCTTTAATATTTGCTCCTAATTTCTTAAGCTCTGATACAACTGTATCAATTCTGTTTGTTTCTTTTACCTTTAACTCTTCAGCATCCTTAATTACTGTAACTCCATTAGCTTGTGTAGCAAGCAAGGCTATAATAGGAATTTCATCAATGAGACGCGATATGTTTTCGCCTCCAACTTCTGTTGCAACAAGTTGTGAAGTAGATATTGTTAAATCACCAACTGGTTCAAAGTTTACTTCTCTAATATTTGATATTGATAGTGATGCTCCCATAGACTTAAGAACATCAATTATACCTGTTCTCGTTTCATTTAAACCGACTTTCTCTAGTCTAATTTCACTATCTTGGACAATTGCTCCAGCAACTAAGAAAAATGCAGCAGAGGAAATATCACCTGGTACTTCAATTGAAGTGGCCGTAAGGGTTTGTCCACCTTCAACGCTTACAGCAAGCTCATTCACTGTGACATCCCCACCAAAAGCTTTCAACATACGTTCAGTATGGTCTCTTGAACGAGCTGGTTCTGTTACGATTGTAGTCCCATTACTATGTAATCCTGCTAATAATATTGCTGACTTCACTTGTGCACTTGCAACCGGTGAATGATATTCTATACCTTTCGTATGCCCTCCACGTATAGATAGAGGGGTTAGGTTTCCGTCTTCTCTCCCGTCAATATCAGCACCCATTTGACGTAAAGGACCTGTTACGCGCTTCATAGGACGTTTTGCAATAGAAGAATCGCCTGTTAGAATAGTATGAAATGGAGCCGCAGCTAAAACGCCTAAAATCAATCGTGTTGTAGTACCAGAATTTCCTGTGTAAAGTATTTCAGAGGGTTCCTTCAGTCCTAAAAAACCTCTTCCGAGAACAGTAACGGAATCTTCTGTTATGTCAATGGAAACTCCAAGTTTCCTAAAGCAGTCAATGGTGCTCAAACAGTCCTCACCCATTAAAAAATTTTGAACCCTTGTAGTGCCTTCAGCAATTGCACCTAACATAATAGCGCGATGAGAAATTGATTTATCCCCCGGCACACGAATAGTTCCTTTTAGTGAAGGACTTTTCCCAGTTAGTACTTTATCCAAATCTTCTCCTCCTTTTATGCATAATACGTCTCATAAGAAGAATTAGCCTCAATGCATTGCTTAGCTCTTTTTCGGTCACTATCTGTTTGAAAACTTAAGCGAAGCACACCTAATATATCTTCCCTTGTTTCTAAAATTCGTATATTGGTAATACTTATTTTATTTTCTGCTAAATACCCGGTAATCTCTGATATAGCCCCAGGTTTATCAGGTACATCTACAAATAAATCATAAAAAGAAGGTATAGCACCTTTTTCTTTCACTGGTAAACCATCACGGAATTCCTTAGCATGTAAAAAATACTCATAAATCTTTTGACTATCTCCTGTTTCGACGATTGATCGTAACATACGCATTTCGTCAAGCCATCCATCAAAAAGCTGAAGTAATGCATTACGATTATGTAGAAAAATATCTCGCCACATCGTTGGATTACTTGAAGCGATTCTAGTAATATCACGAAATCCACCTGCAGCTAAGCGACTTACAAGCTCATTATCCCGCTCAAGCTTCTCCGCTTGATGAACAAGACCCGCTGCTATTATATGCGGAAAGTGACTGATCACCCCTGCAATACGGTCGTGCTCTTCAGGTGATAACGTAATAAATCTTGCTTTTGTACCAGCTAACCAATTTTTCAACTCAATTATTTTTGAATTATCTACATTTGTTGTTGGTGTGAAAATATAAAAAGCATTTTCAAATAAATGAGCTCTTGCAGCAGCTACTCCATTTTTATGAGAACCTGCCATAGGATGCCCACCGATAAAGCAAATATTGTTTTTTAGAAGTACTTGTGCAGATTCTGTTATATGCTTTTTAGTGCTGCCTACGTCTGTAACAATTACACCTGATTTTGTTGGCAGGCTCGCTATTCGGTGGATAATATCAACTGCTTGTTGAACGGGTGTAGCAATTATTATTAAATCTGACTCTTTGCTACCATCCTCTATAGATTCAGCTATCTCATCAATAACTGCTAGTGTACGTGCAAGTTGTAGTTGTTCACCATTTACATCATACCCAACAATAGTCACATCCTGATGCTCTCGTCTTATAGCTAAGGCGACAGACCCACCGATGAGCCCGAGGCCGATGACGAAAACTTTTTTTGACAACATTTCTCCCCCCTAGACGACAGACTCTCTTTTTTCTATTTAAGCATGGATGAGAGAATTTCAAAGAATTGTTTGTTTTGTTCTGCTGTTCCTACCGTGACTCGAATCGCATGAGGAAAACCAAGTGCGTTTCCAGATCGAACAATATAACCTCTTTCTAACAAATATTGAAACATCTCATCTCCTGTAAAGCTATTATGAAACATTAAAATAAAATTACCTTGTGATTGATAATACGTTAAATTATGTTGATCACAGAACCTATAAAATTGCTCGAGTCCTTCATGGTTTAAAAGGACACTTTCGTTTACAAATGCCTGATCAGATAAGGCAGCAATAGCCGCTGCTTGTGCAAGCTTGCTAGTGTTGAAAGGCTCTCGTGCTGGTTCTATACTTTGCAACAATTGTTCGCTTGCAATACCATAGCCAATACGTAACCCTGCTAATCCGTATGCTTTAGAAAATGTTCGTAAAATGACAAGGTTTGGATGGTTCGCCAACAAAGAAATACTGTCAGGATAATCTTCAGCTACAACATACTCAAAATAGGCTTCATCCACAACAACCACGACATTGTTTGGCACGCGAGACAGAAAACTTAACAAATCTTCTTCACTAATGTACACACCTGTTGGATTATTTGGTGTACAAAGCCACACTATAGCTGTATTTTCATCAATAGCAGAAAGCATGCCTTCTAAATCATGCGCTCCTTCGATTAATGTTACCTCACGAATGTCTGCACCCTCAATAACAGCATTATGCTTGTATTGTGGGAATGTAGGTTTTGCCATAACAGTATTTTTGCTTGGAGATAAATAGGCCCGACACAATATTTGTACAACTTCATCCGATCCATTTCCAAAAATAAGCTGACGTGGTGATACTTTAAGATGTTCTGCCACTGCATTACGTAATTCTGCTGCATACCCATCGGGATAAATATTAATACTATCCATTTGTTTCTGTAGCACATCTTTTACTTTATTAGAAAAACCAAATGGATTTTCATTTGATGCTAGCTTAACAATTTTCTCAAGGCCGTACTCTCGTTTCACATCTTCTATTGGTTTTCCTGGCTTATACGGTGTTAAATTTAATAGCTGTTTTTTTACTTCCACAAAAAACAGTCCTCACTTTCATAATGTCTTATTCATGTTGTCCTAAAATGATACATTACTAAAAGTAACCATTCTTTTAATGTGCACAAGAAAGTCGTATCACAATCGGACACACTACCCAATTATTCCTCGTACATATTTCTTAAATTGCTCAATTCCTTCTGATCTTAACGAATCATCTATCAGTAAAGCTTGCAATTCCTCCACTTTATTTACGAGAGCACTGCCAATGACAACACCATCACACAATGATGATAAATTATTAACCTGCTCTTTTGTTGATATACCAAACCCCACAACAATAGGAACAGAGCTGTAAGCACGTACATCTCGTAAAAACTCCTCAATGTCAGGTGGTAAAGTTGTGCGAACACCAGTGACACCTAAAGATGATACACAATACAAGAAGCCTTCCGCGTGTTTCGCTATTCGCTCGACTCTAGCTTTTGATGTAGGTGCAAGAAGTGAAATGAGTGGAATTCCCTCCTTTTGGCACCGGAGGCGTAAAGCATCACTTTCTTCAAACGGTAGATCTGGAATGAGCACTCCATCAATATCATTTTGCCTCATTAACGCAAAAAAGTAGTCCTCTCCTAATTGTAGCACAGGATTATAATACGTAAATAGAATAACAGGAATATTTAGTCCTCGTGCTCGCATTTTTGGCACAAGCGTCATAGCCCTTTCTATATTCATACCTTGCTTCAAAGAGCGAATTGCAGCACGTTGAATCGTTGGACCATCTGCAAGAGGATCTGAATACGGTATACCTAGCTCTAAGCAAGATGCACCAACATCTTGCAGTGCTATGGCGAGATCTATAGTTGCTTCTTCACACGGATCTCCCGCTACGATGAATGGAACAAATAATGAATTAGTTTGTGGTAAAGGATGCTTGAATACGACTGTCATCATTCCCTTCCTCCTTCGCGTCGAAATGACTCATTAATGAATACACATCTTTGTCGCCCCGACCAGATAAGCAAATTAATACATTTTCCGTACTTGGCCTAGAAGCAGCTATTTCATATGCTTTACTTAAAGCATGCGCTGACTCTATAGCCGGAATAATCCCTTCATCCACAGCTAAAATTTGCAATGCTTCAAGTGCCTCAGCATCTGTCACACTTTTATATTGGACGCGACCTGTCTTTGCCAAATGTGCATGTTCTGGTCCAATCCCAGGATAATCTAACCCTGCTGAAATTGAATACGGCTCAATAATCTGACCGTGCTTGTCTTGAAGTAAATATGTTAGCGATCCATGAATAACTCCAACCGTACCTTTAGTAATAGTAGCAGCATGAAGTCCCGTTGTGATACCTTTTCCAGCAGCCTCTACACCAATGAGCTCTACATCATCATTTAGAAATGGATAGAACATGCCTATTGCATTGCTTCCTCCTCCTACACAAGCCACAATTGTATCAGGGAGAGTTCCCGTTCGAGATATAAATTGCTCACGAGCTTCGTCCCCGATAATTCGTTGAAAATTCCGCACCATCATCGGATATGGATGTGGGCCTACTACTGAGCCAATAACATAAAAGTGATCTTCACAATGCTGAACCCAGTATCGAATTGCTTCATTTGTTGCATCCTTTAACGTCCCATTTCCGCTTGAAACAGGTACTACTTCAGCACCTAATAATTTCATTCGAAAAACATTTAACTCTTGACGACGAATATCCTCTTCTCCCATAAACACTTTACATTGCAAGCCAAATCTTGCAGCAACAGTGGCTGCTGCTACTCCATGCTGGCCTGCTCCGGTTTCTGCGATTATCTTGGACTTCCCCATTCTTTTTGCAAGTAATGCCTGCCCAATTGCATTATTTAATTTATGTGCTCCTGTGTGATTAAGATCCTCACGTTTTAAATAAATGTTAGCTCCACCAAACCTTTTTGTTATGTTAGGTGCAAAAGTTAATGCAGTTGGTCTACCGGAATATTCTCGTAAAATATTGTGGAACGTTTCAATAAATATTGGGTCATTCATCGCCTCATGAAGTGCTTCCTCTATTTCTACTAATGGATTCATTAGTGTTTCGGGAACAAATTTACCACCAAAATCCCCAAAACGACCTTTTTCATTTGGCACGTTCATACTTAAACACCTTCTCTTCTATTTGTTTAATACGATCTTCATCTTTCTTAAATCTTTCTTCAATACCACTTGAAATATCAATACCATCTATAGAATAAGATAAAAGAACTTCAATATTTTCTGGCGTTACACCACCAGCAATGTAACATGGTTTATTAAATTTATGAGATTCTCTTACATAAAAAGGGATTGATTTCCATTCAAATGGAAAACCGCTTCCACCCCATTGCGAGCCAACCTTACTATCAATCACAAACCCATCAACAACATTTTTATAGTCAGTCATTTTATCCCATGCCCCTTGTTGATGATGAATCACCTTCCAGATTGGTTGATTAATTTCATTTTTTAGTAGTTCAATATCATAAACGGATTCATTTCCATGCAGCTGTATAATGTCAATCGGAAGACTCGTAATTACTTCTTTTATCCTATCAAGTGATGCATTAACAAAAACAGCAACAATTTTTTTGCTCGTAAAGTTAACCTCCGATAGCCATTTCGCTACATCACTTACTTGAACCTCACGCTTGCTATTTGCAAAAATGAAACCTAAATGATTCGCTTCACTAGACGCTGTTACTTTTACATCATCATATGATTTGTTGCCACAATATTTAAGTAGCATGATGTTTCTCCTGTTTATTAAATAACGTATGAATACCATTTCCAGGTGACGAAGCCCTCATAAATGTTTCACCAACTAGAATAGCTTTTGCTCCATATTTACTCACATCAACTACATCCTCGTAAGTGGCAATTCCACTTTCACTCACTAATAAACTTTCATTAGGTATGAGCGAAGAGAAACGTTTTGTTTGTTCTATTGATGTTTTAAAAGTACGAAGGTCTCTGTTATTTATCCCGATAATTTTAGGTGTAAAGATTTTTAATAACGACTCCAGTGTTGCTTGATCATGAACCTCAACGAGACATTCAAGTCCTGTTTCGTAAGCTTGTAAGTATAGCTCATGAAGCTTGGTTGGCGACAAGATTTCTCCAATAAGCAATATCGCATCAGCTCCTACTCTTACGCTTTGCTCGACTTGAATAGGCTCTAGAATAAAATCTTTTCGTAAAATAGGAAGTGCTACTTGTTGTTTCACAGCAGTTAAATACTCACAGCTACCTTGAAAGAACATTTGATCCGTTAGCACTGAAATAGCATCGGCAGCTGCTTGCTCATATTCTTTTGCAATCATAACAGGGTCAAAATCTTCACGGATAACACCTTTTGACGGTGAAGCCTTTTTAATTTCTGCAATAAGACCTATAAAACGGTTTGCATGCTTCAGGGCATCATATAATGAATAGTGTTTTACACATAGCTTTTCTGGTAATGTAATAGCTTCTATTTCAACTTTTTTTTGTGATACTATTTTAGTTAACACGTCTCGACACCCCGTTTGCTTGTAAACTTTGAAAATGCTTTAAAGCCGTTCCATTTCGCAATGCCCCTAGCGCCTGATAGACACCATCCTGTATATCAGCAGCTCTTCCCGCTACATATAACGCAGCTCCTGCATTTAAAATAACTATATTTCTTGAGCTATCTGTTGCTTTATTATGAAATACTGCTTCTATTCGCCGAGCACTCTCTTCTACAGATGACACGATGACATCCTCTATTTTTCCACGCTTAAACCCAAAGTCGTCAGGAGTGATGACATATTCTGTTATTTGCCCATCTTTTAATTCTACAACATTTGTTTCAGCACTAATTGATATTTCATCCAATCCATCTCGTCCTGTGACAAATAAAACATGCTCAGAGCCAAAGTGTTTCATTGCTTCTGCAAGTTTCCTCGCATAATCAACGGAGAATACTCCTATTACTTGATGTTTGCAATTTGCAGGGTTACTTAGTGGACCAAGTAAATTAAATGCTGTTCGAAAGCCGATTTCTTTGCGCGGTGTAACAGCATGCCTCATCGCTGAGTGGTAAATAGGCGCAAATAAAAAGCTCATATTATGGTTCTTTAGCGCTATTTCAGCTTCTTCTGGAGAAGACTGTATATCAATTCCTAAATACTCAAGAACATCTGCACTTCCACTTTTTGAAGAAACAGCACGATTTCCGTGCTTAGCAACCTTTACACCAGTAGAGGATACTAAAATGGCAGCAGCTGTTGAAATGTTAAATGTCGATGAGCCATCTCCCCCCGTTCCACATGTATCAATAACAAGCTCATTGGCCTCATCCATTGTAAGTGGAGTCATGTGCATGCGCATAGCTTTTATAAACCCAATGAGTTCGTCTACAGTTTCTCCTCGAAAACGAAGTATGGAAAGTAAACTTGCAATCTGACTTTCTGTAGCTCTTCCTTCCATGATTTCATGCATAAGTGCTTCTGCCTCTTCCATTGTTAGTGATGATCCTTCGATACACTTCGCTAACAATTGTTTAAACATGCAGCTTCTCCTCCTGTCCAAATAATTCATGAGCTATTTGAATTGTTCGAATTAAAGCGCTTGCTTTATTTTTTGTTTCTTTATACTCGAGCTCTGGTACTGAATCTGCTACAATACCTGCACCTGCTTGCACATAAGCTACATGATCTTTAACAATAATAGTTCGTATAGTTATGCAAGAATCAATATTTCCATCAAAACCAATATACGCAACTGTTCCTGCATACATATTACGAGCACATGGCTCAAGCTCTTGAATAATTTGCATTGCTCTTACTTTTGGTGCCCCTGAAACTGTTCCTGCAGGAAATGCCTTTAACAAAGCGTCAATTGGGTGTACATCATGACGTAGTCTTCCTGTTACCTTTGAAATAAGATGCATGACATGAGAAAAACGGCCTAGTTCCATTAACGTCGGAACGGATACAGTGCCATATTCGGCAACCATACCAATATCGTTCCTAGCCAAGTCTACAAGCATATAATGCTCTGCCTTTTCCTTCTCATCATTTAACAAATCATTGGCTAATGCATCATCTTCATCGCTTGTACGTCCTCGTCGCCGAGTACCTGCAATCGGATGAATTTCTAAGTGCTTATTATGAATTTGAATCAGTCGTTCCGGTGAACTTCCAACCGCTTCCACATCATCAAAACGAATATAAAATAAATAAGGTGATGGATTCACACTTCTTAGTACTCGATATAAATCAAAGCCGCTTACTTTAAGAGGAATTTCAAAACGCTGAGACAGTACAGTTTGAAATACATCGCCTGCTCGTATATATTCTTTGACTTTTTCAACATCTGCAACGAATTGATTTTTAGTATAATTCGAAGCAACGCCGGTAAAATCAACTTCTTTATTGTAAGTAGCGGGTAATAATTTTCGTGTGACATCTTTATGCTGTGCAAGTTGCTTTACATACATATTTATCTTAGCGATTCCATGTTCATACATTGCTACTTTACAAGCTTCATCCTCGTTACCAGTTAATCGTATCAAATGAATAATAGATAGTTCACGGGAGTGATGATCAAATACAATTAACGTTTCACAAAACAAAAAATGATACAAAGGCAATCCCAAATCATTAACCTTATGAACAGGTACTTTATCAAGTGAATTAACAGCATCATAACTAATAAAACCAACTGCTCCACCGTAAAACGGTATATCTTCATCTAACTGCTTTAGCTTAATCATCTCCTGTACATAGGTATACGCAGCTTGTAACGATGGTTGTGATGTAACAGTATGTCGCTTGTCATTTTGAACAACAAACTTATCCTTACGATTCGTAATGTACAAAAACGGCTGTAAACCAATAAATGAGTAACGTGACCACGGTGAACTAGCATCCTTTGATTCTAAAATAAAAGATGCTTCTTCCTTAAGATTTTGGAAAATTTGAATAGGAGTTAACGTGTCAGCAATAAAACGATTAATAATAGGGATTGTTTTATACGTCTCTGACTCTTGTAAAAATGAGGTAAAATCCATTGTTGCACTCTCCTTCCATATTCGGTCGGAGAATGAGTAGCGTGAGGTGTATACATGTAAAAAGTAGCAAATAACCGTATTTGCGTAAGTAATATACGATTAATTGGTAGCTACTTTTCATAAAAATACAAAACCCAAAGACACTTACGTATCTTTGGGTAGGACATGTAAATAATAACTAAACTAAGCTCAACTATGCTAACTCATTCTCAACTACCCTAAACTTATAAAGTTTCTCTCTTCTCAACTAAACTATCATAATCTTATAACAAATATTTAATTATTTCAACTATTATCTATATTCAAATCGGGTCTCAAATTCGTTGCACCCTCTAAATAAATATGACGAATATCTTGTTGTGCTATTTGTGTATCCACCATTATCATGACTCTAATACACATAGACAAAGAGTCGGGTACAGGTATTTCCTGCATGCACATAACAGGAACATACGTCCAACCTTCAATGTTTCGTAACGCCTTTGCAGGAAATTCTGCTGTTACATCATTTGTTACGCTAATTAGTACTGAAGACACTGAGTTAGCCTCAATACTATTGGCCACAATCATTTCTTGAAGCAGCCTTTCAGTAACTGAGACAATTTCGGCCTTTGTATTAGTTCGGACCGTCGTAGCCCCTCGTATTCCACGAAGCAAAAAAACCGCCTCCTTATTGTTGTGACGTTATCCAATTATAGTATACTTCTTCTAGCACTTTCTCATCTATCTTTTCCACAACTACAGTTCCTATACTTTTCATCAATACCATTCGAATACCATCTTTTGCTGATTTTTTATCCTTTTTCATCCGGTGTAGTAAGCTTGAAAATTTTATTTCACTAGGAATTGTTGTTGGAAAACCGTAACCTTCAAACCATGAAGTTATATTTTCAAGGTGTAAGTCTGTCCCGTAAACATGCTCGCTAACTGCAATGGCATATAACATACCAATAGCTATAGCATCTCCATGAGTTATAGTCCCATAACCTAGCTCAGATTCAAGAGCATGCCCTAACGTATGACCAAAATTTAAATAAGCACGTATCCCCTTCTCTGTTTCATCTTGACCGACTATTTCAGCCTTTACACTAATACCTGCTTTTATGGCGTAATGTATACGATTGTCTGATAAATCATCAAGTGAGAGAATGTTATTTTTTAGCCACTCATACAAGTCTACATCATGGATCATTGCATGTTTTATTACTTCAGCAAAGCCTGAGCGAAGCTCACATTCATCTAAGGTTTTTAATAACGCAATATCGTAAAAAATCGCCTGCGGTTGATAAAAAGCGCCAATCATATTCTTTCCTAAAGGGTGATTAATAGCAACTTTGCCACCAACAGCGCTATCATGCGCTAATAGTGTCGTAGGTACTTGAATAAAAGGTACGCCCCTCATATACGTTGCAGCAACAAAACCTGCCAGGTCCCCAACAACACCTCCACCAAAAGCAATGACAACCGTTTGACGATCAACACCAGCCTCAAGCAATGCCGTATGACATGAATAAAACGTTTCAAAGCTCTTTGACTGCTCACCAGCAAGCATAGTGAACGTATGTACGGACCATTGTGTTTCAATAACCTTTAACAACGACTGAAGATGAAGGCTAGCTACATTAGTGTCCGTTATTACTACAATTTGAGATAATTTAGGCCATTGAGTAGATAAAAACTCGCTTATTTCCGGTATGATATTAGCTCCTAAATATATAGGATACGTTTTAGAACTTGTTGAAATAGTGATGGTATCCATTTTAAAAATCCCTCGCATAACGACGCATATTTTCGATGTCGGCACGCAAATATTCTAACTTATCACTATTACATTGCTCTACAATCGCGCTTGCAAGCTCCCAAGCAACAACTGCCTCTGCAACGACGCTTGCTGCCGGAACAGCACAACTATCAGAGCGCTCAATACTAGCTGCGAAGCTTTCCTTTGTTTCGATATCTATACTTTGCAACGGCTTATACAAGGTTGGGATAGGCTTCATAACACCACGAACAACAATAGGCATACCTGTCGTCATGCCGCCCTCAAAACCACCAAGTCGATTTGTTTTTCGGGAATATCCATGTTGTTCATCCCACGTTATTTCATCATGAACCTGACTTCCTGGAAGTCTTGCGGCCTGAAACCCTATACCAAACTCAACACCTTTAAAAGCATTTATACTTACAATAGAAGCTGCTATTTTAGCATCAAGTTTCTTATCAAATTGAACATAGCTACCGATACCAATAGGCATATTAGTTGCAACAACTTCAACGACACCACCAATAGAATCGCCTTGTTTTTTTGCATCGTCGATTGCTTTCATCATGTCGCCTTCAACATTTTTATCTAATGTTCTAACAGGTGACTGCTCTGTTATATTTCGAATCTCATCAATAGTTGAATAAGGAATGTCTTTAGCAACCACACCACCAATTTCCTTAACATACCCTACAATTTCAATTCCCAACTCTTTTAACAAACGTTTAGCCACAGCCCCAGCAGCAACACGAACTGTCGTTTCTCGAGCTGAAGATCTTTCTAACACATTACGCATATCACGATGACCATATTTTATCGCACCATTTAAATCTGCATGCCCAGGGCGGGGTCGTGAAATCTTGCGTTTCACTTCCGCCTCATCACCTTCATAAGGCTCTGCTCCCATAATGGCGGTCCAATGTTTCCAGTCATCATTTTCAACAACGAGTGCAATGGGAGACCCCATAGTCTTACCGTGACGAACCCCAGATGTTATTTTCACTTGATCCTTTTCAATTTGCATACGTCGACCACGTCCGTATCCTTTTTGTCGACGAGCTAAATCCTCATTAATATCCTCTGCTAATAAAGGCAATCCAGCTGGGACCCCTTCTAAAATCGTCGTCAATTGTGGACCATGTGATTCCCCTGCTGTTAAGTAGCGCATAAATTCCAGCCTCCCTTTATCTCTTTAAAGCGGTTATGTAACAATATACCACATTTTTATAAAAATTACCGTCTTTTTTTAAAAAATACTAATGAATAAAGTAAAAAAAAGAAATTCATCTCAGTATAACTTTGATGAATTCCTCGGTGTTATTATTGTTTACGATAAAAGAAAGTATCAACTGTGTCAAATTGATAACGTGACGGACTAAAGATTTGCTCCGTACTTCCTACAAAAAATACGCCGCCTTTCTTTAGTGCATAGCCAAATTTAATATATAATTCATGTTTAGCTTCTTCTGTAAAATATATTAATACGTTCCGACAAACAATTAAATCAAAACCAGAATCAAACGGATCCGCTAATAAGTTTTGCTTTTTAAACGTTACCGTTTTCTTTATATCATCGTTAACTTTATAATAGGCGCCTTCCTTCGTAAAGTGCTTAGACTTTATATCAGAAGGTACTTCTTGTAGGGAGCGTTCTTGATACACTCCTATTCTTGCCCGTGCCATAACATTCTCATCTATATCAGTAGCAAGAATTGATATATCCTTTGCTGGTAGGAGCTTAGAAAGAATCATCGCTAAAGTGTAAGGCTCTTCTCCGGTAGAACAAGCAGCACTCCACACCTTCAAGCGACGATTGTTTTTTATTAATTCTGGTAAGATTTTCGTTTCAAGCACTTCCCAGCGTTTGCTATTCCTGTAAAACTCTGACACGTTAATGGTCATTCTGTCTAAAAACTCATGATATAAATTAGGGTCAGCAGATATAGCTTGAAAGAATTCCTTAAAACTTTTGTACCCTTTTTTTTCATATAATGAAGTCAAACGTCTTTTCATTTGTGCTTCCTTATATAGAGCTAAATCAATACCTGTTTTTCTTTTTACATTTAAGATGAAATCTAAGTAATCTTGTGACATAAGCTTCCCCTTGCTCAAAGATGTTGTATACTTTTAAGTATACATAAAAATCACTATCTTAGTAGTGACAATTTTTATAATTATATATTTAATTTTATTATATAATACAAAAACTCGGCGATTGCCGAGTTTTTTCTTAACATTAATATACCCACTCATCTACCAATTTCTTATAATTAGTTAATTCCTCTTTTTTAAAGAATAATGCAATCTCACGTTCTGCACTAGTTGATGAATCAGAACCATGAATTACATTTTTTCCAACTGTTAATCCAAAATCTCCACGAATAGTGCCAGGTAAAGCATCTTTTGGGTTTGTCGCTCCCATCATTTGCCTAGCTGTTGCAATGACATTGTCCCCTTGCCAAACCATTGCGAAAACCGGACCAGATGTAATAAAATCAACTAATTCAGGGAAAAACGGCTTGTCTTTATGTTCGCCATAATGTTCCTCTGCTAGCTCTGTAGGAATTTGTACAAGTTTAGCCCCTACCAATTGAAATCCTTTTTTTTCGAAGCGAGACACAATTTCCCCTACTAAATTGCGCTGTACCCCATCTGGTTTAACCATTAAATATGTTTGTTCCATAAAACTACTCCCACCCCTACTAAATAGTATGTATAGGCTGTCATAATGGACACCCAAATAAATACTATCACTATTTTAAAGCGTTATCAATATTCGCAATCTTTAAAGGAGTATGATTTTCAGAAAAGTTTAGTGATTTATGATTTTTTTCTTCAAAAAGCCTCGAAAAAATTATTAAATAGACATGCAAATGTAATTCAATACCCCATACCTCACTATGCTTATAATGGCACAAAAAAAGGAAGGTTAGTATACCTCCCGAGATTTAGCGATCTTCTATGATACTTTCACTATTTTTCTTTCTTCTATAATGAAACTTGTTACAACAGTAACAGCTGCACTACATTCTTTAAAATTTCCGCTTACCTATAAAAGAAACCACTTGTCGTAAGCTAGCATTAGCTTTTGATTTTGGAAGTGTATCTAATATTCGAATAGCCTTCTGTAAGTATAAGTCACTTACCTTAACAGATTGTTTTATAGCACTAGATTTTTTTATATAATTAATAACATGATCAAACTCATCTTTTGATGAGTCTTCTGACAACCCAATAATCTCATTTTTAATATTCAAATCCTCTAACGCATATAAAACAGGCAATGTAATATGACCTTGACGAAGATCACTACCTGCTGGTTTTCCTAAGGTTTTTTCATTCCCGACAAAATCTAATATGTCATCTGTAATTTGAAAAGCCATGCCTACATTGTAACCAAACCAATACAAACATTTACAAGTGTGCGCAGGGGCTTTCGCTGTCATCGCGCCTAATTCGCAGCTAGCAGCAATTAATAAAGCAGTCTTTCTCTTTATTCGCCTTAAATACGCACGGCAATTCTGTTCATAATCAAACTTTTCTTTAATTTGTTGCACCTCACCAAGTACAAGCTCTACCATCGTATTTGATAACGTCATATGAACGTTAGGATCATCATATATAGACATTAATTCTAATGATTTTGCAAATATATAATCTCCCGTGTAAATCGCAACTTTATTATCCCATTTAGCTTTAATAGTAGATTTACCACGTCGAATAGAAGCATCATCAATAACATCGTCATGCACTAAAGACGCCATATGAATTAATTCTAACGCTGCAGCAACATTTTTAACATGATGAATATCATATTTTCCATATTTAGCTGCCAATAGAACAAACAAAGGTCGTATGCGTTTGCCTCCTGCTTGGAGTATATGCAACGACGCTTCCTGTAAAAGGGGATGCTCTGCAGAAATAGTTTTCTCTAATTCTTTTTCAATTGTTTGTAGATCACTATGTAAATAATGATACACAGAAGATAATTTCATGTATGTCACCTTGTCTAACTTTTTAGATGAGTGACAGCTACTCACCGTTAGGTTTGTACCCTAAATGCATTGCAGCAACGCCACCGGAATATGATTTTATTTCAACCTTTTCTAGTCCAGCTTGTTTAAATAAGGCAGCCAACTCACCTTGATTTGGAAAATCTTTTGCAGATTCTTGTAGCCATGAATACTCATCATAGCTTTTTGCTAATAATTTTCCTAACAACGGCATAATAAAACGAAAATAAAAACGATACATTTGTTTATAAACTGGTAAATTGGGCTGAGATGTTTCCAAGCAAACTACTATGCCCCCAGGCTTCGCAACTCGTGTCATTTCTTTTAGAACATGCAAATAATCTGGTACATTTCTTAATCCGAACCCGATTGTTACGTAGTCAAAGGTATTGTCACTAAAAGGCAACTGCATAGCATTTCCATGCAGTAACTCCGTATTCGTAAGGTTAAGGTCCTTGACCTTTTGATGCCCCACGTTTAACATATTTTGACTAAAGTCAAGCCCTTTTACAGTACCTTTGGCACCAACTGCATGGGCTAAAGCAATAGTCCAATCCGCTGTTCCACAACATACATCTAGCGCAAAAGAACCCTCTTTTACCTTCATACGTTTCATCGTATCTTTACGCCAAGCTACATGCCGTTGAAAACTAATTACTGAATTCATTGTATCATAATGATCAGATATCTTCTCAAAAACATTATGCACTTTACGTTCTTTTGATGTTGCCAATTCTTATCCACCCGCTTACAATTCTTTTATGCATCATATGTGCAACGTAATGGCAAAGCATCTGCATGCTTAGAAGGAGATAATAAGCTATTCAAGCGTTCTAGGAAGACCTTGTTCGTTTGCGAAACAACTTGAATAGAAGACCTTAACTTTTCCATCGTCATTTCAATTTGCTTATCTATATCTGTGATTTGATGTCCAAACACTATTAACTGCTGATCACTTTTTTGCTGCAATAAGCGTTTTAAAAGCAAGAAGTCGCTTGCAACCGCCTTCCAATTAGGCAAATGAAAATAATCAGCTATCATCGTCACTAATGAAGCTTCAATGTTCATTAAACTTGTCATAAAAACAGTTTGAGTAAGTTCTTTTTTCTCGTAAAGCTTTATCTTATTTTCATTTATATCTTTAATCGCTTGTGCTAGTACATTAATCAAAGGTATTTCATTTACATGAGATAATAACCTATAATATAACCCACTATAAAAATCACCAGCTAAAACAGTAAGCTGTCTTTCCCTTATTGAAGAACTTGCTGTTAATCTTTCATTTGTTACAGCTTCATGGGTATCAAGGGCTAGTTGCACAAGCATTGCAGCAACTATAATGTTATGTCTTTTTTCATCAGTCGTTTCTTTTACGTTTTGAAGTAATGATAAGAGCAAAAGCAAGCGGTCGTTGTCTATATCAGGTAGAGCAACATTCTTGTCTATGTATATATGCTCTAATTGACCGACAATATCATGTTTGAGTTGTTCTAGCTTTCCTACTGTGCTTGCCTTCTCCATAACCCTTCCCCAATCCAACAATATTTTTATTCAGACATTGAATATTATAACATACATGTTACTTAGTGTATGTTATATTTTAACTATTCATATGTATTGCTTCAATACGTTACTTCTTTGAATCTGACTCCATTTCACCATAGCTTGTTTGTATAGTTGCTTTCCCTCTAATCTTTATTGCAGATGTATGCTCTGTGAATTGAGCAACCATCACTTCTCCCTTATCTAGCTTTTCAGAATGATGAAACCTAGTATCTGTACCTCTTGTTAATCCAATTACGTTCACACCATCTTCTAACGCTTTAATTACAATGAAATCATTTGTAACGTTCTTCATTCTAAATCCCCTCTCAAACATTTGTTATGCTTTATTAATCAGTGATAATACTTCTGCGCGGGATGCTTGGTCTGTTTGGAAAATACCGCGAACAGCTGACGTGACAGTCTTGGCACCTGGCTTCTTGATACCTCTCATAGTCATACACATATGCTCAGCTTCCACAACAACCATCACACCATGGGGCTCTAATGATTCTACCATTGAATCAGCAATTGTTGAAGTAATACGTTCTTGTAATTGAGGACGTTTAGCAACAGCATCCACTGCCCTAGCTAACTTACTTAATCCTGTAACACGACCATTTCTCGGAATATACGCAACATGTGCATGCCCATAAAAAGGGACTAAATGATGCTCGCACATCGAATAAAAATATATATCCTTTACTAATACGAGCTCTTCGTGCTTTTCTTCGCTAAAGATTGTTGAGAAATGCTGCTTCGGATCTTCACGTAAACCTGAAAAAACTTCTTCGTAGAATTTGGCAACACGGCGAGGTGTATCTTGAAATCCTTCACGATCTGGGTTTTCTCCTATTGCTTCAATTATCATCTTAACAGCCTTTTCAATTTTTTCACGTTGAAATTCAGCCACAAGCTTTGCCTCCTAAGACGGATGATTCAATATTATTTTCACATGTTTAATCAGATTCTAGCACAGCCCTATACGTTAAGCAAAAAGCAATAGGCTATAAAACTGCTTTCATAAGCTTAAGATGATTTATTAAATCAGAACTTCTATAAGTCTAATTTGATATAAACTATATAAATAAAAGAAGGGTCGATTCATATACGACCCTTCTTGTTTGCTCTTAACACCTACTATATTAAATAGTAAGCTGTATGTACTATAGAAATTATTTCACAGCATCTTTAAGAGCTTTACCTGGTTTAAATGCAGGAACTTTGCTAGCTGCGATTTCGATCTCTTCACCTGTTTGAGGGTTACGACCTTTACGAGCTGCACGCTCACGTACTTCAAAGTTACCAAAACCAATCAATTGTACTTTATCACCATTTTTAAGAGCATCTAAGATTGAATCAAAAACAGCGTCAACTGCTTTTGTCGCATCTTTCTTAGAAAGCTCAGTGCTTTCAGCTACAGCATTAATTAAATCTGTCTTGTTCATGCCATTCACCTCCTCCCAAAAAGGTATGTAATGAGGCCTCAATCAAAGTAAAATAAAGTAATAGACCTATAATCATTACTTGACACAATCAGCATTTTCTATACGTTTTGTCGTACGATAAGTAGCTGACACGCCTATATTATACGAATCTTTGACATAATTCAATCATTTTTGACAAATAATATTATTATTTAGGTAAATTTGACCAAAGTAGCCAAAGTTTCTGAAATTAAGAGTATCACATGAAAGTGAACTAATCAAGCAAAAAAAGCCTTAAAACCATTGATATATAAAGATTTTTTGCAATTCTTTTTTTTATTTGCATATTTTTAGATAATTTTACCAGTTATTAAAATCCCTTGATGTGTCAAGGTTTTTTTAGGATATCTTATTTTTCGACAAATCTACTATTTTTACAAATAAAATTAAATTTAGTAAGTTTCAATTTATCATCACAAAATAATGATTTTTAGTACGTCGTTCACTTAATTAGATTTACGATGATTATTTACCTACATGTGTACTTATAACCACAAAAAAAGACCCCTAAAGCTAGGAGTCAGTTACGATTATAAGATGATGGCAATCAGTCCACCTGATCCTTCATTTATAATTCTTTCAAGTGTTTCTTTTAGTTTGTATCGTGCATTTTCTGGCATTAACGACAGTTTGGCTTGAATGCCCTCACGTACAATTGAGCTTAAGCTTCGTCCAAAGATGTCAGAGTTCCAAATTGATAGTGGATCATCTTCAAAATCTTGCATCAAATAACGAACAAGCTCTTCACTTTGTTTTTCCGTACCAATAATAGGGGCAAATTCACTTTCTACATCAACTTTTATCATATGAATAGAAGGGGCAACCGCCTTTAAACGAACACCAAAGCGTGATCCCTGACGAATAATCTCCGGTTCATCTAAACTCATATCAGCTAATGAAGGAGCGGCTATACCGTAGCCTGTTTGCTTTACCATTTTTAGGGCCTCAGCAACTTGGTCATACTCAGCTTTAGCATGAGCAAAGTCTTGCATAAGCTCTAGTAAATGATCTTTTCCGCGTATTTCTTCACCAACAACTTCTTTTAATATTTGGTCATACAGTTCGTCTGGAGCATATAAGTCAATCTCGGCAACTCCTTGACCCATTTCAATACCTGCTAGACTCGCATTATCAATGAAGTCATACTCACTAAATTGACCTACTACTCGATCAACGTCACGCAAACGCTTAATATCTTTAACTGTTTCTCCAACAGCATTCTGATAGCTTTCGCGGAGCCAGTGATCATCTCGTAACACCATAACCCAGCTTGGTAAGTTAACATTAACCTCAAGCACAGGAAACTCATATAGAGCCTCACGTAATACGTTGTATACATCCGTCTCGCGCATACTTTCTACACTCATCGCTAAAACAGGAATATCATATTTTTCACATAACTGTTGTCGAAGTGCTTCAGTTTCAGGGTGCTGCGGACGAACTGAGTTCACAACCATAATAAATGGTTTTCCTACTTCTTTAAGCTCTTCAATAACACGTTCTTCAGCTTCTACGTAATTAGAACGAGGGATTTCTCCGATTGTCCCGTCTGTAGTTATCACAACACCAATTGTAGAATGCTCTTGAATAACTTTACGTGTCCCAATCTCAGCTGCTTCATGAAATGGTATTGGCTCTTCATACCAAGGTGTATTAATCATGCGAGGACCATTCTCATCTTCGTAGCCCTTTGCACCCGGTACAGTGTACCCTACACAATCAACAAGACGGACATTAATTTCAAGACCTTCTTCTACCTTAATAGCTACAGCTTGATTTGGGACAAACTTCGGCTCAGTAGTCATGATTGTCTTACCAGCAGCACTTTGAGGTAACTCATCAACTGCTCGTGCTTTATCTGCTTCATTACCGATGTTCGGTAGTACTAGTTGTTCCATAAACTTCTTAATAAAAGTAGATTTACCGGTTCTTACTGCACCTACTACCCCAAGATAAATATCGCCACCAGTACGTTCAGCGATATCGTTAAAAATATCGAACTTTTCCAATGTGCTCCCTCCCGCTTTCCAATTCTTATTGGGATATTTGTATCCAAATTATGAATCATCTAGGACACTACAAGTGTATGACGTTGTCCTACTAACTATGACATTTAATAGAAAAAAACATCTATGTATGATATTTTGTCTATCGGAATGTCCAAGATAGTAGTAGACAACAAAAAAACCTTTCTCTTATGAGTCTATTCATAAGCGAAAGGTTCATGACTTCTTTATTAAAAATATTGGCTCATTTTTATCATTAACAGTATAAGGCAAGGAATAAGCAGGTACGAACATAGTCGTGTCAACTAAAATACCACGAATATCATCACCATGTTTAAAGGCATGCTGATTAGATTGAAGAGCGTCATATAAATCAATTCGATAGTCAACAAATATTTTACCCTCATTATTCATTACAAGCGGCAGCCCTTTTCCAGAATATGGACTAATAACCTGTAGTGGCTCTTTATACCCTAATTTACTGTAATCTAGTGCGTATACTTTATCCGAAATAACTTCCTTGAACGGTGGATAACCATTAGACTGTCGATAAATATCAACCCTTAAATTAAGCTCACTTATCTTCTCCGCTAATCTGATGTCTAATAGCTTAACAGTTGGGGTATTTTCGACGTCAACTAGTACATAAACAAACACACCACCAGCTTCATATGCATTTGCAGGAGGTTCAGGCAAATATTTAGGAACAAGTCTCGAAAATTCAATCGGATACTTTTGATACACATGAGTTGTCATATCACGAGTCTTAATAGGCAATAAACCGCCTGTATCTTTTTGAAACGAGTGAACGGCAGCTTGAACACTATCTAATTGATGCTGATATGGTACTTGATTTTGTTGTAAACGTGATTGAGGATATAAGCAACCGGATAACAAAAGCATACAACTAACCATAAAGAATATGTAAATCTTTTTATTCATTATAATTCTACCTCTTTACTATTCTGATACAGGTCCTGAAAAGACGATAAAGAAGATAATCAGACCTGATAATAATATTAGTACCAACGAAACAAAATTCAAAATGAACTGTAAGATACGATTTTTTAGCTTAAATTGAGCTAAATAAACAAAAAACACAGATATAAACATGAATCCAAGTCCTGCTAGTGAGAACCACATTTTTATTAAGCCTGGTGACAAGTGTATCATCTCCTTATTCGTTCGTATTATAACATATCGCCATACAATCATGAATAAAATATATTACAATATCAGTTACTTTTTCAATATAAACGATTTGATAATAAAAGTTTCATAGACACGAGCGCTATAGCTCCATAAAAAAAGGAAGCAAGAGGGGCTATCTTGCTTCAATTCACGTGACCTTCACACCCTATCGAACGACCAACTCACAAATTGCTACGTTGCATTGTATGCCTGTTAGTTTGTTGTTGTATCCTCATCTGCCTAATAAACTAAAAATATGCATCATGAAAATGTTAGTCGGGCGATACATTATATGCGTTATTCCCTTCATTTGTGAGCTTGCGCCTCAATTAATTGCGATCTTCAAGGATATTAACAAGGTCTTCCATCTCATGTGTCTTCATTCGTCCCATTAATGATTCAACTGCTTCTTTTGCACTCACGTCTTCAAATAGTAATTTGTATATAGCTGTAGTGATTGGCATCTCAACATTTAGCTTTTTAGAAAGCTGATACGCTGCTTTTGTTGTCCTCACGCCTTCGACAACCATCCCCATGCTATCCAATACATCTTGTAACGCTTTGCCTTTTCCAAGCATGTGTCCTGCTCTCCAATTCCGGGAATGTACACTAGTACATGTAACAATTAAATCTCCTACGCCCGTTAAACCGGAAAATGTAAGGGGGTTGGCACCAAGAGCACTTCCAAGTCTAGCAATTTCTGCTAGTCCTCTTGTAATAAGAGCAGCTTTAGCATTGTCTCCATGTCCTAAGCCATCAGAAATACCCGCACCTAGCGCAATAATATTTTTTAATGCGCCTCCCAATTCAACGCCAATAAGGTCAGGGTTTGTATACACACGAAAGTTTTGGTTCATAAACGTATCTTGAATTCGTTCAGTTGCTTGTTTATTTTTAGACGACACGGTGACTGTAGTTGGATGACGAAGCACAACCTCTTCTGCATGTGAAGGTCCTGATAAAATAACAACACTTTCCCGTAAATTGTCAGGTACTTCCTCTTCAATAATCTCTGAAATTCGCAAATGAGTATCTGGTTCTATTCCTTTCGCAACAGACACAATGTGCTTAGCAGATCCAAACAAAGGAACCGCTTGGCGCAAGACTTCACGAATAGCCTTTGTAGGTACTGCTAACACTATGATATCAAGATGTTTACAAGCTTCCTCCAAAGACAAATATCCTTGAATACTATCTGGCAACACTATATCAGGTACATACTTTTTGTTTGTACGTTGCTGATTTATTTCATCTATTTGCTCTGCTAAATGACCCCAAAGTCTAACGCGATAACCATTGTCAGATAATACTAACGAAAGTGCTGTACCCCAACTTCCCGCTCCTAACACCGCAATTTCTTTCATAGTTCGTCCCCTCTCTTTATTATTTTCTAGTACGCGCAATTATGCGAATTGGTGTCCCCTCAAAACCAAATGCATCACGAATTCTATTTTCTAAGAAACGTTTATATGAAAAATGTAATAGCTCTGGGTCGTTAACGAAAATAACAAACGTTGGTGGCTTTATAGCAACTTGTGTGCAGTAATAAATTTTCAAGCGATTCCCTTTGTCAGTAGGAGTCGGGTTCATCGCCACCGCATCCATAATAACATCATTTAATACGTTCGTCTGAACTCGTAATGAGTGATTTTCACTAACTTGCTGAATAACAGGAAGAAGATTATGAATTCTTTTTTTGGTTATCGCAGACAAAAAGACAATAGGTGCATAATCAATATATTGAAAATGATCACGAATTTTTTCTTCCCATTTTTTCATTGTTTTTTCATCTTTTTCAACCGCATCCCATTTGTTAACAACAACGATGACACCCCGTCCTGATTCATGAGCATATCCTGCTATCTTTTTATCCTGTTCAATGATTCCTTCTTCACCGTCTAGAACAACAAGTACAACATCAGAACGTTCAATTGCTTTTAAAGCTCTTAACACACTATATTTTTCAGTAGATTCATACACCTTACCACGCTTTCGCATGCCAGCTGTATCTATAATGACATATTCTTGTCCCTCTCTAGTAAATGCAGTATCAATAGCATCTCTTGTAGTACCAGCAATATTACTTACAATGACACGATCCTCACCTAAAATAGAATTAGTAAGTGATGATTTACCTACATTTGGACGACCGATTAAGCTAAATTTAATAGTATCTTCATCATAATCGTCTTCTATATTCGTCGGAAAATGCTCACATGCCTTATCTAACAAGTCTCCAATACCTAATCCATGTGCCCCTGAAATAGGAACAGGTTCGCCGAAGCCTAATGTGTAAAAATCGTAAACATTCTCTCTCATGTCAGGATTGTCAATTTTATTAACAGCTAACACCACTGGTTTTTTTGATCTGTAGAGAATATTTGCAACCTCTTCATCAGCTGGGGTCACACCATCTCGTCCATTAACAATAAAAATAATAACGTCGGCCTCGTCAATAGCAATATAAGCTTGTTGACGGATTTGCTCTAAGAAAGGCTCATCACCGATATCAATACCACCTGTATCAATAATATTAAATTCATAGTTCAGCCAGTTAGCAGGGCTGTATATCCGATCTCGTGTAACTCCAGGCACGTCTTCTACAATTGAAATACGTTCCCCAGCCACTCTATTGAAAATCGTTGATTTACCAACGTTAGGTCTCCCTACAATTGCAATAATTGGTTTTGCCATATTTTTTCACTCCTTATTTAACAAAGCTCTTAAGCAGATATAATTCCAAAAATAAGCTGCCAATAAAAGCTGTCTTTTTTACTTGTATGTATTGTATTGTCCTCATTGCTTAGCCCAAACTTAAGTCATCACTTATAGGAAGGACCTGCATTCGGTAAAATGCGATGTGCGCCTTGAGCTGCTAAGATTTCAGTTAACAGCTTGACCTAAATTGACGTAGCACAGGTGAATACTGACTAGACGATGAAACTAGCCAATAATCTAGATTCAGAAAGTTTATTCTTTCCTTTACGGTAATAAATAAACCCTCCAAGTCGGAAGGTCTTAGCTAAGTTATTGTATCAAATACACAATACTATCACAATTATATATTAATGTTTAACAATAATATATACTTCTTCACTTAAACTGTGTGCAATTCCATCCAAAATAGCTTCAAGGTTCGCTGCATAATAATCCATTTCTTCTTTTGTATTACAATTAAACACAGGTGTCCCTCCGATAATCTTATTCGGATTTGTAGTGATTGCTGCCAAAATATATTTCTCAAGGTTCATTTAAGCTCTCGCCCCTTTTTATTCACTTTTGATTCTGTCGGCATCCGAATAGCATTTTCTAAAACAGGTACTTGTCCGATAATTGCGATTGCCTTTTCAATATCTTTTTCCTGTGGTAACACAAACACACCTAGTCTACCATCATCTAAGTCACGTTTTGCAAGCGGTACTAAAGCTGGTGTACCAGAGTCACGAAAAACACCGAGTGCTGTTGAAACGTCGTGTAAGATTGCTTGACGCTGTCCTAGGTTTGCTATTGTCATTCTTGCATTAAAGCTCTTTGGTTTGAGAATAAAACCCATGCCGTATTTCAAAATTTCCTGTTGCCTATCTGGTATACCTATATTCATGATATATATATTATCAACATATAATCCAGCACCATCAAACCTAGGCTCGACATATTCAATATCAACTATACTTTTCAGTGTGCCTCCAGACATTAATCTATGTGCCAAAAAAATAGCTATAACTCCTACAATTAAAGCAAAAAATATATTGGTCAATATATATACGAATGTACTAACAAAAGACGCAAAAATAACTAAGTAATTTCGTCCCTCAAAAGCAATAGCAATGCCTTCAATATAGGTCTTTCCACGAGATACAAGTTCATAGCTATCAACTTCAGTTAACGTATTTCGTTCCATATTTCTCACGTCTCTAAATTGCGAAGCTGCCAATGCTAAAAAAGTAATAGCTGTGAACTCTTCTTCAAGAATTGCAGGAACAGCAATTGTTCCGAGACTAGCGGCTATGAAGCCAAGTGCGACGTGAATGATTTTCCCATGCAAATATGTAGGATATTGTCTATAATCAGTTCGAAGCATATATAAACGAGTTAATGTTCCAATAATAACTCCAAATAAAATAGGATATGAATATTCACTCATGTTCCTTGTCTCTCCTTCACTTGTTTTTGTAGTGTAGAATTCCAATATTGAGATATATTTTCGAGACCGCTCCACAACAATATGCCAGTAATCATTAATGCACAAGCATCCCAAAAGAACAACGAACCAATCTCATACGGAAAGCGAAAGTTATACAAAACAATGGCGTACAATACCTCACCATGTAAGATTCCTAGAAGTAGTGTTAATAGTCTTGCTAGAACATTCTTCACTAGTAAAAGATTTAAGTAAACTAATAAAAAAACAAGCATCCAAAGTTTATTAAACACTAACCAAACCGGATCAAACAATGAAAACACATGAAAGCTTACATAAGCCATCGTAATAGAGAGACTAACAATTAAATAATAAAATTGTGAACGCTTTGGGTATTTACGAATGAGAAAATAGCAACCAAGAAAATATAATATAACTAAAGCATTAATGTCCGTATTAAATAAAGTTACTACTGACGTTGAAAAAGCTATTGAAATTAACAAACAAGTAGCAACTAAAGTCCTCAGCTTCCCCTTATTCATTAAAAAGGTTGTTATGACCCAACCTATCCAATACAACCAATAAAATATAGCTCCATCCACAGCTTCACCCCCCTACCACTTCATTATTGGTATTTTTTCTGAAAAATAACCGAACAAAAAGATAAAACCACATGAGAATTTAGGATATTCTTTATTATTTATTACCTGTTTTATAATTCAAAATAGGGTCTTACATATTTTTTATTAAGTAGAAAAAAATAATAAAGATATTATTATGAGGAGGGATTATGTTGGGAAATGATCGTCAAGAAACAAAGCTAAGAAAAGAAGGACGCACCGAGTCAGACCGTGACCAAGCCTTACATTATGGCGGAGCAACGAAACTTGAAGGACCAGAACATGCAAGAGCGCGAAATAAAGACAAATACGCAAAATAAAAACACTAGGTAAATGAAACTATGGTAACGCGTCCCCAGTTAGTCTTTCCCCTCAAAATTTGGCTTTGAGGAGCGGATAGGCAAACTAGTTCTAGAAAGAAAAGCGCAAGCACCTTGCTCACCCCAACCAGCTTAAGACGTCCCCCGCAGGAAGGGCCTTCCCTCCTGAGAGAGGGACGGCTTAAGACCTTGAGCTGTGAAAAGCATCATATTTTATATCATGCTTTTAAAAAAGATACTCAATGAAGATTATTCATAGATGAAAAACTGACTAGGCGCTAGAGCTAGATACCAATCTAGGTTAAACAACATTTACTTTCTTTAACGGTAATAAAAAATAGACGATTCAACTCTTTAGGAGTCAAATCGTCTATTTTTGTTTTTATAAGCTTAGATTACTGTCTAGCTTAGAAAATAAATGAAAGAGAGAAAATATAAGCCGAATTTTCCTATGATTTAAGTGTGCCGTTCCCGAAAAAACTTCAGACAGTTGTATGTCGCGGCTAAACAGACGTCTTGAAGGTTTTTGTGATAGTAAAAGGTTTTATAATAATTTATTGATTTACGCGTGAGCAATACCTTTTGTTTCTTTATCAACAACTTTGCCGTATACACACGTGTCTCTTAACTCCTCAGAATCCGCTGATAACGCGTCTTTCCTTAGAATTCCTTCTAATGAATAACCTAACCTCTCAGCAACGGCCCGACTTTTTACATTCTCAGGCTCACATCTGATTTCTAATCTTCGTGCATTAAGCTCAGTTATAGCAAAATTTTCTATACCCTTAACTGCTTCCGTTATATACCCATGTCCGCTAAACCGAGAATCAATCCAGTATCCAATTTCAAACCTTCTGACATCCCAATCAATTCGGTGTAATCCGGAAGAAGCAACAAGCTGATTAGTGTCTTTCAAGAAGATTAGCAATCGTAAATCCTCTCTCTTTATAAAATCAATATGCGCCTCACGAATGTTTTTCTCAACATCCTCCATTGATTGTTCGTTTTGTGCAAATGGCATCCATGGTTTTAATTCAGACAGCGACGCAGTAATGGCATCATAGACCGCTCGCCCATCCCCTGGTATGGGCATGCGTATAAGTAATCTATCTGTTTCGAATTGTGTAGGAAAATCAAAAAGTATTGGATCCTTCAATTAAACTCACACTCCCGCTGTAGGCTTACCTGTTACTATATACCAACGTATCTATCTTTCTCTGAGTAAGCCAATGATGCGTGTCCCCTTTAATAACTAGAGGAGCCTTTTGTAATTCTTGAATAGTAGAGACACCTAATGCCGTCATAATAAAACGCAGATCAGAAGATATCATTTTAATTTCTTGATCTAACGCTTCGTCTCCTTCTTGTAATAAAATCTTTAAGAAATAGCCAGCAACTCCACATGCAGATGCACCAAGAGCAATGGATTTCGCTATTTCTAATGCAGATTGAATTCCTCCAGAGCCAATTATCGAAACCAATGGTGTTGAACGTGCAACCTCTGCAATAGATGCAGTTGTTGTAATGCCCCAATCGTTGAAAAAATTAAACATTCTATCACGACGTTTATTTTCTATTTTAGCAAAGTTCGTACCACCATACCCACCAACATCTACTACTTTCACACCAGCGTTGAATAGTTTTTGGGAAGTTTCACGACTTATGCCAAAACCAACTTCCTTCACGATGATTGGCACAGATAATCTGTTTGCAATTTGTTCAATATTCTTAAGTACATGTTCAAAATTCCGATCTCCTTCGGGCATAACGAGTTCTTGAACCACATTAATATGAACCTGCATAGCATCGGCCTCTAATAATTCAACAGCAGCTTCAGCCTCATCTGCACGAGCATCAAAGCCTAAATTTGCTACAACAATACCGTTTGGATTGTTTTTCCTAACAATTTTATATGTATACGCCTGAGACCTGTCACGAATTGCTGACATTTGTGAACCTACCGCCATGGCTAAACCATTCAAATGCGCTATAGAAGAAAGCTTATCATTGATGTTAAACGTTTCTTCTCCACCGCCACCAGTCATTGCATTGATAAAAATCGGCGAACGTAAGGACAGTTCGCCGATTTTGGTTGAGATATCAATTTTATCTAATGATACTTCTGGTAGGCTCTGATGCACAAAGACAATATCATCAAATCCATGATTCCGAAGTTGCCCAGTCTCAAGTGAAAATTGAATATGATCCAGCTTTCGACTCACTCGGGACATATAAGCACCACCATTATTTTAATTTTTTAAGCTGATCTCCGATTACATCTCCGAACGAAAAACCACTAGACTCTTCTGGCTTATAAGAGCTGTAATCTTCTTCTTTTGCGACTTCTTCAAGTTCTTTTAGACTTAAAGAAATTCGATTGTCTGCTTCATTAACATCTAGAACTTTCGCACTTACAGTTTGCCCTAAGCTTAATACTTCTTGAGGGGACTTAATGTGCTTATGAGAAATTTGTGAAATATGTACAAGTCCTTCAACACCTGGAAGAACCTCCACAAATGCACCAAATGTTTTAAAACGCTTAACTGTACCTTCAATTACACTTCCTACTTTAATCTTCTCAGAAATGTTTTCCCATGGACCTGGTAATGTCTCTTTTATGGATAAAGACACTTTTTCGGTATCACGATCTACTGATAGAACTTTAACCTTAACTTGATCACCCTCGGCCACTACATCCGATGGTTTATCGACGTGTTCATGTGATAATTGTGAAATGTGCACTAATCCATCCACTCCACCGATATCAACAAACACACCAAAATCTGTTAAGCGTTGTACTTTACCTTCTAAAACTTGCCCAGGTTGAACAGACGCTAATACATCCGCTTTCTTTGCTTGCTGTTCTTCTTCCACTACAGCACGATGTGATAAAATAACACGGTTCTTCTCTTTATCAAGCTCTACTACCTTAAATGTTAATGTACGACCTTTATAATCCGTAAAGTCTTCTACAAAGAAGGGCTCAACTAGTGAGGCCGGAATAAAACCACGTACACCAAGATCTACAACAAGGCCACCCTTAACAACATCTTTAATTTCAGCTTCAAATACTTCACCTGTTTGAAATTTGCTTTCAAGGTCTTGCCAAGCTTTTTCAGCATCCACTAGACGTTTTGATAAAATCAGTGCGTCTTCTTCTACTTTCTTTACTTTTAGATCAATTACATCCCCTTCAGACACTACATCAGATGCTTTTTCAACATGGAGGCTTGAAAGCTCACTTATCGGCACAATACCATCGAGCTTGCTCCCCTCTATATCGACCAATACCTGTTTTTCTTCTACTTTTCGAACAGTACCTTGAACCAATTCACCAATTTGTAACTCTTTGACTTCAATTTGATTCATTTCATCCATTGAAATTACCTCCTTGAATCCCAGACAACAGACTGTGTAATTATAGTTTATATTTCAGCATTGGGTATTAGTTTACTTACCCAAAAACTAGGTAAAATTTTTACCAAGTTTGATTCGCTAGAAAACTATTCCTTTTTCTAACTTCTTACAAATAGACTTGTTTGTCAAGAAGAAAGTACTTAACTAATTATTCTTTTCAATTAGCATTCGTATTTCGTTCATAATTAATTCTGTTACTTCCTCGGCAGATGCCTTACGCTCACGCGCTTCGATCATCGGTATAGGTTTTCCATATACAACCTTAAGCTTGCCAAACATTTTATACTCGCCAACTATAGCACATGGAACAACTTCGGCATCCGTCCTCAATGCAAAAAAACCTGCACCAGCTAATCCTTTTCCTAGTTCGCCCGTCTTCGAGCGTGTGCCTTCGGGAAAAAGACCAAGTACATCGCCTTCTTTTAGAATAGCTAATCCTTTTCGAAGTGCTTCACGATCACTCATACCTCTTTTTACAGGAAACGCCTTGAGCTTAGGGACTAAGTGCTTTAATATAGGTGCATTAAATAATTCTTCCTTTGCCATAAAGTGAACATCTCTCGGAGCAGTTATCCCAACAACCGGGGGGTCAAGATTATTAATATGATTGCTGCAAAGCAACACCCCTTTTGTAGTTGGAAAGTGCTCTTTTCCAATAACCTCAATTTTCATACCCATAAAAAAGATTCCCTTAACAACATTCTTTGCGAATGTATAAAAATTCAAGCAGGTCCCACCCTTTCTTTAACAATATTTAGAATCTGCGTAACAACTTCATCAATTGTTAAATATGTGGTATCCACTGTGATGGCATCCTCAGCTTTTTTCAGTGGCGAGCTTTCGCGTTCTGAATCCAGCTTATCTCGTCTTGCAATTTCAATTTTCAACGTTTCCAAGTCAGCTTGCATACCCTTTTGAAGCATTTCTTCGTAACGTCTTTTCGCTCGTTCGTCAACTGTAGCGATGAAAAATATTTTCACTTCTGCTTTAGGTAAAACATGCGTACCAATATCTCGTCCATCCATTACAACTGGTCTGCTCGCTGCAAGTTGCCGTTGTCGTTCAACCATCTCTAACCGGACATAATGATGCTTAGCAACTATAGATACGCTGTTTGTTACCTCAACAGATCTAATAGCTTCAGTAACATCCTCATCATTAACAAAAACCTTCTGTTTACCACCATGTGTTGGCATTAGTCGTATATCAATACTATGTAATAAATTTGTTAATAGTTTTTCATCTTCTAAATTAACGTCTGAGTGTATAGCTTTCCAAGTTAACGCGCGGTACATAGCGCCAGTATCAATATAAACAAAGCCTAGTTTATCGGCTACAATTTTTGCAACCGTACTTTTCCCAGCACCCGCTGGACCGTCAATTGCAATTGAAATATTTTTTTCCATAAGCCCTCCTACTTCAACACCACAATTTACGTGTAAGTTCACGTTTGTTCCTCAAAAAGGTGCAGGTATATGTAATCCTGCACAACTTTTATTTTATCATAGTTGAAGGTTTTTGGTCGAAGGTTTCCATCATCTTTATGAAATTATTTTGGGTCACACCTTCGTACTTTACTAGTTTAGATGTGTACATCGTATATGGACTATATAGGACAAACGCTTGTGCAATTAGCAAAAAAACAAATTGAATGATAACAAATTTAATTAAAATTGATTCTAATCTTTTCATATGCTAACTCCTATTAGAAAATTATTTATAATAGTATCAACATACTTTGAAATTTGTATCCCTTTCAACATATATTCACTTCTACATTCTTGTCCGATTACGATAAGCTAGTTGGCGGTCAAAACAGTATCTAATGATGTGTTGCCTATCTCTTTCCTCTAGATCTATAAACTCAATCGGTGCCCTATCCGCTTCACCTTGTTTACCTGGTACGATACGAATGATTTTTGCATAAATACGTAGATAATTATATTCGCCAGACTCCATTGGTAAAACAAACCAAGTTATCACCTTCATGTTTGCTTCTAAATTCACTTTTTTGGGAACAATCAGTGCCGCTCCCCCTGCACTAACATCTGTAGTAACTGTAACAAACGGCTTGAACTCATCATTTAGCGAATGTACTGCTACATCTGCAGCTGTTTCAACGCGCACATATTCTCTGCGTTGTATCTTTACAAGCTGATCATCACCGGGATAAGACAAAATAAGCATCGGAATATTTCGTTGCCTTACTCGTCCCAGCACCTCTGTATCAAAGGAATACACAGTTGATTCTATCACAAAAGAAACTTTTATTTGTGTCCCATCAATTAGTAAGGCTGTACGTCTTGTTTTTATATTTATAGGATAATCAATATATAAATAGTTCCCTTTTTGTTCAACTAATTTACATTTCAAGACTTCAATTTCATTACCGTATTTCGGTTCTAACGTAAAGGTTGTCCCAATCTTTGCTATCATGAAAATCTCTCCATTAATTCTAAGTTAGTTAACAAATATTATTATAACAAAAAAAGGAAAAGTCCTGTGACTTTTCCTTATAATTTTTGATATATCCTCTCAGCATTGTTTAATTTTTCTACTTTTTCTTCTATGCCAGATTCAGCATTAATGAAGATTCGATACGTATCGTTCCCTATCGTACCATAAAATTCATGACAAAGTACTTCTTCACCTAGTTCATTTATTATAACCGACAAATTTTCTTGTTGAATTTTCACATTTGGGTTCACTTCTTCTCTTGCTTCATCAACAGTAATTTTCGGTTCAGGGATTTCACGCTTTTTATTAGCCACTAAATAGTCCCTAGCGGAAAAGGCCATGATTTCCCCCTCATCTAACCCTACTTTTACTTGAATTGCTTCAGGATATATACGCACATTATTTCTCTTTGTAACAAACGTAAATACACCAACATTGTCATATTGTGCACTTTGAAATAATAACTGGTTTTCAAACTTATGGTCTTTCAAATAGTCACTCGCTTTTGTTGCAGCATCATTTAAGCTTATATTTCGATTCTTTACTTCTTTTTGTGCAATGACCCAAATTGGATAGCCACCTTTTTTCGTTATATCCATATATGTTTCTCCATTCTTTGTTTGAATGGATAGGCTATAGAAACCTGAACTAGCACCTTCACCACTTTCAACTACATTAATTTCTACATTTTCCTCAATGTCTAAGAAATCTTTAGCAATTTCCTTAGCTTCTTCCGCAGAGATTTCTTTTCCTTCTAAATGCTTAAAGCCTTCGTCAATTTTCTCCATACTGGTAAACGTAGGACCAAAGTCTGTTTCAGAATATGACTCAACATTTTTTTCAACCGTTTTTAAACCATCAATTATAGTATTATCCGTTTTTTCTTCCCCCGCTGCTAAAGCTAACTCTACATCCATCCATCGCAAATTATTTTCTATTACAAGACTTTGAACTGTACGTAATTCCTTTTGAATATCGGCTGCGTTTGAGTACAACGTTTCTAATGTTTTAACTTCTTGCTCTGATAATGGCTCTTTTTCTAAATCTCTGACCGCCGTGCGATACGAAAACTCACCAATATTCGAAAGAAACTCCTCTGTTTTATTGAATGGCATTAAGGTTAAAGGCAATTGCCCTACATCATTTTGTGCTTCTGAAGTAAGACGCCATACTTCTACAAGTGCTGGTGATAATGATTTCCGTGAATTCATAGCTAAGGTTGATCCTATTTTGTCATGTAATAAATCAATGTTATACGTTAATTCATGAAAGGCACGTTGATAATTATTTTCTGCTTGAATTAATATTGCATTTTTTTCTTGATGCTCTTTATAGCCCCAATAGCTTGTACCTAAAATTCCAACAGCTAATACGGCTACTAGCAATGTACGAACCATTTAATCCACTCCCCCTTATTTACAAAATATATGTTTTCCAATTCGTTTAATCTGCGGTCTTGTCCAAATCCATGCGCTAGTTGCCGTATCAGGATTAAAATAATAAAGCGCATTGCCTGAGGGATCCCAGCCATTAATAGCATCAACGACTGCTTTCTTTGATTGTTCATTAGGTGTTAACCAGATTTGTCCATCTGCAACTGCGGTAAATGCTCTTGGTTCAAATATTACTCCTGCAACAGTGTTTGGGAATGTCGGACTATTCACTCGATTTAAAATAACAGCTGCAACCGCAACTTGCCCAACATAGGGTTCACCTCTCGCCTCTCCGTGGACAGCATTTGCCATTAATTGAATATCATTTTGGGAGAAACCATTTGGCATATTAACAGCTGTTGGGGAGGCTTGAGATGCATTTGTTTCACCACCACCACCACCTCGAGCTGCATTAGTATTCTTGTTGTTCGTTCGTGTTACTTGATTTTCTAATGGTGTTCCACCATAATGAGTAAATTCATTACCTTCGTTGATATTTCTATAAACAAAATCTTTATTGAACTTAGATGCTTTTATCAATTTGTCTTTTGTCGTTTGGCCTACATATCCGTCAACTTCTAAACCAAACTCATTCTGAAAATTACGAACAGCCCAATATGTACCCCACCCAAACACGCCATCAATTGAACCTTTATAATAACCTATATATTGCAATCGAGCTTGGAGTTCAATTACATCATCTCCAACCGCACCTTGTTGGATAACTTGATTTGAAAATGCTAAACTGTTTTCATGAATCATAGAGCCTTGAAGTGAAAATGCCAATATAACTGTAACTAATAGCTTACATATAAACCGTCTCCACATAGAAATCCCTCCCTAAACACATGTAAATTTGTTTATGCGTATTTTTTGCTTTAACTGGGATTTTATACAAAGCTATTACAAATGATTGATTTTAAAAAACATTAAATGCAATTAACATGCTAAATCCTACTACATGCTATAGATATAAAACAGCTTTCAACATACAAAAACAGCCCCGTAAAGGGGCTGTTTTTATAATATAATTATAATCATGTAAAATAATCCGACGTCATCGGTCGTCCAAGTATTCTTTTTATTCAAAAGGTTCTGTTGCTCTCAAACACTTGTTTGTGGTTCTTATCCTTTTAAGCTAGGGCGATTAAACAGTTCTAATTGATGAGTTTGCAATCTAGCTGACTTAACTTTTCTTAATCCAAACCACCACAGGAATATCATGAAGGGCAGTAAAAACACACCCCAGTTTTGTTTAGTTAGTAAGATACTATTAAAAATACCATGTAAAGTAAACGGTAATACTATCGAAAGTAAAAGCCAGTATGATTTATGTTGGTGTGAAAATTTCGCTTTCCCTACATAATAGCCCATAACTACGCCAAATAACGCATGACTTGAAACGGGAAATATAGCACGTCCAATAGCAAATTCGACACCATTAGAAAGTAAATATAGAATATTTTCAACAGTAGCAAAGCCTAAGGACACACTTGTTGCGTACACTATTCCATCGTAATGTTCATCGAATTCAGCATGTTTATAAACTACATAAAATAGTATGAACCACTTAAAAAACTCTTCTAATAAAGCCGAAGATAAAAATGCTTGAGAAAATATATTGCTAACTAGTTGCTCCTCAACTACTACATACTGTATAAACATAAGCGGTAACACTAACATTGCACCTGATATAAAAGTTTTTAGCACCAATGAGATAGGTTCTGTATGTCGCTCGTCCCGTAAATAAAAGTAGCTTAAAAGTGCTAATCCTGGTGCGATTCCTGCACTTATAATCGCTATCATGGTGAAATCCTCATTTCATCTATTTTAATCAATCGTAACATGTTATAGTTTTATTGAAAATGTAATTTTTTGATAAGGGGTCCAAATTATGAAAAAGATTTGTATTATCCATACAGGTGGTACTATATCCATGCAAGAAGACGAGGCAACGGGAGCTGTTCGGCCGTTTGAAAGTCATCCACTTTTGGCATTAACAAATGCTCTTCAGAAAATTGCCGATACAACTCATATCGAGCTTTTGCGACTACCTTCTCCACATATTACACCTAATGAGATGTTAATGCTTAAAGATGAAATAGAAAAGCAAGCTGCATTAGGGTCAGAAGGTATTGTAATAACACATGGAACCGATACATTAGAAGAAACAGCATATTTTCTGGATTTAACTTTACAAACTCGAATTCCTGTTGTACTAACTGGGGCTATGCGTTCAAGTAATGAAATGGGGGCTGATGGACCTTATAACTTAATTTCGGCTGTTAGAACAGCTGCAAGTAAAGACTCAGTACATAAAGGCGTGCTCGTGGTTATGAACGATGAGGTTCACTCGGCCAAAAATGTTACAAAAACGCACACAAGTAACATCGCAACATTCCAGTCCCCACAATTTGGACCTATTGGTCTTGTCACAAAACGAGCAGTGTTATTTCATCATTCACCAACACAATATGAGTCATATCCAATAAATCAACTTACTAAAAAAGTTATGCTAATAAAAGCATTTGCTGGGATGGACGACAGCATTTTTAATGCAATTTTAGAAGCGGGATATGACGGAGTCGTAATAGAAGCTCTTGGCCAAGGTAACATGCCTCCTGCAACATTAAAGGGCTTACAAAACCTCCTAAAGCATAATATTCCGATTGTTATTGTATCGCGTTGCTTTAATGGGATTGTTCAAGATGTGTATGATTACGAAGGTGGTGGCAGAGAACTTAAAAAAATGGGAATTATTTTTTCAAATGGCTTAAATGGACAAAAAGCTCGATTAAAGCTTTTAATAGCTTTAGAACTGTCTTACCAGCATGATATAATCCAAAAGATATTCGAACAATAATTTAAGGCGTACATATACATAGACACGAACTAAACCGTTTACGAAGAAATGTTCTTTATTTTTCTTCTAAGCGTTGACAGTAAAAGACAAAAATCTGCTTATACGAAACAACAATGAGAAAGAGACCATCATTGGTCTCTTTCTTTGCTCATCTTTACTATATGATTTGCGATTAAACCTCCGTGAAAACGACCATTTTCTATAAAAATCTCGTTCGCGTTATTTCCTGCAGCAATAACCCCAGCAATGTAGATGCCTTGCACATTCGTTTCCATAGTTAGTTCATTAAAATGAGGTCGACCACTGTTTTCATCAATTTCTACACCCATAACATTCAGAAAAGAATGGTCAGGATGATACCCGGTCATTGCAAATACGTAATCATTTTTTATTGTTCTTGTTTGATCACATACAGTATATGTTACGTTATGCTCATCAATTGCTACTATATTAGCATTAAATTCCATCTGAATCACACCATGACGAACATGTGCATCAAATTCAGGTAATACCCATGGTTTAATACTTTCTGAGTAGTTAGATCCTCGATATAGTACTGTAACGCGAGCATCAGCCTTCACTAGTTCGAGTGCTGCATCTATAGCAGAGTTTTTACCTCCTACGACTACTACATCTGTATTAAAAAACGGATGAGCTTCCTTAAAATAATGATATACCTTTGGAAGATTTTCCCCAGGTATATTTAAATAGTTCGGGTTGTCATAATAACCAGTAGCGACAATGACATATGTTGCTTCGTATTCTGCCTTATTAGTTTGTACTCTAAAATTATTATTCGTTTGCTTAGTTATTTTCTCTACACGTTCAAATGTGTGTGTTCGAACTTCTTTTCTTTTAGCTACTTCACGGTAATACGCGAGCGCTTGATTACGAACAGGCTTGCGATTTTCAGTAATGAAAGGAACATTACCTATTTCTAGTTTCTCACTCGAGCTAAAAAATGTTTGGTGTGTTGGATAATGATAAATAGCATTTACTATGTTACCTTTTTCAATTACTAAAGAATCAATATTATTGTCCTGCAAAGCTATAGCGGCTGCTAAGCCACAAGGACCTCCCCCAACAATTATTGCTTTTTCCTTAATCACTATATTCACTCCTCTATTGCGAAAAACACCATGATCAATGTTTCAATTATATAATTAAAAATCCCCTATCAATTAATGATAGGGGATTTTTCACTGTCGTGCAAATCTAATTAAATCCAACCTCTGAAGCGTGAAGCTTCTGCCATTTTACGAACGCCTACCATATAGGCTGCTAAACGCATATCAACACGTCGCATTTCAGCAGTGTCATATATGTTATTAAATGATTTCACCATTACTTTTTCAAGCTTTTCTTCAACTTCTTCTTCTGTCCAATAATATCCTTGGTTGTTTTGAACCCATTCAAAGTATGAAACAGTTACACCACCAGCACTAGCTAACACATCAGGCACAAGTAAGATACCACGCTCTGATAAAATACGCGTACCCTCTAAAGTTGTAGGGCCATTAGCTGCTTCAACAACAATTCTAGCTTTAATATCATATGCATTGTCTTCAGTTATTTGATTTTCAATAGCAGCTGGGACAAGAATATCACAGTCTTGCTCTAATAGTTCTTTATTTGTTATCGTATTTTTAAATAATTTCGTCACTGTTCCAAAACTATCTCTACGGTCTAATAAATAGTCAACGTCAAGGCCATTTGGATTATGTAATGCGCCGTAAGCATCGGATATCCCAATTACATTTGCTCCGGCATCATGCATAAATTTGGCTAAATAACTACCTGCATTACCGAATCCTTGTACAATAACACGGGCACCTTCTAACTTAATGCCTTTCTTTTTCGCTGCCTCACGAATGCAAATGGTTACACCTTTTGCCGTCGCAGATTCACGTCCATGTGAACCCCCGAGTACAAGTGGTTTGCCGGTAATAAATCCAGGTGAGTTAAATTCATCAATTCGGCTATACTCATCCATCATCCATGCCATAATTTGTGAGTTTGTAAATACATCTGGCGCTGGTATATCCTTTGTTGGACCAACAATCTGGCTTATAGCACGAACATACCCACGACTTAATCTTTCTAATTCACGGAATGACATATTACGTGGGTCACAAATGATTCCACCCTTACCGCCGCCATAAGGTAAGTCGACGATACCACACTTTAAACTCATCCATATCGAAAGTGCTTTCACTTCTCTTTCTGATACTTCTGGATGGAAGCGGATACCACCCTTTGTAGGACCAACAGCATCATTGTGCTGAGCGCGATATCCAGTAAAAATTTTAACTGAACCATCATCCATGCGAACTGGTATTTTTACTGTTAAGAAACGAATAGGCTCTCTAAGTAATTCATAAACCTCTTCAGGGTAGCCTAACTTTTCAAGCGCGTGCCGTATAACAGTTTGTGTTGACTTTAATACATCTAATTTGTCATTATTATGTATGCTCTTTTCTGAATTTTTATCGGCAACCATACAACCAAATAACCTCCTAGCTGTTCATATAAAAGCGAAGATTAAATATAACAAACTTATGTGCATAATTAAAGTTATTAATCAGGTCACATGACTAAGTATACACCTTATATTTTATTATGCAAAGAAGAAAAACAGGAAAATTAAGCGTTTTCATCAAGAAAAAACCTATCATCCTGTAGGTCAATATAATTAAGATCCTCTTTTTGATAAAAGGTAATATAAATGAGTTCAACTAGAAGTATTTATGTTAATAACTCAACTGTTACGATGTTTAAAACATTAGAAAAAAACTAGGCTATTTATATAAGCCCTAGTTTTTTTCTCCATTATTAAAGTAGTGATACAATTGGTTAATTGCATTCTGTTCCATAATTGTCTTTCCGTACTCCGTTAACCGATGAATAGAAATATGAGATTGCTCCCCATACTCAGATAACAACGCTGATATTGACGCTTTATCAATAGACATCAACATGACACTCATATAATATTTCCCTTCAAAATAGTACAATGATGATGTAACATTATAATGCTTTACTAAGTTGATAAGTTGAAGAGAAAATTGAATTACATCCTCTAACGAAACAAATCGAAAGGTAATTTCTTCTTGCTTCTGTTGATTCCCTAAATCAAAAAAGCTACTATAATCCTGTTCAAAATAGTCTTCCATATTATCATCAATTTCTGCACTCACAATGATCACCATTCCATGAGGTTGGATAGAGTGTATTTCGACAACTAAAGAATTCGCAACAGTAAATCCTAATTCTTGCTGCGCTTGATCAATCATATCAGTAAAAAAATCATGTACCTTCGCCGAATCATCCCAGATATCCTCTTTCGTTAAGCCATGCTTAACTAAATCATCTATAGAAATAAACACTTTAACTTTATTATTCGAAATTCGTTCAAGTCGCATGTATTATCTCCCCTTATATCCCACTACTTCATCATATGAAAAGGGAGAAAAATGGTTCAAAAACACAACATTTCAAAATGCCATAATGCGGTTAATCAGAAGCTTGACTGTCAAAAAACTACATAACCTCTTAAAAATTAGTAATTTTCAGGGATAAACAGAGGAAGACATATTCCATATTCCACACTTCACCTTCTTGACTGAACACACATGATTATTAAAAGAAAAGGCGTGGTGGCACTACTAGTTTAATGCTAATAACATATTTCTTAATGATCTGCTAAATCAACTTTATCTTAGTTAAATAGCGCAAATGCTCTTTATCTCATCAGTATCTTTGCGGATGGTGCAAAACATTATGTAATGAATGAATATCAAAAAGACTGCGACAGCCTGTCACAGTCCCTTTCTGTTATTATTTCAAACGTTCCTTTAACCAATTATCCCAATCTTCTTTTGTATCTCCTAAAAAATTAGCCTCATATTTACTATCTTTTGTAGCGCCTGCAAAAGCCGCTCCTCCTATACCGATTGCTAAGTCTGAGTTTTGAGATTGTAATTGATCAATAAGTTGTAAGGTTTTCGATGCATTTTCAGGTAATGTAACAGAAAGAAAAAGGAATTTTGGATTTATTTCTGCTATAACCTTTTCAAGATCATTTTCTGCTAAACTTGCACCTAAATATACAACATCGAATCCTTTTCGACGAATATATAGAGTGAAAATTAATAAGCCTAACTCATGCCACTCATTTGGTCCGCACACAGCTACTCCTTTTGGTAATAAACCATTAACGGGCAATGTGTGAAAGATAGAACCTATTCGTGACCTTATAAATGAGCTTGCAAAGTGTTCATGTGCACTTGTAATTTTACCCTCCTCCCACAATTCGCCAATACGAACTAAAACAGGTCCGGTAATCTCGATAATAACCTTTTCTATACTATAAATACTAAAGGCCCGATTCATAACTTCAGTTCCCCGTTGTTCATCAAATGCTAACAATGCTTGTAACAAATCATCAATATTTTCTTGAACATGATTATTAGATTCTACTACCGTGGGTGCCGTATCGATTTTCATGTCACTACTTTCTAGTAGGGACACAGCTTGGCTAATCGTGAAGCCATTGTTTACTTTGTTCATAAGCCACTTTAGAATTTTTAAATGCTCATCACTATATAAACGATGCCCTGAATCATTTCGTACTGGTGCAATCATCTTATAACGACGTTCCCAGGCCCGTAGAGTCCCGGGCTGAATGCCAAGTATTTTTGAAATTGCTTTTATATTATATTTTCCTTCATGGGACGCCATATTATTCTCCTCCAGCCTAAAAACTATCCAATATAAATTATATAGGATTAACCAGAGTGTGTAAACTTTGTATAGGTTATGAATAGGTTTTGCTTGAGAATTGACTGCTTGTTATATTTATAATATGAGTTTCAGCACGCGCTCCTAACCTCAACGGAACACCAGTTGTACCGTAACCGTTACTGATCAATTGAATAAAGGGTCCCTTTTTATGGATTTGTCCGACCTCGTATGGTCCAAAGCGTCCTAAGCGTATTTGACCTCCATGTGTATGTCCACTTAGAATAAGACCAATGTTTGCATGATCAGGGATTTTTCTCAATATCCTAGGATCATGACTTACTAGTATTTTAAAAGCATTTTGCTCACAATCAAGGAGTGCCAGCTTCAAATCATCTCTTCGGGTTGCTCCATCATCTACCCCAACTAGAAAAAGTAAATCCCCCTGTTCAGATTCAAAGGAGACTGCTGTGTTATCAAGAACTTTAATTCCACAATCTATTAATAGAGCATCAAGCTCTCGATAGTCAGTTTCATAATCGTTATTTCCCCAGACGAAATATACTGGAGCTAGTCGCCTGAGATTTTCCAAATTTTCTCGAACCTTAGACATCGGGACGCCTTTTTCAGTTAGGTCCCCACCAATAATTATCATATCAACCTCATGTGTTTTTACTTGTTCTAAAATAGAATCAGCTATTTTTCTTCTATGGATATCAGAAATAAAAAACAAAGATACACGCCCAAATCCGCTAGGGAAATCATCTAACGAGATATCTTCGATTTTCACAACATTACGGTGTGCTTCATACAACATCCAAGTAATAAGAACAATTCCTAAAACCAAAATTATTAAAACAAAAATCATGCCACAATTCCCTTTCTATCAAATCGACTTTTTACTCTCTTCTAACGAAATAATACCATAGAGTGCTGCGAAAATTATAAAAAGAATGCAACAAGTATATTCATTTTGAACATGTATAGTTGCGGCAAAATGGCAATGCAGTACAAGGTGAATTCACTCTTATTTATATCCTCCCCATTGATTAGTCCAAAGAGCAGAACTAAAAAGTAACGGATAATGTGCGAGAAAATAAGAAAACCAATAAAAACATAATTGTCATGGCGATAAACACAATCGGGTTAATTATGAATTGTGCCAGTATGTTTGACAATGTGTATGGCTCTGGAGTAGGAAACCATCGAATAGTTAAATATTCACAAAAAAAAGCAGCAAAGGCAATTACAAATATTTTTATCGGATACATAAAAAAATCCCCCCTACATTGTAATTGTATGGGGGGACAACCTGAAAATTTACAATTAATCCTCTTCAATATCAAGAATTCTAAAACCTGACTCCTCAAGCTTCTTTATAAATTTGTTTATGTTGCTGCGCTTTTCAATTTTTAATACAATGCGACGTACTAGTTTATCTGTTTCGTCAAATGTAACAAGGGATATAATTTGTTCATGCATCTGTTTGGCTATTTCAGCTAATCTCGCTATACGTCCTTCTGTTTCAACAGAAGTAAAGGCAATCCTTACACCAGGTTTATGCATTCCAAAAGCACTTTGGAATTGCTCCAAAACGTCATAACGCGTTACAACACCCAGCAACTGTCTTTTTTCATTTACGACTGCTAATACTGGGAAGTCTTTAAGCATTAACAATGTACGTTCAAATATCTCTTCACCTTCAATAAACGTATCACTGTGTGTAGCTATATCCTCAACCTTTGTTTGTTGTAAGTAAGAATCCTTGTCTATACCAGCTTTGAAGAAATTCTCATAAATTGTATATCTTGTTACCATTCCAATATATATATCACCTTCGAGTATCGGCAATCCATCAATTTGATACTTCTCTAGTTTGTCTAAAGCATCTTGAACTGTATTACCTTTGTTAACAAAAATACTTTTTAGCTTAGGAATCATTAAACTTTTTACAAACATCTCTCCGTCACCTCATCATCATAAGAAGTCTTCTCATAATATTAATTCCACATGGTCTTTACAAAATCCTTTTATTAACGAAATATTTTTTTGTTATGTTCTTGTTGTCTCTCTCATATAGTTAAATGATGAATCCTATTATGGGAGGAACCTATATGTATACTCTTAGAAAAACATATTATCCTTATGTCAGTCCGTTTGATCCATGTCCACCTCTCGTTCCTAAAGTATTTGTAACACCACCAAATTTATATTTAGGATTTCAACCTCCAAATCTGCCACAATTTCCAATAAAAGAAGCACTTTATAAAGGTACTTTATGGAAAGTATTCTATGATCCTTATTACAATCCTTATGAAAAACAACGGGAGGAGATTACCTAATGAATAAGCAATTACCACCAGAGTATTACAGCTTGTTAGAAAATTTACAAGCTGTTGACTTCGCTCTAGTTGAGCTAACGCTGTATTTAGACACTCATCCACAAGATTATCAAGCTATTCAGCAATTCAATGAACTTGCAAAAGAACGAAAAAAACTTAGTAAACTCTATGAGTCACAATATGGTCCTCTTCTACAGTATGGACATAGCTACTCAGGTTATCCTTGGAATTGGGACGATACACCTTGGCCTTGGCAAGTATAATATTTTCTGTAAGGGGGGATTAGTACATGTGGGTATATGAGAAAAAATTACAGTATCCTGTAAAAGTTAGTAGCTGTAACCCTAGACTTGCTAAATACTTAATTGAGCAATATGGTGGAGCTGATGGTGAGCTTGCTGCTGCCCTTCGATATTTGAACCAACGATATACAATACCAGATAAAGTTATCGGTTTATTAACAGATATTGGAACTGAGGAGTTTGCACATTTAGAGATGATCGCAACAATGATTTATAAATGGAACATTTCTAAAATGCAACCTTTAGAAAGTCCTCAAATCACCCTCTGATTATCCTCAGATACATTTCATTTATTTCCTTATTATATACCTAAAAAAGAGCATAAAAAAAAGAAGGCTTTATCAGCCTCCATTTCTAAAAGTTATTTATCTCCAGAATGATTTTAAGTTCATTGCTACATTGATAAATTTCTTTATATCTAACTCTCCTACATCAGATGCCTTTCCAATTCCTTCTATAATAACTGTCTTATTTTCTGCAATATCAATATTTGTATTTTTAGTTTTAGCCTCCTGTTTATTCATGATGTCTCCTCCCCTGTAACTCTCTGCTGTTATAAAATCTATATGTTTGTACTGATTGTCCCTATTCACTTCTTATTAAGTGCCTCTCTGTTACATTAGAGCTGAGTCTACTTTTGTGACCTTTTAATAATTGCCCTCACTTATAGATAAGAGCAGGGATAGTAAACTGTGACAGGTGGAGGAAATGTACATTCAAAAATGAGACTTTACATAGTAAAAGAGACAGATACTGTATCAGTACCTGCCTCAGTAAGTTAATTATTTTTTGTCTAGATTAGCAAAAGCATTAGATAGCTTTTTATGAGCTGTAGCCCTGCTAGTTGATGCTTGAACATTACTAGCCCTCAATGACTTAGCTACCTGCTCATTTTCTGTAGCTGTTACTTTTACATTTTTTAAAGGATTAGCCAATCTGCTCACCTCCTTTAAGAGCTTATTGACCTGATAATTCACAACACCTACAGAGACTCCATACTGTTTAGCAATCTCTGCAAACTTAGCTCCTGACTGTCTCATGTCTATCCATTCTTGTAACATCTCTGGAGAATATTTCTTAGGTTTCCTGCCTCTTTTCTTTTTAGGCTTATTAGCCTCCTCAATCTCATCCTGTAACCTACAATAAGCATCAAACAGATCAGCATCCTCAAAGAAATAATTCTTATGATGCTTGTACCCAATACCTACAACCTGTCTGCCCTTTACTACAGGATGAGGATAGACAATAGATATAAAGCCATCTTGATTAATAGCCCATTTATTAGGAGTATCTTTCAGAGTCTGCAATACATCAAAGATAATGTTATCCATGTTGTCCTGATGCATCTCTGTAAACTCCTTATCCAATGCCTTTAACAGCTTAGCTTTCTGCTTTTCTTCTAGGTTATAATCTACATCAATATAATCAGAGATAGCATCTAGAGTAGTGCCCCTATTAAGCATCCTCTGTAGGTAGTTATCCTTTACCATTGTATAATCTACTGTACTTAGCTTGTTAGGCATTGCTGACATCTCCTTTAAACATCCTGTCCAGTTCCTCAGGCTCAGTCTCTGCCATCTCCATAAAGATATTAAAAGCTCTAGGACTGAATGAGCCTCTAAGGACTGCCTTTACAGTCTGATGAGGAATAGCTGTAATATCCCTACAAAGTGCATTGGCTGACTCTCCTTGAATGTAATGTCTGTAAAGGATGTTACCTAGCATTTCTCCTGTAAACATTCCATGACCTGACCTCAGCAATTCATAGCCTTTCTCACTAATCTCAGTTGCTGTTTCTCCTGAATTTCTCCATTGATTAAACTTATAATTTATAGCCATTTTTTCTTGCTCCCTTTTGTAGTTTGTAAATAAAAAAGAGCAAGGCATTAGCCTCACTCTCCTTATTTGTTGCTGTATAGCTTTTCAGCTATTTTAAACATTGAAAGTACAATGACTCCCTCTAAGATTACTGACATAGTGTAAAAGCTCCTCTCTGAAAGTAGTAACTCCTACCTCTCTTAATGCCTCCTGATGCTTATTACTTTAATCTAGCCTCTAGCTGTCTTACTGCCTCTTTATTGAAAAACCTTTTAAGCTCTGTGTGTAGCTCTCTTTGTCCTAGATGAATTCCTGCATAGTTCTTGTTACTGTCTGCCTGAGTAATGATGCCAAAGTCAATTAATACTGATCTTGCAAATTTAAAAGCAGTATTAATCTTATTAGCCAGTTGGAACAATGTCTCTGAGTCCTCTTGTAAGCTCCTGACAGAAACTGTAGCCTGATACTCCATCTCTAAGCCTCTATACAAGAATACTGCTTTTTTATGGACTGCAAATAGCTCCTGAGCCACATCCTCTAGCTCTGCTGTCCTTTGTTTAGCTTTTGCCTCATTGACTCCTTTGGTAAGCTCAATTTCCTCCTGTAGCTCCTGAGCTTTTTTCTGTAGCTTTTTAGCCTCAGTAACATCTGTAGCCTCTGCTTTTTCCTGCTCAATTTCCTCTAGCTTTTCCTGTAGCTCTACAATAACCTCAGTATCTTTCTCTTTAGCATCCTCTAGGTTATCTACTGTCTCATTTAACATAGTCTGTAATGCCTGTAGCTCCTCAGCCTTTTTAGTTACCTCTGCTGTCATCTGTTGTTTGTTTTCCATATTTAATCATTCTCCTTTTAATAATTTAATAGTTTTAGTTACTGGTTATCTCTCATCATTTTCTGTATTTCTTCCTCTACAGAAAGTAGTATCTCTAGCTCCTCCTGATGCTCTGTAGCCCTTTGTTTTACATCTGACTTATCAATCTCAGGAGGCTTTGTAGTTTGTTTAGCTGATCTGACCTCTGAAAGCATCTTCTCAGCCTCATCCTTACCAAATACCTCTACATACATCTGCTTTATCTTTTCATCAGATATAGGCTTTTTATTAGCATCTTGCTTAATGCTGTTACCTTTTGCATACAGCTTTACAGCTCTCTTATTTAAGGGAGTAGCCTTGCCTTTCTGTATTCTGTCTAACCTTACTGCCTGTTGTAGCAGCTCCAAATCAGGATGCTGAGTCTGATTGTAAAGGCTCATAAACAACAAACCATAATACATAAGCTCCAATCTAAAGGACTCATCAGAAATATCTGCATCTACAAAGTTCTGAGTATTTTCTTTACTTTCTCTGTCCTCTCTGTAGAGTTTATCTGACTCCTCTAGCATGATGCCTAACTGTCTGCTGTCTAGATATTGACTGATAGAGGATAGCTCCTCTTTAATAAACCAATGTAAACTCCTTTTCTTTACTGCTGTAAGGTTTAACAAGTCTTGTCCAGAGAGTCCTGCAAAATCAATCAGCAATTGCTTATCTTTGGTGGATGCTGAGGGCTTAATAGCTGACTGAATTAAGTTCTGCAAAAAAGCATCTAACTGCTCATTGGTTAATGTCCTGGCTAAATTGTTTACATCAGCCTCAGGCTCTTTAGTTGCCTCCTGTTGTGCTTTCTCCTCATCAAATGCTGTCTGGTTGTCTGAGATGTATTTCCTGAGAGTTCTATCTGATACTCCAATTTCTTTACTAAACTGACTCTGAGTAGCCTCAAAATGCACTTTACAATAAGCAAAGCATAAAACAATATCCTCAGGAGTAGAGGGATTAGCCTCAGCTAAAAACTCCTGCATCTGTTTAAGATTGTCTGCCATGTTGTAGCTCCTTTCTAACTTTAGTTGATATTTTATCTAGTCTGTCTCTGTCTCCTGCTCCTGATGGAGTCTCAATGCTCTTTTTTAATAAAACAATTGGAATACAAAAAAGGAGCAGACCTATTAAATGCCTGTTCCTTTCTGCATATACTATTTCATCTGAGTGAACATATCTTAAAGTAGGTATAGCAAATTCCCTATAAGAAATTTTAGATGTACAGATTATTTACCCCTAATTAAGAAATCTGCTTGTAATGACTTGTCAGGCTCCCCATCTTTTCTATAGAAAACAAATGGGTTTACCTTAAGATGTGTCTTTCTACCTTTTAATACCTTAGCAAAGACTGTCATACCATCCCATTTAAGATTATTAATTTTAGACTGTACATTTTTCTTATCAAGTCCTGTAATCTTACAGATGTCTGCTACAGATAATGCATCTATATTACCTCCATCAGTTTCAAAAGGATTAGAGCAAAGTAGATTATTTTCATAGTTAATGTAAGGAAGGATTAAATACAAAAATCCCATGTCAGCAGGTTTCTTTTTATTCCTTTTATTAATGTTAGCCTGATACAGCTTTCTGATCTGCTCAGAGAATGTCTTAGCTACTTTCTTGTTTTCTGTCCTGCCCTTAAAGTGATATTTATTGTTAATAGCAAAAGCATCAACCTCTTTACCATCTACTTTGATTGTTTTGAGTGACATCATGCCTTTATCTAAGAAGTTGTCTATATGTTTCTTAATATGACTCCTGTTAGTGATGCCTAAGACCTCTCCAATGTCTCCTCTTTTCATAGGTACAGGATTATGAGTTGATTTAATTAATACATTGTCCTCATATCTTACATAAGTCTGCAATACAAGGAAGTAACCTAGCTCTACAGTTGTCAGCATTTCAATAACCTCCTTAGCATTTTCCATATCTGAAAAAGTAAAAGCCTTAGCTTTCTTTCTGCTATTCTCTCTCCTCTGTCTCTCCTGATATGCTTTCTGTTGTTCTGGTGTCCTAGTAAAAGCAAATTCATGTTTTTCTCCTGTTGCCAGATTTACATACTCATTAGCTTTATATTGTGTCACTTGATAACCCTCCATATATTTATTAGTGAGCCTGTATCAGCTCCTTTCTTCTGTTCATCTACTAGTGCAGCTAACTCATCCAGTTAACAAGTATGGAAGGGAAAAAAGTTAAAACAGATTTTAAAAAAGCCCTCTAGAGTATCATTAATAGAAAAAAAGCCAATTGTGACAGGGAGGTAATAGGCCTCTGATTTAATTGGGGGTATTTTGTGAACATAAGTAGGCTGGATTGGGGGTATTTTGTGAACATAAAAAAATAAGCCTTGAGCCTTACAGCCACAAGGGATTAGAGAGGATTGGTACACAAAGTTTTATCTTATATCTTGAGATATAGGAGCAAAGCTCCACAACAACAATAAATTATTACTAACAATCTTTTATAGCTACAATATGGACTTTTATTATTTAAGTTTGAGAGGATGGAAGGCTTTAGCCTGACAGACTCTAGCCCTTTAGGGCTTATTATGATTGTAAAAGCAGTAATAACAGTTAGAGCAGTTAGAGATACAATTATTTTCACAGCTACAGCCTTTAAAAATACAGTTAGTAGATAGATAAATAAATGTAGAGGGCTTTAATCCTCTGCAATGTCTCCTTTTTAATGATTTTAGTTATGTTGCTGTAACTAAGATTAATGACATAGGCAGAGAAAGGGCAGACAGCTAGTACTTACTGTATTAGTAACTGCTCAGTTTGTTTGTCCTTTCATCTCTCTTTAAGTAATGGAAATAACATATTGCTCAGGCTTTAGGGCTTTTCTAATATTGTTTTCTTGAGTTATTACTTTCTAATTTTAATTGATGTTTTATAACTGCTCTTTTACAGTCTGTTGTTCTTCTTTATGAGGTAGGACAGGCTGTATTTTTTTGTTTAAATGCTGGATAGATTACAGATCAGTAGGGAGATAAAGATAGTGTTACTGAATTTGGGATAACTCAAGTAGATGAGGCAGTTAGTATCCAGTAAATTGACTGTAAGAATTAGAGGGAGAATAAGAGGAAAAACATTCAAGAAACCTGCCCTGTGCAAGCCTCCTCCTGCCAGTACTTTTTTATCAGGTATTGTCAAGTAAATAACCTTTACATATTGTAACTACTGCAATTCAGCCCTTTCCTGCTGTTGTTCCTGTAAGTGTCTCAGTAGGAATAATGAAAGATTGTCAAAAGCTAATCTGCTGTAGTGATCCCCTTGAAAAATGTAACACAATGATATTATGTTACCTCTAAAATGTTGTTATATCAGTTCTCCCCTGTTAAACTTATAGTAACAGTATTAAAAAGTAACATATTGAGGAGAGTTATTACATTATGAATACAGCTCAGCCAATCAGAGATTTAAAGCAGGTCAATGACTTAATGGATGTTTATGAAAAAGGCTCAAAGCAGTATTTATTGTTAGCCTATGCCCTTAATACAGGACTAAGGATTAGTGACATACTTAAAGCAAATGTAAAAGACAGCCTTAAAGGAATCTGGAAAGACAGAGAGACAAAGACAGGCAAAGAAAAGATAATAGAGCTTACTCCAAAGTTACAGCTACTGATAAGAGATTTTATAGATGCTCATGATCTGCAAGCTGAGGATTATCTCTTTTACAGTAACAAGGACAGGACAAAGCCAATAAGCAGAGTACAGGCTCATAGGATTGTAGCTAAGGCAGGAGATATGATAGGAATAACCCTAAGCTGTCATAGTCTGAGAAAGACTTTTGGCTACATTGCTTATAAACAGGGGGTAGACCTTTCATTACTGCAATACATCTTTAATCACAGTACACAGGCAGTAACATTAAGGTATATAGGGATAACACAGGATGAGGCTAATAAGGTAACATCCACAATGTCTATAGGGATTTAAGGAGCAGAGGGCAGAAAACCTCTGTTCTTTTTATTTTGTTGTGGCTATTTGGGAGGGATTGTAGTATAAAAGAATTATGGGAATTTTTACCAACCCTATCCTCTACAAAAGGAGGTGAATTGAATGAATGAAATAAGAAAAACAATGTACAAGGGAAAACTTTGTTTTATTGTTCATGAGTACAGCTCTGGTTTCTGTGAGGTTAAAGAAATGAGCAAATCTGAATTTTATTTTAAAGTTGATCTGGTGCATAAGTCAGAGTTACAAAAGCCTGAGCAAGATGAACAAAAAGAAAACCTCTTTGTTTAACCCTCATGTAAGCCTCACAAATCTTTTCTAAACTATCCAAAGTGTAATAAAGTATTGTAAGTCCAAAAGGATGTTTCCCTCCTGTACAAGCCTCTCTGTAAGCCTGACAAAAAACCTGCTAATGTATCTATTACTCTCTGTTGCTAATGGTGAAAAGACATAAAACCTCTACATACTGCCAAACAGAGAGTAGAGATGCCCTGACAGGGGGGTCACACCCTAAAATATCAACCAAGGTATGCAGTCTACATATAAAATCCTAAAATTTACAAATTGGAGGAATTAAGAGCTACAAGACACCTCCATTCTTTGTAATGTCTATAACTGTATTATCTGAGGGGGTACATAAAATTAGACCCTTAAATTTTTTATTCCTATAAATGTAGATCAGGAGGAATAGGCCTTCTTAAAGAAATTTTTGCTAAGCAAACAGTATTACATACCCCAATAATTTATGATAATCTATTCAAGGGGTGCATTATGAATAATATTGAATATGATAATAATGGTAGAGCTAAGTATCATCCTGATTTACATCCTAATCATGGAAAACACTATACTCTTTCAGAATTAGAGTATATCTGCAAATTTTATGAATCTGATGGGCGTAAAAGTGTAGCTGCCACAGTTGGAAGAACTGAATCAACTATTGCTGCCCTTGTACATACATTAAGAAAAAATAAAAAATATGACTATTATAAAAACCTAAACAAATTTTGGTGAAAGATAGCCACACAGTTAATTATGTAACTTTAACCAATTTAGTTCAGTCTTGGTATAAGCTATACAGATCAGCAATATCAATAGCTATACCACTTTCATTTAGTCTATTTATCCTTTGGTTGTATAACTTATCAAGGATTTCTTGTTTGTCCTTAAATAAACCAAAATGTAGCTTTTTATGACAGACCAGACAAAGGGAAACAACATTTGAATAAACATCTAAGCTATTATTAAATTTCTCTTGATATTTCATAGGTATTAAATGGTGTGCCTCAACATAGTTTTCCTTGCTAAATTTAGAAGTGAAATATTGATGAGATCTGTCAAACTCACATAAATTATTTGCAATTGCAATTGTATCACTTGCAATTTTAGGGTTTCTAATCCAAACTTTATCATTATTAATTGCTTTATAGTGTGGTCTATCCCTAGGCATATCAGAAATTATGATTCTTCCTTTAGAGTCCTCACCCTTTTCTCTGATTTCCTTTTTATAAGCTATTTTATATTGCTCTATCTCACTCAGCAGTAAGAAGGTGTTTTTTTCAGACTCTGTATACTTTTTATAATACTTTAAAGCATTACTGTACATTCTATTTCCTTTTGTATCTTTACTGAGGAATTTAGGGATAGTTAAGTATTTAGTTATAATGTTTTCAATACTTTCTGGATCAGTAAGATTATATATGTTACCTTCTAACAATCCCTCTTGATTAAACTCTTTTGATATTGTATTAATTGCACTGGTGTATTTCCCAAGTGTATTAGCTGAAAGTTTTGTATTTTCCTCTAACCAGTTTAAAAACCTTTTTTTCCTCTCCATAATTCTCTCTCCCTTTTCTTTATTTAACTTGAAAATAATATACTAGTTTTATTTTAAAGGTAGCATTTCACTATTCCAACAAATATCTAATTTATAATTTTTTTGACAAAGATTGTCTTATTTTGTTGACTACATCATCACATTCATTCATAATAACCCTATAAAAGTTAAATATTATTTTAACTTAAGGGAGGGTATAAATTTGTATACAATAAGCAAAGATAAAGTCAGATTGCTTATGAAAGAAAATGGAATTAACACTCAAAAAGATTTAGCAGAACAGTTAGGCATTAGTAAGAATCAACTCTCCATGCTACTCTCCCCTAACTTTAATCCTATTAAATCTAATGCTATGAAACTATGTGAGGTATTAGATGCAAAATTTGATGAGATTATTGAGCCTGAGCAAATATCTTTTCTAGATGATACATATAATAGTATTTCAGATCAGACTCAGGAAAAAGAGATTAATGTAGCTGACTTTGAGGGAGATACCTTTGTAGATGTCAAAGGTATTAAAGCAAATAAGAGCTATACCTGTGTAGAGCTATTTGCAGGAGCAGGTGGTCTTGGACTTGGTCTTGAAGAGGCAGGATTTGAGTCAAAAGGTCTTGTAGAATTAGACAAGTATGCCTGCCAGACTCTGAGAAAGAACAGACCTAACTGGAATGTAATAGAAAAAGACATTGTAGAAGTAGCTGAACAAGGGATTAAAGACTTTGTTGATATTCCTATTGGGGAGTTGGACTTGTTATCAGGTGGTTATCCATGTCAGGCATTTAGTTATGCAGGAAAGAAAATGGGATTATCTGATGCAAGAGGTACACTGTTTTATCATTATGCTCAAATCTTAAAACAGCTATTGCCTAAAACTTTCTTAGCTGAAAATGTCAGAGGCTTAGTAAATCATGATGATGGGAAAACATTATCCTTAATGCTTAAAGTCTTTTCTGATATTGGCTATACAGTTAAATGGAAAGTCTTAAAGGCATTAGACTATGATGTAGCTCAGAAAAGAGAAAGGATAGTTATTATAGGGATTAGAAATGATCTTGTTAATGACTATAACCTTGAATATCATTTACCTGAGCCTTATGGTTATCAGCTTACTCTGAAAGATATACTAAAAGATGTTCCAGAATCATCAGGAGCAAAGTATCCTGAGTCTAAAAAGAAAGTCTTAGACCTTGTGCCTCCTGGAGGATACTGGAGAGACTTACCGGATGATATAGCTAGAGATTTCATGGGAAAAAGCTATTACTCAGGAGGAGGCAGAACAGGTATGGCAAGGAGGTTATCATGGGATGAACCTTCTTTAACACTAACCTGCTCTCCTGCTCAAAAACAGACTGAAAGATGCCATCCAGATGAAACTAGACCATTTACAGTAAGAGAATATGCTAGAATTCAAAGTTTCCCTGATGATTGGGAATTTGACTGTTCAGTTAATAATGCATATAAACAAATTGGAAATGCTGTCCCAGTAAATATGGCTAAAGCCATTGGACTTTCAATTGTTAATGTATTAAATCAGGTTAACTAAAGTTGTAGCTGATCTGGATTCCTGGTTAAAAACATAATGACTAAATAATATCAAAAAAGGGGGATGCAAAATAACTGCATCCTCCTCTTTTATTACCAAACTTCTTTTACTATTTTAGGGTCATAATTCCACTCTTTAGCAATCTCTTTAGCCAGAGTTTTGATTACTTGCTCAATTAATTCAGAGCCATCAATCTCTGATGCTACATCACCAATTGCATCTGTAATCTTCTGATAGAAATCAATCTCCCCAGTCAATCTGTGCCAGAATTCTTGTCCAACAATAACAGGGAATTCTTGATTAATTGTCTTATAATGCCCACTTAATTCCTCAGGAGTACCATAAAACACACCAACCATTAAGTCTGTAAGACTGATATTGAGGTTATTAGTCCTTGCAAGGTTTTTAACCCCTGAAAAATGACCTTTAATTGTTGCTACATCATCTTTATTGATTGTATTTGGCCCTGCCTTGATCTGACAGTATTTCCTCCTACCATCAATCTTGTCAATAAACTCAATATCAATTCCTGAGGTTGTGGATGCAAAGCCCTCAAGTACCTCACTACAAAATTTTTGTAGCTTATTTCCAAAGGTAGTGTTAATAGATGTACCTAGAACCCTTGGATAAATTAAGGCTTTTGCTACTGACTCAGGGTCATCATTCCCAGTCAGAAAGCTCGCTTTATACTTATCTAAAAAAGGATTAAGATTAAACTCTTTCAATCTTGTTAACTTCTTTGTGTTAGCGATATGACTAGGGACAATTTCATCCTTAAAAAATGCTTTTGCTTTAATGATAATCCTGTCCAATTCTTCCTTACTCAGTTTTTGAGTCATCTGTTTTCCTCCCCTCTGCTTATTAGCCACAGTCAATATTATTAGTATGTGCAAGTGTGGCTAGGATAATCTTACCATTAAATTCCTGTTTTTCCTAGCCAATACTAACCATAGAAAAATAGGGAGCTTGTCTTATTATAATTTTACCAATATATATTTAACATTCTTATTCATGTCATGTATAAAAAAGCAAACCCACAACTACAATTGAAAGCAATACATAAAGTATCCCCATAATTAATTTTTCATCATCTAGTTTCCTTAACCAACCTTTGGACTCTTTTGGTTCATTTTCATCTTTAATATCCTCAAAATATGTAAGCAACAAATGTATATCTTCCCCAAACTCCCCTAAGGATGTTGCTATTTGTTCAGGATCAAATGTTGCCCTAGATAAATCAATAGTTAAGCCATGTTCTCTACCTGTTAAAAAAAGGTTTCCTTGTAAGGTATCTTCAACTTTAAAAATTCTTTCCCTTAAATCATCAGGAATAACAGAAATATATTTACTTATAAATGCATCAATTTCTTTAGAGTGTCTTTCTTTAAAATAATTGGTGTACTGTTGAACTGATAATTCAACCTCTTTAAAACTATCAAAAATATTTCCAGTATTTATACTGTTGTCTATTATTAAACTTCTGATACCTTTCCTTAGAAAGTCTTCTCTCACATAGTCATTAGTATTGTTTTTTATATTTTCCAATTGCTGTTTGATGTCTTTCATATTAGAAACATCTTTAGCAACCTTTGTTGGCTCTTTTGTTATGTAAGCAATAAAGTCCTTTACAATATTCATAACCATAGACTCATATCTTGTACCTAACATCTTATATACTTTCTCTTTTAATTTTCTTTTTTCATTTCTTTGCAATAGATAAGCTATTAAATATGAGGCAATAAGAATAAACACACTATCTATAATTGTACTAGGTATAAAAGATAACCAGAATTGCTCTGTAAGCCCTCCTGTTAAATGTTGAATAAGAAGTAATGAAACAGATAGGAAGATTACAAATATCCAAATTATAAAATGTTCTTTAAATGATAAAAGTCTTTTCATTCCCAAGTCCTCCCCTGATGAAAATTATACCATTATGCTCCTACCTTTTTAATAAAAAAAAAGAGGAGCTTAGGCTGTTTGCTCCTGCTCCTCAGATTGACCTTTATAATGTATTTTCATTTCAATTTCTGCCTTATGATCTCCCACTCTTTTATATTCAATGTGGTCAATAAGGCTAGAAAGTAAATGGTTTATTTCTTTGGTTTCTAAATCTGCTGTCCCCATCAGAATGCTCTTTAACCTATCCAATACTGCTTGTAGCTCATTTAACTTCTCATCATTAGACTTACTCTCTAATCTCTTTAACTGAGCCTCTGTATGCTCTCTCTGAGCTTTTAACTGCTTAATCTGTTTCTGAGCCTCTTCCTCAGTAAATATCTCCATGATAAAGCCCTGCTGTACTTTCTTAATGCTTGATTCAATCCTTTTAAGGTTGTTTTTAAGTGCTACCTTTTCATCAGCAGGATTAGATTTGTCCTCTTTCATGTTGTTCTTAATATCATCCAGATACTCCTCAAGAGCATCAACATACTGAGAAAACTGAGCAAAGAAAACTGTCTCAAAGAGGTCTAACCTGACTCCCTTGTTTTTACAAGTAGTATAAGTCTCTCCATCATCATTGTAATGTCTGGTCTGACATGATGTAATTCTCAGCTCTTTTCCTTTCCTTCTCTGGAAACTGTGAGTCCTGCCACAAAGACTGCACTTTATCAAGCCTGTAAATATCACCTTTCCAATCCTAGCACTTGGAGGCTTAGAGTTCCTGCTTTCTCTAATGTCCTTTACTGCATCCCAATCCTCAGGAGATACAATAGGCTCATGTGCATCTTCAAAGATAATCTGGTCAGACTCCTCTGTTTTGTCCTGTCTAGGAGAGCCTGATGGTTTCATACTAGTCTTAGATACTTTTGTCTTACCATAAATAACAGTACCTTTATAAACTGGATTAGCCAATATTACAGAGATTCTTGCCTTATTCCACTTTGTTCCTGATGGAGTTAAAATACCCTCTAAGTCAAACATCCTTTCTATCTCAGTAGATGTATGACCTGATAAGTAAAGAGTAAAGATTCTTTTAATTACTGGTGCATTTTCATCTGGCACTAACTTCTTTGATTTATGGTCATAGCTGTAACCAACAGGAGTCTTACCTCCTACCCAGTTTCCTTCCTTAGCAGACTGCCTTTTTCCCCTTACCAGTCTTTTCTTAATGTTTAAGTATTCCTGCTTTGCTACAATAGACTGCATATCTGACATTAAGTCATCTTCTTGAGTAGCATAGTCATATATTTTAGATGAGGTAACTACCTGTACTCCATAGTTAGTAAGGATTTCTTTAATTTGTGAAAAGCCTACTGTATTTCTTGAAAGTCTGTCTTGATCTGTAACTACTACAGCATCAAACTCATACCTCTGTACCTTGTCTAACATTTTATTAAGCTCAGGTCTGACCTTTTCATCAATACTCTGAGATGAGCCTATTTCTTGAAAGACCTCAAATTCCCAGTTATTTTCTACACATTTATCTACAAGAAAAGCTAACTGTCTTTTGATGGTATCCTCAGTTTCATCAGGTCTGGACTTCCTGCTGTATATAGCCACTTTCTTTATTTTAGCCATTGATAAATTCTCCATGTTTGTCCTCTCCTGTCTGCCTAAATGCTTATGTATCAATAGTTTAACATGGTTGCATATTGGTTTCAATCTATAAACTTACAAAAGACGCGACACCAGAACAACTTAAGCAAGCAGGTCTTGACCCACACTACGTTAACCATGATAGTGCACTGTTTTATCATAATGCTGCAGGGGCGCCTTTTACGGCTACTTACATCCAAGCAAAAGGAGATCCGATTGCTGATTTATATGAGGATATTGCCGCAGAGGAAAAAGCAAGAGCCACATACCAGTGGATCATTAATATGAGCGATGATCCAGACCTTAATGACGGATTACGTTTTTTACGCGAGCGGGAAGTTATACACTCTCAACGCTTCCGTGAAGCAGTTGAAATACTTAAAGCGGAACAAAATAAAAAACGTATATTTTAATCGGTGCAGTTGTTGATTTTAGTTAAGATGCCTACCCCTATGATAATTTTTTATTAGTCATAACCATCCTAGTGCCTGAAAATTTTTCCGTTATAACGATACGCCTTGGCTAATTGCCAAGGCCCTATTTATTTTCATGGAATAAATTGATGTCATAATCATCTTTAATTTTCTTAAATAACGTATATCGTTTTTCCCACTCTGCAATCGTTGCCCACAGATCAGGGCCTTTTTGAATAATCTCACAGCGCAGGGCATGAAATTCTTTTTCTGCTTTATCCTTTTTTTTCTCATATAGTTTCATAGTAGAAAACAAAGCTATGATTACCATCAAAGCATATACTTGATATGAAATATTAAGATATGCTGAAATCATTCCTGAAAATGAATGATGTGGTAAGACAATAAATATTAAAATATATAGTACGTAAAGGCCTAAACTGACTAGCGAACATATTCGTAAAATATCATATGTAAGTTCATATTTGTCAAACTTTTTCTTGTTTTTCACTACCTTTTGAAGCATGACATCAACAATTGGATTTGGCGCCTCCTCAAAAACATATTGATGCTCCACATATACCTCTCCTTTTTAATGACAATCTCTTTTAACTATATGAACTTGTCCACAAAAAAAGACCACATAGATATTATTTTAAAGAATAGGCTCTACCCTGAAATAATTGTGGATAACTTTTATTTCATTGATTTATGTGCCAATTTATTTACATGTATGTCTGTTATACTTTGGTGTTGATTTTCGCTACATTGCGCTCGCTTTCCGCGGGGTGGCCGTAAGCCTCCTCGGCGCATGCGCCTGTGGGGTCTTACGCCTGCCACTACATCCCGCAGGAGTCGAGCGCATTACGCTACAATCAACAAAGTGTAAAAGTCAACATTCACCTTTAACAGAGCCAAAGAATAAAAAAAGTAGCTCGATTAATATCGAACTACTTTTTACTATTTATTGAGAGGAATTGTTAAACGTTGTCCTACATATATCTCATTGCTCTTAAGATTATTGTTTTCTTGAATTATTTCAATGCCTTCCTTACTATTAAAATATTTCATTGAGATACTAAATAGTGTTTCCTTAGGTTGTACCGTATGATAAACAATATCCGTCTTTTTTACCGTGTTTTCTGCTGGAGCTTCCGTATTCTCAGATCCTTGATTCGAAGTAATATTATCAGTACTTTCCTCTTCTTCTTGACTCACTTCTGTCTCAATCTTTTGTCCAACTTCTTCTGAAGCTGTTTTTTCATCTTGAGATTCGACATCCGGTGTTGCCGCTTCTTCCTTATCTGGTTCACTTTTAGGATCACGTTTGTCATCAATGTTAACAGCCTCATAGACATTGTCGGACTGCAACTGTGGCTCATTTACAGTTTTCACATTCTGCTCACTACTATAGTACTTAATCGCAAGAATAGATATTGGTAATAGAATAAAAAATAATAATAGTAAACGAATAATTGGGTATTTCACCTTCAATTTAACTTTTTTATTATTTTCCTTTTTTTTGTGAATATCCGCTCTGGGAGGTAACTCTGTTGTTTGTTCAGCACCCTTAACTAATTCCACTCGCTCACGTAAACGTTCAGCTTGATCCTTATCACTCATATTTTTCACCCCTACGAGACTGCAAATAATCAAAACGAATTTTCGATGCAAAAAACAAATCTATTAAAAAATGAGCAAAAATAGTAATTATTATATTGTTCGTTACCTCGAACATAACACCTAACATAAAACTTAAAACAACAACGGTTATAAGTAGAAGCCATTTACGCAAATAACGAATATGTGCTAACGCAAATATAAGACTCGCTATCCAAATACCTGAATGTACTTGTAGAACACCACGGAACAATATTTCCTCAGTTACTGATATAATCATTGTAACAATTAAAATATGACCGTATGGTAGACGGCGAAACATTTTCTCATTAATGCCACCATCATCGTATAAGTGTTTGGGTACAAACTTCATAATGAATAAATCGATAATAATGACAAAAAAAGCAAAGCTTGCACCCCATGTTATTATTTTAACATCTTTGAGGTCCCATAGCTGTGTAAATTCTCCCCATGAATCAAATAATATAAATCCAATTATTAATGCGAGTATCATTAATAAGAGTTGAGTCATGTACAAATGAAATAACAATTGCTTCTCTGTTAACTGTTTTACTATTTCTTCTTGTTTAGAAACCATACGTACACTTCTCTTTCGTATTCTAAAAGCAAACCCCTTACTTTCAAGCTTCGACATGTCCATGTAAAAGTAATGCTTTAAGCTCATCAAGCCAATTACCCCATTCAGGCTTTTGATTTGATGGACTACTAAACTCATCTAGTGGAATAGGTTGACAAGTATCACAACAATACTTTGGCTTGGATTGGAGCTCTCCTTGAAAATATGCCACTAGTTGGGCACGTCTACACTCTGAAGAATTAAATAACCACTCATGCATCGCTTGAAGCTTATATTGTTTATCTTTTTGCCTTGCAATAATTTGATTTACTAAATATTGATATAACTCATCAAGCTCAAATAGCTGTATTATATCGTTTTCATCAACTACATGCTGCTCTCGGAGATGATAACGTATAAATCTCCATCCGGTCTCACTTAACTGAAACTGTATTTGATAGATACGTTCCCGTTCTTTTGTTAACTGGGAAGATGCATTACCATTTATCTCGGACAAAACTGCTAATAATTGGTTTTCGTTCGGTAAGTCTTGATGAATTAATGAAGATGCTAATTGCTCATCACCTTTTGTAATAAGTGTAATAGCTACACTAGGCTCTCCATCTCGACCAGCTCTTCCGATTTCCTGTAAATATGATTCAAGTTGATACGGATAATGAAAATGAATTACATAACGAACGTTGTTCTTATTAACACCCATGCCAAATGCACTTGTTGCACATATTACATCGAGCTGATTATTAATGAACTGTTGTTGTACTAGCTTTCGTTCACTATGCTCCATCCCTGCATGATAAAAAGCAACTGATTTATCTTTTTCAAGTAAAGCGGTGAATCGCTCACACCAGCTTCGGCTAGAAAAATATATAATTCCAGGCCCTTCTAAAACACGACAGTATGACAAAGCCTTAGTTATTTTATCGTCAAGTGAGTCTACTTTTTCAACTAGCATCGCGATATTTGGACGATCAATATTTGTGTAGAACGAAGATGGATTATGCAAACAAAGTCTTTCTTTAATATCATCTAATACACGCGGTGTCGCACTAGCTGTTAACGCAAGACACGTCGGCTCCCCTAGCTGTTGTCTTACCTCACCTAGTCTCAAGTAATCCGGTCGAAAATCATGCCCCCATTGCGAAATACAATGCGCCTCATCTACAACGAATAGCGTAATGTTTAGCTGCTGTAACGCATTAATGAAAAATGAATTTTGTAGCATTTCTGGTGAAGCAAAAATAAATTTATAATTCGAAAGCTGATGAGTAGCAATCCGCTTGTCCCTGTAGCTTAAAAAACTATTAAATGCAATCACATGTTTTTCACCAATCATTCGGAGCTGTTGTACTTGATCCTCCATTAATGAAACAAGTGGAGACACAATTAATGTACTACCCTGTTTTAAATATGTTGGTAATTGGTAGCATAAGCTTTTCCCTGCTCCGGTTGGTAACATTGCTAATACATCTTTCTCGTGCATAACAGCCTCAATAATCTCACGTTGTAAAGGCCTAAAAGAACTAAGACCGAAGTGAGATTGCAGTGTTTTTTCTAGATTCAATATTTTCACCACTCTTTGCTAACACTAACCTAATTTCAAAATATGTTGCTTCAATATCTAAGGCTTGCTTAATAATTCTTAATTTACGGGTCTTACAATGTGCGAGTGTTTCACGTATGTAATTTTGTCGATCTTTAGAAATATACGGATCAATACAAAAACCATTAACGTGTTGTGCAATTTCAACAATATGATCTTCAATAGTAGGTATCTTTAAATTCCTAACACGGGCAATATCATGATAGTCTAATCCTTTAGTTAACAAGTCAAATGTTACTTGAGCACTTTTCGTCAAAGGTGCTTGTTCATTGTCTTTTTCCACTAATGAAGACAGAATGGGATGCTCGTCTTTATTAGTAATTACTGTTTGTATTATACTATGAAGAACGTTTTTAAATACTAATTCAACAGTTGTTAGATCATATTTAAACTCAGATGCAAGTTGAGTAAATGTTAACCCTACTCGATGATGACCTGTAAGTCTATACGTAAATATTGTTGCTTGCGTATTACTTACTTTATATAAGCAGGATTGCAATTCCCTGTGCAGGTCTTTCGCAAGCTTTGATCTAGACGGGTAAAGTTGAACAAACCCTTTTACCCACTGTAGAATTTCAACCTCATCATATAGCGGAATATATTGTTTAACTTTATGATTAGCATATGAAATAACTTGAATCAACAATGTAATCTTTTTCCAAAATGGCAACTCGTATTTAGAGTAATCCAAGCCATTTATGTGTTCTATTTGCACAAACTCACTTTTATGACTTTGCAAGACATGATTACCCATATTAGTAAGAATGAAAGTGTTGTCTTCAGTTTCTACAATAAATTGCTTTTTTTCTAATGATTGAATATATTCATCAAAAATAGGTCTTGATAAAGATGGAAACACGCCAAAATACTTTGATATTTTATATAAAGAAGCGTCTTGTATTGTTTGACTCGATTTTTTCCCTGTTAATAAATGATAAGTCGCCGCAGTACTTCTTTCACCACGAAATGCTGAGAAGCATTGTAATAAAATTAAACGTAGCAATTCATTTCTCATGTTTCATCACCTTTTTAAGAAAAGTGCAATGCACCTCAGACCTTCTAATCCATGTAAAGGCTTATGGGCTAAGGCAAATAAAAAGCACGACACTTGCCGCCACTGAGTCGTCCAAGTTGACAGTGTACGATTCACGTGAGCTTGTAGCTTGCCTAGCGCCTGAAGCTGGGATTTTCCTCTAATTTTAATTTACTACTTCTTTATTGTATCAAAACTTCTTCATCTCATATACTATTCCTTTGAAAGAACTCTATCTTATTGTGATAACAATTCTCAAGATACTTTTTTATTGAAATGTTTGCGAAACAGTTTTACAATAGGCATGAGGAGAACGTTTCCATTCAAAGAAATAAGTAGAATGAGAAGCATTCAAATAATATTATACTTTTGGGAGGTATTCTTCATGGCAAAATATACAATTGTTGACAAAGAAACGTGCATTGCATGTGGTGCTTGTGGTGCTGCTGCTCCAGACATTTACGATTATGATGATGATGGCATTGCATTCGTAACATTGGACGACAACCAAGGAATTGTTGAAATTCCAGATGTTCTAATAGATGACATGATGGACGCATTTGAAGGCTGTCCAACTGATTCAATTAAAGTGGCTGATGAATCATTTGACGGTGACGCATTAAAATTCGAATAGAAGTTTATCCAACTTCAGCAGATTTAGGGTGATGCTGAAGTGTACATATAAAAAAAGAACACATAATGTGTTCTTTTTTTATTTTTTATTATGCGGCTTCATCAACATAACTACTTTTTCTCATGACAGATGATAATTTAGGGTAAATTAATACAAATAAAACACTCACTGCCAAGCCTTTTATTAGGTTGAATGGTATTATTCCAGCAACAATTAAAGCTCTTATTTCTTCACCAGACATCGTCGGCATGTTTAATAAAGCCGTATACAACGGTAAAATGGCATAATAATTTAGAATACTCATAACGATAGCCATACTTACCGACCCAACAGCTAAACCAAGTATTAACCCTTTTACAGAATTTATCTTCTTAAAAACAAAATAAGTCGGAACGATAAAAAATGTACCTGCTAAGAAATTTGCCACTTGGTCAATCGGAATTCCAGTTGGGCTACCAAACATAATAAAATGCAACAGGTTTTTCAATGCTTCTACACTTACTCCTGCAACAGGTCCAAGCATGATAGCAGCAATTAATGCTGGTAACTCACTTCCATCAATCTTTAAAAATGCTGGCAAAAATGGTAATGGCATGTTTATCATCATTAATAAAAATGCCACACTTGATAATACTGCGATTAGAACAAGTTTTTTTGTTTGCATGAAATGACCTCCTCATATTTTTTTGACCCATCTTAGAATTAGAGGAAAGGTAAATGTCCTATAAAACACAAATAAAACAGCCTTTAAAAACGAGGGCTGTTTTTTACGAACATAGACAAATAAACGTCTCTTCTCGAAAATTTTACGAAAATAACGTTTTACCTTCATCTTCTCCCATCCAGACTTTACTGTCGGCTCTGGAATCTCACCAGATCCTGCCTTGCGGCTCGCGGGCTTACAAAGTTCAATTGCTTTGTCACCGCCGGTCGGGAATTTCACCCTGCCCGAAGATAGATCATATTCATTTCATCACAATTATTATAAATAAAAATCAATGGTTTGGAAAGTAAAGAGATCCTTATAATAGATAAAGCGTTTACAATTGTGAAATAATTAGTAAATCTATTGACATATGTTTTGTAACGTGTTAATTTATCAGAAATTTAGGAAAATTTTACGTATTACGAGGAGGGCATGTATGTTTAAAGTTTTGGTTGCCGATTCAATTAGTAACGACGGATTAAGGCCTTTACTAGAAGATGACGCTATTGAGGTTGTGCAAGCCAAGGTTAACGATGTTGCATCTGAACTTGCTAGCTTTGATGGGATTCTTGTAAGAAGTGCAACGACTGTGACCGCAGAACTAATGAAACAAATGACAAATTTAAAAATTATCGCAAGAGCAGGCGTTGGAGTTGACAATATCGATGTAGACACTGCGACCAAAAACGGAATTATTGTTATAAATGCTCCTGATGGTAATACAATTTCCACTACTGAACACACATTTGCTATGATGGCAGCGCTAATGCGACACATTCCGCAAGCAAATGTGTCTGTAAAGTCAAAAGAGTGGCAACGAAATTTGTTTGTAGGTACTGAGTTATACCGTAAGACTCTAGGAATTATTGGTTTTGGTCGTATAGGATCTGAACTATCAAAACGGGCCCGTGCTTTTGGTATGAAACTCTATGTTTTTGATCCATTTTTAACAAAAGCAAGAGCTGAGAAGCTTGGTGTGCTTTCTTGCTCACTAGAGGAATTGTTAGGCAACTCTGACATCATCACTGTACATACACCTCTTACGAAAGATACTCAAGGCATATTAGGATACGATACTCTCCCCAAAACTAAAAAAGGAGTATATATTATTAACTGCGCACGTGGAGGCATTGTTGATGAACAGGCTCTCATAACCTATTTAGAAAACGGACATATTGCGGGTGCTGCACTCGATGTATTCGAATCAGAACCACCAACTAATGAGCGATTACTGCAATTTGATCAAGTGATTACTACACCACACTTAGGTGCATCAACGAAAGAGGCACAGTTAAATGTTGCAGCTCAAGTAGCAGAAGAAGTTAAAAAATTTGTTAATGGTCAACTTGTTTCATCATCTATAAACCTACCATCTCTTTCAAAAGATGTATTTGATCAAATAAGACCTTATTACGAGCTCGCTAGAAAAATGGGAACAATTTTATCGCAATGTATGAAGGTTCCTGTAACTGAAATCAGTATGACATATGCCGGTCAAGTATCAGACTTAGATACAACATATATATCTCGTAGTTTGTTAGCTGGATTTTTAGCACAAAGAGTTGATGTTGGGGTCAATGACGTTAATGCAGCTGTGATTGCCAAAGATCGAGGAATATCATATGGTGAAAGAGTAACAACAGACACACAAGGTTATGCAAACTTATTATCCGTTACTGCCTTAGGAGAAAACCTTTCATTCACTATTAACGCAACTCATATACCACATTTTGGTCCTCGTGTAGTGGAGCTTAACGGGTTTGATATTGATTTCTTGCCAGAAGGAAACTTACTGTATATCCAACATACTGACAAACCAGGTGTAATTGGAAAAGTTGGTAACATTCTCGGAGAACATAATGTAAACATTGCTACTATGCAAGTTGGCCGTAAAGCTGCTGGCGGTGAAGCGATTATGATGCTTTCGTTTGATAAACCATTATCAGACGATATGATGCATAAGTTGTCCACCATTGATGATATAGTATCCATGAGCAAAATCGAAATATAAAAGAAACCGACATGTCACCGTCTTCTAACCGCGTTTGATATGTCGGTTTTCATATCTATATTCTCAATACTTGTACCAAAATAAACAGCCATTGCACAATTAATACGGATGATAGTTGATTTAGATCATTGTCCCCTTGGAATTAAAGCCCCCAAAAAATCTTCCTGTTATCACTATCACTCTCCTATTTATAACTAATAACCTCGCAGGTAAATACTTATAAAGAAAATAAGTATTCCTAAACCAAAGAGAAAATGAAGAATAATTGGACGCCAAAAAACTTGATTATTCTTACTTCTTTCTATTCGGTAATGGTCTATGACTCTTAGCTTAAACTCATCACCTTCATATAATTTCCACCAACGCTTCAGAATCAATGTTAGTTTATCAGACCCTTCACCTTCCTTAGTCCAACGAACTACTGCTTTAGCGTGAACATCCTTTAAAAGGTAAACCCGCTCTTCCGAATCTACGCCATTCTTCTCTTCATATTGAATTGACAAGGTAGCTAACTCTGACCTTATTAATGAGAAGAGGGATTTTTTTGTAGCATCATAAATTGTAATTCTCACACCACCAATATATCGATTCAATATTAATGCAATGCAAAAGAGTATTAGAAAAATACTATACATCCAAACCAGTTCTTCCATACTGTTATATCCACTAAGTGGCTGTAATAATGATATAAACAGGCCTATTATATAGACAAGCTTTGAATCCTCAACAACACCCTTATAAAGTTGAATTCTAAAACCTTCATAAAAAGTAATAATAGCCATAAGAATAACAAACACAAAAAATATTGTATCTTGAAGATTACTAATAATTATGACCCCATTTAGCAATTTCCTACAGATATTATAATATTAGAATAATGAGAAGTCATTGTTCCAACACTTGTTATTGTTATTAGTAAAGCACAAGAGCGCCTTGCTCAGCCCTGACCAGCTTAAAATGCCACCCGTAGGAAGAATTTTCAACCGAAAGAGGGACGGCTTAAGTCCTCGAGGGGCTAGGCGCTGGAGCTAGACACTAATGTAGGTTAAAAAACTAATACTTCAACGCTAAAAAATGACAAACCACAAAGTATCCTGGTTTGCCATTAATTGGTGTTTAAGCTGAATAATAGTTACATCACTATCCTAATTCCACTTCCTTACGTTCTCCTTTTTTAAAAGTCATGACAGTTTTGTAACCAACCTTCTTAGCTAGTGCCACTGCTTCATCAAAGTTCGCACCAACGTCACGAGGGAAATGGGCATCAGAGCTTAACACGATGGGAATACCTTTTTTAAAGCACATCTCTAGTAATCTCTCATCTGGATAAATTCTACCTATTGGTTTTCTTATCCCAGCAGTGCTTATTTCTACACATGTTTTTGAGTTAGCTAAAGCAGTTGTAGCCCGATCATACTGTGACAATAAAAAATCCTCATTTTCGGGTATATATTTAAATATTTTAACTAAATCTATATGACCGATAATATCAAACAAGTCAGACTCAGCTAACGTAATCACTTGGTCATAATATTTAGTGTATGTATCATAAATGTCTCGCTTGTCCCATTCGCCTTTATACTCCATCAAGTCGATTCCAAAATCATCAACCCAATGTATAGAACCTATTACATAATCGAAATCATACGATTTAATAAACGACTCCATCTCTTTATGCTTACCTGGTGTATAATCCATCTCTATAGACATTTTTATAGGTATATTTGCATTCCATGCCTCACGGAACAGTTGAACATAATCCTTCATGTCGTAATACCGTCTTTTATTAACCCATCCATTTTGCAAAATATCACTCGTTTGATAGAAATGATAAGCATGCTCTGAAATGCCAAATTCTTGAATACCTTTCTGCTCGGCGGCATTCGTAAATTCCTTTAACCACGGTAAGGTTAAAGTGCCATTTTCTAAATGGTTATGATAATCAGTTAACATTGATCCATCCCCTTTTCTATTTACCAACACAAACATTATGTTATCAGTTATAATAAGACAACATCTTGTCACTTCGTTTAAATAAAAAATCGTTTGCTAGCCTTATAAGAACAATTACACAAAGACAATGCAATCTTTAACGCATATTGGTATACCACACATTATCCCAACCTTAAATGGGATTTTTCGTTCGGAAATCGGTAAAAAAAATAGCCACTATTGGCCATCAAGTTTTTTCAACGTTAAAGATAGAACACCTTCTAGAAAAGTAGCTTGTATATTGCTCTCATCAATATTGTCTCCGACAAATATTGTCTCTGTGACTAATGGGCCATCCCGCTGGTCAATCTGTATACGCAAATTACCGTTAACATATTCGTAACTTAAGTGTTCCTTTTTAATACCAGGCAATTTCATCTCAATTAATATATTCTCAGGCAAGTGCTGTACAGAATGGGAATAGCCATTACTAGAAGATGAATATGAATTGGCCTGAAACATGTTTTTCACCGCCCGTTCCAACCTTGACTCTTTTTTACCTTGGCCTTTCTTCATAACATCTCCCCTTTACTATAAAATTTTTTCTTCTTATTTTCATTATACACTTTTCTTTAAATAATGAGAGGGATATTTGCTGAATATTCATATTTTTAATACGTGTTTTTAATAACCTTACTGACAGTCGTTGTCTGTTCACTTGGGTAAAAATATAAAATTTGGCCAGCACGAATTAAATGAGCAGATTGTAACGAATTCCACTCCATAATTTCTTGAATAGATACGTCATATTTAACTGCAAGCTCTGATAAAGTATCGTGTTTCTGAACAATAATCTTTGTCGGCTTTTGATTTCCTACGCTAATTACTTCCGAATTTCCTGCTACTACACCTGCCGAATAAGTAGCCGGTTGCCATTCTTTTGACATGGCTTCTAATCTATCTAAACGTAACAATACTACAGGATCGATAGCGTGCTCTTTTGCGTAGTTCCATTCACCTTTATGTAATTCAAAATGAAGATGTGGTCCAGACGAACGTCCTGAATTACCTAACGTTCCTACCACTTGACCTTGCTCAACTTTATCATTTCGCGAAACATAACGCTTTTTAAGATGTGCATAAACTGATTCCATCCCATTTTCATGACGCACGAATACAACATGTCCATAAGTTCCCGAATAATAAGATTTGAAGACTGTCCCAGCTGCAACTGCTCTTATAGGTGTACCCATTGGAGCTGCAATATCAATTCCTTTATGATTTCCGCCTCTTGTTCCAAAGGAATCTGTTATCTTACCATAGACAGGCCAAAGCCAATTCACCTCTACTTCTACTTCCTCATTTGAAGCCGCCTCTACTTTATTTATAAATACGTGACTGTGAAAAATTACGAACCCTAAGATGAGGATGCAACTTATATTCCTTATATATGTATATAGCATTATAATTCCTCCTTAATATGTTTCACTTTTTATTTATGAATTTGTAGACAAGTTTAGAACAGAAGTAGATAGGTTGGAAACAAACACAAAAATTAGTATGCGAGGAATTATTAAAATTATTACAAGAAACAGCCTATGCGAACTCTGAAAAATACGGTATTGTAATTATTTACTATAATTATTTTACCATTTTATTACATTTTAATTACAAAGTATGAATTTAAATATAAGGTATATACTGACTTTGATTTTCAGTAACCCTATATCGACTAAAAAACTAGAAATATATTGTGATTCGCTCGATTTAACAGTCAACTTATTTAAATTTTATATATTGCTGATTATTATGTTTTAGACTAAAAAAACTGCCTGTGTTTAATAACACAGACAGCTAAAATAAAGTTAATCAAGATTCACAAGATTCGGTGCAATAGGCACAGGTATTGGTTTTGTTAAGTCATATGGTCCTATTTGGAAATTGTCTATACCGTTAAAACTTACATTGGTATATCCAAAATCCTTTGCAGTTAGTAACACAGCTTCGATAAAATAAACATATTCATCATTATTCACAAGTGTACTATCTTTACTAAATTCAATGACAACTTCCTGGTCTTGAGAAACTACAGATGTAATAGTTACTCCGTCAGGAATAGCAGACAATAACATATGAGTATCTACAGGATCATTCATTCTTGTAATAGCTTCTTCAATATTTACAAATGGGACGTCTGCATACGGCACTAAAAATGTAGGGTATTCTTCACCCTTCTTATACAGAAAATATGCTTGGTCCATTGTCAATTCTATGCTTTTTTCCAACATGGGTCCAAATTGTGCAAATTCAATACCTGGCTGACCATCCGTAGTAAATTCAACTTTCGTATAATCTAACCATCGGAACGTTTCCTCTAGTGATTTCATAAAAATTAATTCAGGCGTTGATGTGCCGATAATCTCACCAGGTTGTACATCAACCTGAACAGTGGTGTCATCTTTTTCAGCTATAATATAAGGCTGTAAAGGATATACTCCTAACCCTAAGCGTTCAATGGGTAAAGTGTCCTTTATTTCAGATAATAACTCTATTTCATTTCTACCATCCTGTGGTACGAGAACACTAATAGGAACAATATTTTGACCCATATCATCAGCAACACCAAATGTTAACAGAGTGCTATTAGCATATTGCTCTGCAGTCACAAGATGTGAGGACGGTTCAGGTGCCATGAAGGTTAGAGCACGGTCACTTGCTTCGGGATTTTGAAGAGCATTTTCGCTAGGTGCAATCTCTTGAATAGCAATTTTTTCTTCCATAGTCCCCTCATCCATCGCTGTACTTTCTTCTTTACTTGAATCAGCCTGCATAAGAGAAAGATTGTCGAATGGCTGATTTTGAAATAACACCGGAAGTAATATTATTAACAGAAAAGCGGCCGCGAGTGTCGCAAATCCTGGAACTAACCAAGTAGGTGCTTTCTTTTGAGGTTGCTTTTGCTGTTTTTGTTCTTGTTTTATTTTCTCTTGAATGCTGGCGTACACAGCCTCTTTAGAACGTGTTTCTTGAATGGAGGGCATTGAACGCAACAGACTCTCAATTCTATCGTCATCCCAACCTGCTTTTTTCACTCGTCACACCCTCCTTCTCTGCAATATCTTCCATGTGCTTTTTTAACACTTTTAGCGCACGGTGTTGTGTTGTTTTTACTTTACTTTCTGTCCAGCCGAGTGTCTCCGCTGTTTCAGCAATTGATAACGATTGAATATAGCGAAGGATAATCACCATTCGCTGATCAACTGTACATAAATCAAGACATTGGTACAATTGTTGTATTTCTTCATGTTGCACAGCAATTTCTTCCGGAAGAGGAGCAGCATCGGCTACTTGTTGCTTCGACCAATCGAATGACTCAATAATTCGTTGCTTCCAATTTTTATGTTTACGAAAAGAATCTATAGCTACGTGACGAGCAATAGAAAAAAGCCACGTTTTTTCACTACTTTTTCCTTCAAAACTGTCATAAGCACGCAACACTTTTATATACACTTCTTGAACAAGATCTTCTGCCTGTTCTTTATTCTTTACCATATAAAATAAAAACTGAAAAACATCTTGATGATATTTCTCGTATAGTTCTTCAAAGACGGAGTCCACTACTTCTCCCCCGTTTCATTAATATAGTCGGACTGTTGTCGAGAAAAGTTACATATTAACTATAGTATGAAACGAAAAAAAATGGAAGAATGTTTTTCCTTTTCTCCCATTTCACTCCATATCTATTTATCTTTTGTACGAAATACAATAGCACTGCGTTCATATTCAACATCTTTTACTTGCAGCCTTGCATTTATGATGCGAGCAACAGCGAATAAATAATCCGATAACCGATTCATATAAACTAATACGTGCTCATTTATTGCTTGCTCTCTATTAAGCGTAACTATTTGTCTTTCGGCACGCCTCGCAATTGTACGAGCGACATGAATAGTGCTTGACGCTTTAGATCCCCCTGGTAAAATAAATTTTTCAAGTGGAGGAGCTTCCGATATATAAGCATCAATACGCTCTTCTAAAAATTGAACCATCTGTGCGTTAACTTTATACGGATATTTATCTCCAACAAAAGCTAAATCTCCACCACAGTCGAATAACTCATGTTGAATTTTTTGCAACTCTTGATAAACATCCTTCAAGTCTTCTTCCTCAACATATGCCATAGCTAAGCCGATATAAGAATTCACTTCATCTATTGTTCCGTAAGCATTAACTCGAAGGTGGTCTTTATCTACACGACCACCAACAATACTTGTTTTACCTTTATCACCTGTTTTTGTGTATAGCTTCAACAAAATTCCCCCCTGAAAAAATGACTTGGACTCAATAACATGCGAACAATAACCAAATCAGTATTGAGTTATCATTTTTTTAGTCCGTACATATTAGCATATGATTTTGTCATTATCATTGTACGATTGTTTTAGTAATGAAAGTAACATAAATCTGTCAGCTTCGATTTTGTTTCGCATGGAACAATAATTTTCGTCAATACACTTCAGGATACATCATTTTTCGAGGTAGCGAGAAAGAAAAAGTTGTACCTTTTCCCACCTTACTAGTAACAGTTATACGTCCTTCATGCGTTTCAACTATATTTCTTGCAATTGCTAGTCCAAGACCTGTCCCACCTTTTCCTTGACGGGTCCTTGCTTTATCTGCTTTATAAAAACGCTCAAATACGAAAGGAAGGTCTTCAGCTGGAATTCCCGAGCCAGAATCCTCAATTTTTATAGTCAAATTATCATTTTTGTCATCTACCGTAATAACAACTTCCCCACCATCAAAAGTGTGTCTAATGGCATTGTCAATCAGATTAGTTAACACCTGCTCAATTCGATCAGGGTCAAAGTTCCAGCTACGAGATGATGATTGAAGGTTAGCAGACAATTGTATGTCTTTTTCTTTTGCAAGCCCCTGGAATTTTCGAATTACTCGGTTAACAAAGGACTCTATATCAACATCATCATAGATTAACTCAATATGTCCCGCTTCCATCCGAGCTAAATCAAGGAGATCATTTACAAGTCTACCCATTCGAAGTGCTTCATCGTAAATTACTTTAGCAATCTCCTTCTTTTCTTCATCTGTACTTGCGATATCATCAACAATCGCTTCAGAATAGCCTTGTAGCATAGATATCGGTGTACGTAACTCATGTGACACGTTAGCGATAAAGTCTTTACGTAATTTATCAAGCTTTCTCTCTTCAGTCATATCACGTAATACAGCAACAGCACCGCGTATGTATGTTTTATTATAAAGAGGGCTCATGAGAATTACCCAGCTATTATTTTGAATAGTTATCTCTGTAATTTGTTCAGACTCTAAAGAGACAGCCTTAAAAAACAACTCATTTAATGAAGGCGGTAATTGCTCAGATCCTTGTTCATTTTGATAACTCCAAGCTTGTAAAAAACTTTCGGCAGGTGGGTTTGTAACTAAAATAGTGCCATCGCGACTAAAAGTAATAACACCATCGGCCATACTACTTAAAATACTTGAGAGCTGCTCTTTCTCTTGGTTCAATGCGTTAATATGAAACTTTAGCTGACGGCCCATCTGATTAAAAGCCACCGCAAGTTCACCGATTTCGTCATGTGTTAATATCGGAACCTTCGTATCAAATTTACCTCTAGCAACTTCAAAGGCCGCCTCACGCATTTTCCTAAGTGGGGCTGTAATTCGCGTTGACAAGAAAAAGGCAAAAATTGTCGTCAACACAATAGCAATCCCTGCTGCCAGTAAGATAAATTTGGTTGTTTGCTTCGTAGTACGCTCAACTACATTTAAAGGCTGATACACGAATACAGCACCCTTGCCATAATTAGGCAACTCAATTGGTACTCCTACAATAATAATTTCATTATATAAGCTATCGGCTTGTAATGAATCGGGCAAATAACTTCGTTTTATTACTTGCGTGTGGTCATCAAGAACTCGTGATAAATCAACATCCTCATTAATAAATGACATAGGAATGTCACTTAAACTCTCAATGTAGGGAGAGTACCAATGCTCATTGTCTAAAATGATGATTGCTTTTGTTACATCATCTATAAGTTCCCAAGATATATCACGAGCTAATCCGATATCTTTGTATTCCTGCATAACTACTGAAATATTTGCTGCTACATCTGTTAAGTGTCCCTCTGCTTCATTAACATGATAATTTTCAAAAAACTCTAACAATAATATTGTTAAAATAAACAATACGAATGAAACTAATAATAAAATGGTAAACCACAGTTTACCAACAACACTTCTCCAAAACATCATTCATTGACTACCTCGAACTTATACCCCACTCCCCAAACTGTTACAATCATTTTAGCAGCTTCTTCAGACACTCTATTTAATTTTTCACGTAATCTCTTTACATGTGTATCAACCGTTCTTAAATCCCCAAAGAACTCATAATGCCACACTTCTTTTAATAACTGTTCACGATCAAACACTTTGTCTGGTGCTTTCGCTAAAAAGTACAGTAGCTCATATTCCTTAGGTGTCAAGCTTACTTCCTTACCATCAGCTGATACACGATGTGCATCATTATCTATTGTTAAATGCGGAAAGACAATTAAATCTTTTGTAGTTGGTTCTGTTTGTAAATATGAAGTGGGTGATGAGCGTCTTAATAGCGCTTTCACTCGTAAAACAACCTCTCTTGGGCTAAACGGCTTTACGATGTAATCATCTGTACCTACTTCGAATCCTTGAACACGGTTTACTTCTTCACCTTTCGCAGTAAGCATAATAATCGGCGTAGCTTTCTTTTCACGAATTTCTTTACATACCTCAATGCCATCCTTACCAGGCATCATAAGGTCAAGAACAATTAAATCATATTCATTTTGAAGTGCCATATCAAGCGCTGTAATACCATTATCAGCTTCATCAATAACATAATCTTCTCTTTCTAAATACATTTTCAATAATCGGCGAATTCGTTCTTCATCGTCTACTACTAAGATTTTTTGATCAGTTTGCATAGCAGTTCCCTCCTTCGGGTTAATCTCAGTTTATTTGTTAAAGTCCTAAGTCCAGCTATAAGTTACTTTTATTGAAGTAGTCCTAAATTAAGACTTTGTGTTATTTATATATCTATTATTATTAATTTATCAAATTGACTTAGTTAAGAAAAGAGATATTTTAATTTTACAAACAAACACACTCTTTTATTAACGCTTCGTAATTAGTTTTTTACGTAAAAACACTAAAACCTATTCTAACGTAAAGGTAAACTATCTTAAAATAGAGTATTCAATAACACAAGAAGTTAAGATAAATATATAATACCTTATTTAGAATTGATAAAACTAGCGCTTCCTTATTATTGCTTCCTTAAATGTTTGTATTGATATTAATTCTTAATTTTCTTAGTCTGCCAACTAGCGAGCCTGCTCAGTTTTCCTCGCACCTTCTAATTGATTAGTACTTCTGAAATAAGTTTTTTAAAATAAAACACCGTAAAAAAGCAAAAGGTTATCCCAAAGCACTAAGTAATATCAACTTGCTTAGTGCTTCACTGGGACAACCTCTTTATGCGTATGAGTGTAACCCGGCAATTACAAGGTTTACAAATATCATGTTGAAAATAATAATGGCAAAACCAATAACAGCAAGCCACGCTGACTTTTCTCCATGCCAGCCCTTAGATAATCGTAAATGTAAAAATGCTGCGTAAAATAACCAAGTAATAAGTGCCCATACTTCTTTAGGGTCCCATCCCCAGAAACGAGTCCATGCAATCTGGGCCCAAATCATTGCAAATATTAAGGCACCTAACGTAAAAACAGGAAAACCTATTGTTACCGAACGATAGCTTATTTCGTCTACAACATCTAAATTAATATTTTTCGTAAGAGGCTGTAATAACGCTGCAATTCGTCGACGAACAATTAATCGAGTTAAAAGATATAGCAAAGATCCCGCAATAGTTGCCCACAATACAGTATTAACTTTTCTTGCACTTAATATAGCAGGCAATTCTACAAAAGGTTCGAATTTATTTGGAGTAAGTAACTCTCCCTCATTTGGTCCTACAAGAGCTGGTAAATGATAAACCATATCTAGTGGAGCTTGCTCACCTGTTTTATCAACCCAAGAAAAAACTGATTCATAACCGACAGCTCTAAAGCCAATTGTAACAGCAATATAACCGACCGTGATAAATAAAATAACCATAATAGCTTCTAGCCAGAACGTACGCTTAGACGAACGAGATTGATCAACTACTTTAACAAGGTATAATACACCCGCTCCAAAACTTACAGCTAAAATAGCTTGACCAGCTGCCGCTGTTGTTACATGAATCTTTAACCAATCACTTTGTAGAGCTGGAATAAGTGGTGAGATTTCAGTAGGAAACATACTTGCATACGCAATTAATAATATCGCAATTGGTAAAGTAAATACTCCTAATGCTGGTACTTTATAAATATAGTAAATAACAATAAATGCACCTACAAGCATCATGCCAAAGAAGGTTGTAAATTCAAAGAGATTACTTACTGGTGCATGACCTGCAGCTATCCACCGCAAAATAAAATAGCCTAACTGACTAAAAAATCCCACGGCAGCAACTATCAGGCCCCACGTAGCAAAACGACTGACTTTTTCGTCAGCATGTCGCTTATCCCGAATTGCCCCTCCAAATAGAAGAGTTGCCAGCAAATATAATACGAATGCAATATATAATAGAGCACTGCTGACAGACACTAAATTATCCATTCCGATTATTCCCCCTCTTTTTTATGAACTTGTACTTTTTTTGTCTTGATTCAATTGGTCCACTGGTACAGCTATTCCAGTATCCACTACAGCCAATTCTATTTCTTTTTTTAATGTAAACCAGTTTTTATTTGTATGTGCTGCAACCAATACTTCGTTATTGTCCGTAACCTTCACCCAAATTCGACGATGGTTCCAGTACATTCCTTGAATAACACCAATCATAAAGATAATACCACCAATAGCTAATATCCATAACGTTCTGTCAAGCCGAACTGTTAACGCTGTAATATCCCGTTGATTAATGTTAGTAAACTTCATCTTATATTGGTTTTCTCCTAATGGTTCTAACGTTTGCTGGATAGCGGTAAAGCTAACTTCGCCATCAGGTTTATCCGGCGTTATCATTTTAAATACGAAGGCAGGGTTATTTGGTAGTTTTGATTTTGTTGCAGGTTCATTCAAGTCATTAAAATAAAAGTCAGGAAAGTAACTTACTATTTCTACAGTGTAACCATTGCCGAGGTCGTAAACACTTTCAGGATCAAACAAGTCAATCGTCATCGATCCGAAGCTTTCTCCGCTTGCTTTATCAGTTAAATTAAAGGTCATAGCGTACATTTCTCCGAGTTTATAACTAACTTGATACAGTGCATAATCTTCAAATTTTAGTGGTTGATTCACTCTTATCTCAAAATCTTTTACTCTCTTTAGCTCAGGTTCACTTCCAGGGATAGCTTCATCTAGCCTTTCATATAATACAACATTTGATTGGTAGTTTTTAGGGGCCATCCCATTACCCACACGATCAATCGCTTCAGAAAATACTTCACTTTCATTCTCTTTCGAATAAGTTTCAAAAATAAACTGCTCATTTTCCAGGTAGTACTTACCTCCTGTGCCAGGAATCATCTTCGTTTCACCTTCACGAATCCACAACTCATCATCTATATACATACCAGGAACAAATCGAAGCATACTCCCAATTAAAAAGATAATTAACCCTACATGATTCACATACGGGCCCCATCGGGAGAATCTACCTTTTTCAGCTAGTAAATTACCATTTTCTTCACGAATTCTATATTTCTTTTTTATTAGTGCAGCTTTAATTGCATGTATCGAATCTTCTGGATTTTTTACAATTGAAGATCCATATAGACGTTGACGTTTTAGGAAGCTCTCGTGCCGTGATATCCCTTGTCGTTTAAGAGCTTTATATAATGGTATAACACGGTCTAAGCTACAAATAACAAGGGACACTCCAATAGATGCTATTAGGAGCATATACCACCATGAGCCATACAAATGGTGAAAACCAAGCTCATAATACAATCTACCAAATGATCCATATTCAGCTTCATAAAAAATAGCTGGATCAACGTTAGGGGGTATGTACATTTTTTGAGGGAAAATGGTACCAAACGAAGAAGCAATTAGCGTTATGACAATTAACCAAACCCCTACCTTTACTGACGAGAAGAAATTCCATATTCTATCAATAATAGTTCTGTTGTATGTTTGTGATCTTCTGGCACTACCATCATACCGCATATCAAGTACCACTTTGGTGGCATCATCTTCAAATGTGCGCCCACATGCTTCACAAATAACTGTACCAATTGGATTAATATGTCCACATTCACATTTCACTTGATTCATTATCATGTCCCCTATTGCAGTAATGTTCCAAAATGGCTTCTTAACTGCTCTTCTGTCTGTTCTCCCGTCACGACTTGGATAACAGTACCAGATTTATCTATCAATACGCTTGTCGGAATAGGATTTATGTTGTATGCTTCCAAAACTTCACCATCTTTATCAAGAAGTACAGGAAAAGTTAATCCCATTTCATCGACAAATTTCTGTACAGCCAAGGAAGATTCTCCTAAGTTTACCGCTATAACAACGATACCCTTATCTTTTAATTCTTCATAAAGTCTGTTCATCGCAGGCATTTCACGTTTGCAAGGTTCACACCAAGTTCCCCAGAAATTCAGGAAAACACCTTGACCCTTATAATCAGAAAGTGTGTGCTTAACTCCCTGCAAATCCTCTAACACAAAGTTAGGGGCAGTATTTCCAAGAACAGCTGTCTCTTTTGATACGAAAAAATTAGTGTATAAAGTATAGACAATGGCTGCTAGTAACACTAGGAGAATAGCGGAACGCATAATTAGTCTCTTTTGCTTCAATATTCTCACTCTCCCTGAGATATCTTATATGAGTATACCATTTTTACATCATAATCGTAGTGTTATTCCCACGCTCAATATGTGACAAATTTGTGTCATTTTTCTGTTATTAAAAAATAATTCGTGAATCTTTACTTGTAGCCAATGCACGTAATCGTTTTACCTCATGTGGGCCTATTTCTCGCGCATCACCAGGTCTTAAGTTACCAAGATGAAGAAAGCCATATCGTTCACGTTTAAGCTTAACTACCTCATGCCCAATTGCTTCAAACATTCTTCTAACTTGGCGATTACGTCCCTCATGAATTGTTAGTTCAACAATAGTTGTGTCTTTACGGTTATCTGTTGAAATAATTTTTGCTTTTGCTGGAGCGGTTTTTCCATCAGATAATACGACACCTTTTTCAAGTTCTTTTAATTTGTACCGATTTACTATCCCTTTTACTTTTGCTACGTACACTTTGTCAATTTCAAATTTAGGATGCATAAGGAGATTGGCAAATTCACCATCATTTGTTAACAGTAATAAGCCTGATGTATCGTAATCTAAACGACCAATTGGATATATACGTTCCTTTACATGAGGAAAGAAGTCTGTCACAACTTTACGATTCTTATCGTCAGTAACTGCTGAAATAACACCACGTGGTTTATACAGCATGTAATATACCGGTTCTTCCTTTGATAATGGCACTCCATCTATCTCTACTTTATCGTTTGCTCCTACCTTCACACCTAGTTCATTTACAACCTTACCATTTACTTTTACTCTGCCTTCTATAATCATTTCTTCTGCTTTACGACGCGAGGCTATGCCTGCGTGTGCAATGACCTTTTGTAGTCTTTCCATATTGTCGTCACCTCGTACACAATCTTACGCTTTTCTTGTATGATTAGCAAGTTGAACACATTAACATGTTTGCTTCATAACTATTAACTTTAGTATTTACAATCAATGCTTTTCATGTGTAAAATTTTAACCTAAAATATGTTATGATAACAACGAAAACTTACATATTATATTTAAAGGAGAATGTAAATGGAAAAGGTACTTATATTCGGACATAAAAATCCTGATACTGATAGTATTACATCAGCAATTGTGTATGCTGATTTAAAACGTGAGCTTGGAGTGGATGCAGAGCCAATTCGTCTTGGCGAACTTAATGGAGAAACACAACATGTTTTAAACTATTTTAAGGTAGATGTTCCTCGTTTTGTTGAGAATGTTTCGAGCGAAGTTCAAAACGTTATACTAGTGGACCATAATGAGCGTCAACAAAGTGCCAACGACATTGACAGTGTTCGCGTCCTTGAAGTAATTGATCACCACCGCATAGCAAATTTTGAGACTAGCGATCCTTTATATTATCGAGCTGAACCAGTTGGTTGTACTGCTACTATTTTGTTAAAGCTTTATAAAGAAAAAGGTGTGGCTGTAAAAAAAGAAATGGCGGGGCTTATGCTTTCTGCTATTATTTCTGATACGTTACTTTTAAAATCACCTACTTGCACTGATGAAGATGTTGCTGCTGCTAAGGAACTAGCTAGTTTAGCTAAAGTAGAGCTGGAGTCATACGGATTAGACATGCTAAAAGCAGGAGCTGATATGAGTAGTAAATCAGTTGCGGAGCTATTAAGTTTAGATGCAAAAGAATTTCAAATGGGTAGTAAAAAGGTTGAAATTGCTCAAGTCAATGTAGTAGATGAAAATGATGTCTTAGGACGACAAGCAGACTTGGAAACAGCAGTAGAAGCAATCATCGCGACAAAGAATCTAGATTTATTTGTATTTGTAGTTACAAATATCTTAACAAATGATTCCGTTGCTTTGACACTTGGTAATTCAACGGAAGCTGTTGAAAAAGCCTATAATGTTACGTTAGATAACAACACAGCTGTACTAAAAGGTGTTGTCTCGCGTAAAAAACAAATCGTACCAGTATTAACAAATATTTTAGGTAAATAATACATCTCACAAGACAACAATTTAACTAGTATTCAATAAAGGAACAGCCACCAAGAGACGAGAGGCTGTTCCTTTTAGTTAACTATATAAATAAACAGCTTATTACAGCTAAACAAAACAATAAGCGCTTGGGTGTAAAGATCAGAGGTTTGAAGGGCGATTTTTTGTGTTTACGTGCAAAAGAAAAAATTTCGAGTTCAAAGTCACACTCTATTTTGAAGAATTCGTTACTAGCTCCCAAAAATCAATGTAACAATGATTATTGCTGCTATAACTCCAACGGCATCAGATAACAAACCAACCTTCAATGAATCTCCCATTTTCTTAATTCCAATTGCACCGAAGTACACAGTAATAATATACAAAGTTGTATCCGTACTACCCTGCATGGTAGAGGCTAATCGACCAATGAATGAATCTGGTCCATAGGTTGCTAGAATATCAGATGTTAGTCCTAACGCTGCTGTACCTGAAATAGGACGAATGAGAGCAAGCGGGATAATCTCTGCTGGTACACCAATGGTTTGAAGAAGTGGCTTTAGCATGTTAATAAAAAATTGCATAGCCCCTGATGCACGAAATACTGTTATAGCTACTAACATCCCAACCAAATAAGGGATAATGGAAAAGGCAATTTGAATTCCCTCTTTCCCCCCCTCTACAAATGTTTCATAAGTAGGAACTTTTTTATAAGTGCCATATAACAAAATAAAACTAATCATTAGAGGGATAATCCATATAGATATCAAACTAACAATCTCCATTTATTTTTCACCTTTTTTCAATCGTCGATAATAAAAATAGCGATCTATTAAAATAGCACCTATAGTAGAACATATAGTAGCAAGCAATGTAGTTCCAACAATCTCTGTCGGATCTGCTGAATCATATGTCATACGTATCGCAATAACAGTTGTTGGAATAAGTGTTAAGCTTGATGTATTTAATGCGAGTAATGTTATCATCGAGCGACTTGCGTTATTTTTATTGTTATTTAATTTCCTTAGTTCTTCCATTGCTTTAATCCCCATTGGTGTAGCTGCATTCCCTAATCCGAACATGTTGGCAATCATATTAGACAAAATATATCCTTGGGCAGGATTATTCTTTGGTACATCAGGAAACAACCAAGTAACAAATGGTCTAAAAAGACCTGCTAGTTTCTCTAATAAACCAGCAGCTTCAGCGATTTTCATCAAACCAAGCCAAAACACTAAAATACTAATTAGACCAATTGAAATGGTAACTGCTTCCTTAGCACCGTTGAATATCGCTTCATTAACATCATTCATTGTACCGTTAATCATCGCAAATAAAATGCCGATAACTGTTAGGGCAACCCAAATAATATTAACCATAGGATACACCTAACACTAACGCAAACAAATTCTTAAAATAATCAAAAATGCTTTGAGACGGTTTTTCAACTTCACCATTATCAAAATATATTGGTAATTCTCCAATCGACTCTTCATCTAATGTAATTTTAAATGCCCCAACAATACTAGGTACATCTTTTGCCGTCTTCCAGCCTTTTGTAGCCGGATCCATTAGCTCAATAGATATTTCAACCTTGCTTTTCTCGTCTTCTGTTAAAGGATAAATAAAATCTCTTGTTACAAAAAGCTTGTCTTTATAAAAATCATTTTCTATCTTTTTTAGCGTCCCTTTCTCTTGAATAAGAACAAGGTCAAAATTATGGAAGCTGTTTTCATACATACGAATGTGATCATTCCAATCATCAGGCGCATCGATCGTTACTGCGATTAAATCATGGCCATCTTTTGAAGCTGTAGAGACTAAAGTACGCCCAGCTCGCTTCGTATAACCTGTCTTGCCTCCGTTACAATACTCATACTTTTCGGTTAATAAACGATTTTTGTTTTTCCATGCGTAATTCCACGTTTCTGCTCGATATATTTTAGTTCCTGCAATTTTTCGATATGTTTCATTTTGCATTGCGTATCGAGTTAAAATGGCCATATCATACGCACTTGAATAGTGATTTTCATGATCATCAAGCCCATGAGGATTAGCAAATTCAGTGTTAACCATACCAAGCTCAGTTGCTTTCTGGTTCATTAAAAACACAAAGCCTTCTAAGCTCCCACCGACATGTTCCGCAATAGCAACAGCTGCATCATTACCAGAACGAAGCATTAAACCGTATACAAGATCCTTTAACTTCAATTTTTGTCCTTGTTCAAGGTAGATGGATGATCCTTCTGTGTACACTGCTCGTCTACTTGCTATTGCCATTTCTTCTAATTGACCTGATTCAATCGCTAAAATGGCCGTCATAATCTTTGTTATACTCGCAATCCGTCTAGGGGTATGAGCATCTTTTTCATAAAGTATTCTCCCTGTTTCTTGATCAATTGTGACAGCACTTCTTGCGCTAACACTGTAACTAGCTTGTGTATGTAGAGGAAATGTTGTAAGTATTAATAAACAAGCAAAAGTGACTAGCAGCATCTGTTTCAGAATCTTCACTACGTATCCTTCCTCTCTCGGTGTTTTGTAAAAGTTTATGCAGGACAAGTGTCATTATGCCCTTTTATAGCCAGTTCCAAAACTACTTTTTTAAGTTTGCGTAATACAATAAAAAAACTTGCTCCAGATGTACCTTCTGGAACAAGTTTTATTTTTTAGTATGGCTGCCAACGTAATTTTGAAGCCTCCTCAAAGCGTTCTTCAACAAATGGCCAGTTAATCAAATTCCACCAGTTCTTTACATAAGACTTGCGATCCGTTTTATATTGTAAGTAATAAGCATGTTCCCAGACATCAAGGGGTAGAATCGGAATAGTATCCCATTGCGTAAATAATTGTTGCTTTTCTGTTTGTAAAATTTCAAGACGCTGTGCCCGTGGAGCCCAAACTAATATGGCCCAACCTACACCTTCAGCCTGTTCAGCAGCTTTAGAAAAATGAGCTTTAAAATCATCGAAGCTACCAAAATCCATGTCAATTTGTTTGAGTAACTTCCCCTTCGGCATTCCACCACCTGTAGGCGTCATTACATCCCAAAAAAGAGTATGCAAGTAGTGCCCAGAACCATGAAAAGCAGCTTCTCTCTCCCAATGTTTTAATAAGTCATAATCCCCTGTTTTACGAGATTGTTGCATTTTCAGTTCTGCTTTATTTAGACCGTCGACATAGCTTTGATGATGCTTTGTGTGATGCAATCGCATAATTTCTTCATCAATATACGGTTCGAGAGCATTATAATTATAAGGTAAAGGCGGCAAAGTATGCTGACCTATTGGAACACGCTGACGATCTGAGCGATTTTCGATGGCACTCTGTAATTGTCTAACACACACATCCAACTGACGAACGGTGTCTTGTGTAGCGGACTTGTTCGTTAAAGTAGATATTTCTTGAATGATTGAGGATAGTGTACTACTTCTAGCATCCTCAGTAACTGCTTTTTCAACCTGTTGAACCCACGATTGAACGTCCTTTACATATTGTTCATACGTAAGCTGTCTGTCCATAGGTTTCCCCCTTAAAAAAAATCATCGACAAATTGTATGCACGTGAAATTGAAATAAGACTAACTAGATTTTTGAGCATCTATTTCTTGCTTAGTCTAATAAATACTTGCATAACTTTTATGCCTCCGTCCCTTCTAAACAAGAGTTAAACAGGTACCCTCTTCTTTGTTCTAAATAAGATGAGAAATTGGACTTTTCACAAAAATCAGAATCTATATCTAATCATTCGAAAAGATACGAAGATTATTTCTAGAAGTCTCATGGCTCTTAAAGTTAGAGAGCATTAAAAATCAATTGGAATATTGTACATTTTAAAAAACATCAATAAAAACCTCATGATTCCTTCTCCACTCACATAACATTGTAGAAGAAATCATATGAGGTGATATGATGAATCCAACAATTCGAGATGAGGCTTTATTCGAAGCGAAGTTTTGGATGCAAGTGCTAGGTGATCACGCTAGGTTTATTTACGATTCATTAGCTCCTTCAGAAACAGTATTTATTGCGAAAGCCGAGGATTTTATTAAATCGTTCGATATACTGTTTGATACAGCTCGAAAATCTATAGCACAAGATGAGCTTAAGACGTTATTGAGAAACGGCATAAATGAGGCTAATCAATTAAGAGCATTCAAGCTTACTATTTTAGAGAAACAGCTTGTGGACGACGTTGCTATTTCCTTACCCCCTTCCTTTCTAAATCATATGGTTAATGAGCTAGATGAATGGTTAAGAGTAGCAAATTCATTATTAGAGGAACAAAGCCCTATTGCTCATCCTTTGCATCACGATCTATTATGGTTACTTGATGCTGCGGGGCATGCTGGAGCAATAAACGATAGTCTTGACCGTGTTGAAAAAGATTTGAAACAAAAAAGTGCGGATTACACAAAACAGTGGGAGGACTTCTATCTTAAAGCCGTGGAGTTAGTAGGGTATCTTCGAGCAAATATATCTCAATTCCCGGCATTACAACGATTTCATAATGACATCGAAGTCACTATGAAGGTCTTCAAAAGCTTTTTACGGGAATTAGAAGAGCTTGGATTTACGAAAAAGTCGCTTGGTACTTTAACTCCGCTCATGGCAGATCACATGGCTCGTGAAGAATGCTACTACTTAACAAAGCTAGCACAAACAACAGATGTTGTTTCGCAACCTAAATGTGATCCTACAAAACCACGAACTGAACTATAAGTTTATTCACACAAACTAACCACTTTTTTAAAAAGTGGTTAGTCTCAATGTTAATTATTCATAGGACTTACTTTATTTAAAGGATAAAATCGGACTAATATTTTCCCTACTAAATTATCAAGTGGTACCGGGCCAATTACTCGACTATCTAAACTACGATTACGATTATCTCCCATCACAAATACATGTCCATCTGGGACAGTCACCGAAGTAAATGATATTTCCATGTCCTCTTTAATGTAAGCTTCATCAAGCTCTTCTCCATTACGATACACTTTTCCATCTATATACTCAAGCTTATCACCTGATTTACCAATCACTCTTTTCACCCATAAATCTTGGTTGTTTGTGCCATTTACAATTTTATTTATAATAGGACTCTCTAGAAATGAATCCTTGATCGTTCGTTTTCGATTGATACGCTTATCTACAACTACAATATCATTATAATCAGGCATATCACTTATGACATACGCACTCTTGTAAACTAATACAAGATCACCTTGTTTATCAGTATTAGTAGGATCTGTTCCTTCTAGTGTAGGTTCCATTGAACTACCATTTACTACATAGGGCTGTACAACAAACGCACTAATAACAATTGCAAGTGTAAATCCAATTAATAGTGCTTTAACCCAACCTAGTGTTTCCTTTATAAATGAAGTATTTCTCATGACTCTTCTCCTTATATACAATCTATTACTATCATATCAAAGTATAATACAGAATTCATTATGAAAAAAAGTGTAGCAATAAATGAGATAATGTACCTATGTATTTTTAACAAGCCTGTTGTTGAACACATAAAAAAGCCGCAGATTGCGGCTTTTATTGAGACTGTACCATTTTTGTTCGGTAATCAGTTTCATAGTATTCTAGTTCTTCACGAATCGTTTGAAACTCTCCTTCTAATGAACTAATAAGCTTTGCAAATGAATTAGGTATCGATTGGCGAAATTTAATAGAATTGTGCCCTGTATAAGCTGACCGACTATCCTCATACCAAAGATCTGATTTAGGTGAAAAGAATTCTTGGACACATTGATGATAAATGCGATATAACGTTCTTTCCGCAGCTGGCTTTGAAAAAGGCTCATTTTGAACTACAACAGCACAAGCATCGAGTCCTTCTTCACAAAATACTGATAACCTACGAACACTTGATAGTATCTGTTCATAATACTGCGACTCATCATTTTGTTCTGTTCTCATGTCATTAATAGTCGTATTATTTAAAAATGTATTAAGAGATGTGACTGTAGACTTTAAGAATGTTTGAACTTGCTCTATTTGTGTTTTAACAAGTGCGTTAGCCATGAAACGTCACTCCTTTTATAAAAATACTTCCTTTATGATTACCCCATAAAGAAAGGTGATCTAATTTCAACACTTTGCTTAAGATTAAGCTCTGTCAATAGAGCTGGGAGCTTATCGAAGTCAAGCCCTTCAAAATATTTATTAAAATCCTCTTGTTCATTAATGTAAACTTTTCGTTTAGATTGAAGCTCACGGTTTCGCAACAGACATATGAGTGCGACAATATCACGAAAATAAATTGGTATTTGACCTGATGTAATAATAGGATCTTGCTCAAACGGTGTAATAGAAGCTAACTGTTCTTCAAAAAAACGAACATACAACACATGAAGTGTTTTTGTTTGTCCTTCTTCATTAATATATGTGACTTCTGATCGGTTAAAAAAGTCTTCTGATGTATTCGGCTTTTCTTTCTCTAATTCATAGCCTTTACACTCAACTATTCGCAAAAATTTACACCCTTTCCCTGATACATACACTAGTAAATTGTTTTAATTTTACCACATTTTCAGAAAAAAGTTAATACAGAGTTATTCAATACTACGGTCTTGAAACTTTTGAAAAAACAAATCCGCTTCCTCTTGAACGAATTCATCATCCATATTATCTGGAAGTGCAGGAAGCTCTTCAATCGTTTTTAATCCAAAATAGTCTAGGAACTCTTTTGTTGTTGCATACAAAATGGGCCTACCGGGACTCTCCATACGACCTGCATCCTTGATTAATGCTCGGCTTAATAACGTCTGAATAGGACGTTCTGTTTTCACACCGCGAATATCTTCAATTTCAGCACGTGTAATTGGTTGCTTATAAGCTACAATCGCTAACGTTTCTAACGCTGCTTGCGATAAATGCGTATTACCTGGTGTTTCCACAAGCTTTTTCAAATATATAGCAAAATCACGCTTTGTAGCCAACTGATATGTACCAGCTAGTTCAATAATACCAATCCCACGATTGTCCTTTTCAAAATCAACCTTTAGTTGTTCGATTATTTCCTTTGCACGTATTTCATCAACCTCTAGTACACTACTAATTTGTTTAACTGTAAGACCTTCATCACCTACAGCAAACAAGAGACATTCAACAATTGCTTTCCAATTTACAATGTCCATTTAAACTCCCTTTCTCTAACACTTACTGCAGAAAGTTTGGTATAGTTAGCCAAATATCTGCAAAATTATTTTCCTGTTCTATTATTATACTTTTCGTTTTCATCAATTCAAGTATAGCCAAAAACGTTACGACCATGTGCTCTTTATCCTGATAAGAAAACAACTCTAAGAAGCTTTTTCTCGCAGAGGGCGCTTTAGACAACTCAGAAAGGACCTCTTTCATTCGAGACTCTATCGTTATTTCTCGTCTAGCCACCTTCGTATGTAAGGGCTGTTGAAATTTTTTCCGACGCATCAATTTATGAAATGCACCAAGCATATCATATAACGATACTTGTAAAGATGATGGATTATCATGTTTCACGCTATATTCACTTAAATCACTAGGGGGTCGCGTAAAAACAAGACTTCGTTCCTCTTCTAATAGGCGTAAGTCTTCGGCAGCCTCCTTATATTTTCGATACTCTATGAGTCTCTCAACAAGTTCATCTCGAGGATCCTCTTCATAAGCAAACTCCTGCTCAACATCATCTAGCTCTTGCTTTGGCAAAAGCAATTTACTTTTAATAGCTAGAAGTGTTGCTGCCATTACTAAATATTCACTAGCAACATCCAATTGAAGTACCTGCATCGCTTGGATGTATAACATGTACTGTTCTGAGATTTCTGCCATTGGAATATCATATATATCAATTTCCATAGAATTAATTAAATGCAAAAGTAAGTCTAACGGACCTTCAAAAGCCTCAATTTTCACATTGTACTGCATTATTCCACCACAATTCATAACATATATACATAAGTATAGTCGATTATAGTTCGTTGTCCAAGCTAAATTATGATACACTTTTTAACATAATTAGAAAACGCTAACGACTATAAGCACAAGACAAGCACCGTCGTTGACAACAACATGACATCCTAACGCAGTGCGCACACTACGACTTTTAGCTGTCGGAAATCCTAACTTCCAGAGGCAGTTGCGTTGCTTCCTCGAGCCATTGGCGCTTGGAGCTAGACTCCCATCCAGGTTCAGAATTTTATGCATGTCTTATACGTTTTAATAAAAAGCGCCAAGCTAACCTAGCTAAGACTTTAAAACACGAGAGTTTAACCGACACTTATAAAAATAAATAAAAAGCACATCTATGAATGAAATCAAAAATATCCATAGTTAATTTAGAACATTGTCTAAATAATAAAGGAGGTAATTCTTTGTATCCATCTGCGTACATTGATTATTTAGTTCATTTTCATGGTGACCGCGATTATTTTGAATGCCATGAAATTTTAGAGGAATTTTGGAAGGAAAAACCTGTCAACGAGCGCGATCGAACTTGGGTTGCACTTATTCAAATAGCTGTTGCTATGTATCATCATCGTCGAGATAATTTTCCCGGTGCGGAAAAAATGTTAAGCAATGCATTGCAGTTTATTGAAAAAAAACCAGAAAACTTTAAAGGTCTTGGTTTACACAATTTAAAATTAGTGACACTGTTACAAGAACGTCTTCATGCCATTAAACAAAAGCAACCGTATCAAAGCATTAACCTTCCTATTACAGATGATGCATTAGTATCAGCTTGTAATGATCGCTGTAATCAATGTGGATTTGTATGGCAAAGCATTAGTGACCTAACAAATAAAAATCTCGTGCACAGACATTCTATGCGTGATCGTGAACCAGTCATCCGTGAGCGTGAAAAACAACTAACACTCCGTAAACAATATAAAAGGAATTGGTAAGCACCAATTCCTTTACTCACAGTGTATACACTTTTCGTAAAAAGCTTCTATTTGTTGATTTGCAACGATTGTTCGATTGGGATACGTCTCCTGTAATGCCGCTATCATCTGCTTACCTCTACCTTGGTGTCGGTGAGAAGGATTGACCGAAATGTGTTGAATTTCAACAGTATCATCTGAAGGATAAGAAACACCAACTATGCCAATAATATCGTCTTCTTCCTTCCACAAATACAATTGCCAATCATCATCGGTTTCATAAGTTTTCATCGTTAGCTGCAGTTTTTTAAGATCCTTTTCTGACGGCATAAACGATAATAGCCCCATTGCAATCTTCTCATACGTTTTTTTATAACGAATTAACATATTATATCCCTCATTATGAAAGCTGTCTCTAAAGAAACATTATAACCACTTTGCTAGTAAATTTAAACCCAATTAATAGAATTCATTAAAAAAACAATAATAACCCCATATCACTTTTCATTATATTACGTCAGAAAAAGCGTTTCGTTACCCCATTATTGCTGTAGGCTACGATGTAAATTTGCCATTTCTATCGCTGATACAGCAGCCTCCCAGCCTTTATTACCTGCCTTTGTTCCAGCTCTTTCAATTGCTTGTTCAATGTTTTCTGTTGTTAATACACCAAAAATAACTGGTACACCAGTCATCATACTAGCTTGTGCTACTCCTTTGGCCGCCTCATTACAAACATAATCATAGTGAGTTGTTGCTCCACGAATAACTGTTCCTAGAGTAACTACAGCATCATATTTTCCTGTTTCAGCAAGCTTTTTTGCAATAGAAGGAATTTCAAACGCCCCAGGCACCCATGCTACATCAATATTCTCATCAGTTACTCCGTGACGAATTAGCCCATCCTTTGCTCCACCTAATAGTTTACTTGTGATAAACTCATTAAATCTTCCTACTACAATTGCAACCTTTAACCCTGTCCCTACTAAATTACCTTCAAATGTGTGTCCCATATAGATTTCCACCTTTTTTAAAATTATTATCAATCGCTATATTTAAAATTTGAGTAAATGACCTAGTTTTTCATGTTTCGTGTGTAAATATTTCTCATTTGCTGTATTATGTGGCAGCTGCAATGGTACTCTATCAATAACTTGTAATTCATAGCCTTCTAATCCTGTTATTTTGCGTGGGTTATTCGTTAATAATTTCATTTTACTAACACCCAAATCCTTCAAAATTTGAGCTCCAATACCGTACTCACGCAAATCAGCGGCAAATCCTAACTTTTCGTTTGCCTCTACTGTGTCATAGCCCTGCTCCTGAAGTTCGTAAGCACGGAGTTTATTAAGAAGACCAATTCCGCGTCCTTCCTGGCGCATGTACAATAATACACCAGTTCCTTCTTCCTCAATCTGAGATAATGCAGCATGTAACTGCGGTCCACAATCACAACGATGTGAGCCAAATACATCCCCTGTTAAGCACTCAGAATGCACACGAACTAAGACAGGGTCTTCCGATTTTATATCACCTTTTACAAGAGCAACATGCTCTTTACTATCCACAATATTCGAATAACCGATTGCTTTAAAGGTACCGTATTCCGTTGGCATCGATACCTCTACCTCACGTTTTACAAGCTTATCCTTTTGATTACGATAACGAATCAAATCTTTTATAGTAATCATCTTCAGATTATGCTCATCAGCAATTTTCCGTAAGTCAGGTACTCTTGCCATCGTTCCATCGGCATTCATTATTTCACATATAACAGCTGCTGGTTCTGCACCGCATAGTTTAGCTAAGTCAACCGCAGCTTCTGTATGTCCTGCTCTACGAAGAACCCCTCCCTCCTTAGCTACTAAAGGAAAGATGTGACCTGGTCGCTTAAAGTCCTGCGCCCTTGTGTTTGCATTTATTAGAGCTTGCACCGTTTGTGATCGCTCAAATGCACTAATCCCTGTCGTAGATGTTTTATAATCCACACTCACGGTAAAAGCCGTCCCATGAGGATCTGTATTGTGTGTTACCATTGGCACTAAATCTAATTTAATCGCTATTTCCTCGGTTACTGGCGCACACACAAGACCACGTCCATGTGTTACCATAAAATTAATGACGTCCGGGGTAGATTTTTCTGCAAGGGCAATAAAATCGCCTTCATTTTCTCTGTCCTCATCGTCACATACAATAACGACTTTTCCTTCTTGAAGATCCTTTAATGCTTCTTCAATTGCTTGAAACATATGACACTCACCCTTTCTTATGACGTAAATCCATGACTTTCCAAAAATGATTCAGTAAGGTTTGATTGCTGTGATGGTTTTCTAATAAATTTTGCGACATATTTACCAAGCATATCTGTTTCAATATTAACGATGTCACCTACACCTTTTTCACCTAATACTGTTTCGGAAAGTGTATGTGGAATAAGTGATAAAGTAATAGATTTCTCAGATACTCCAAAAATGGTTAAGCTCGTTCCGTCAACAGCTACAGAGCCTTTCAGAAGCATATAGTCTAATAAATCATCTGATACCTGTATCTCGTAATAAACAGCATTTGCCTCTGCTTGTTTCTTTATTATCGTTCCCGTCCCATCGACATGTCCACTTACAAAATGACCTCCAAAACGTCCATTTGCAGCCATAGCACGCTCTAAATTTACATGCGAGCCGATTGTTAACTGACTAAGCGAGGTTGCTTTAACTGTTTCAGGCATAATATCTACTGTAAATATATCTTTTGTATGTGATGTAACTGTTAAACAAACTCCATTCACTGCAATACTGTCGCCTATTTGCACGTCTTGAAGTATTTTTTCAGCTGCTAATGTCATTTGTATTGCGTTTGCTTGTTTTTTAATAGCTTGAACATTGCCTTTTTCCTCGATAATTCCTGTAAACAAAATCAATCACCTCTCAATGGTTTTGCAATAATTTTTATATCTGAGCCAATACTAGACATCGATTCAATAGACAGGTTTGTAGTCTCCGCTATTTCGGCAAATCCTTCTCCCCCTATCGGCGTAGGAGCATACTTGCCACCGATGAGTTTTGGTGCAATGTAAGCAATAATTTGTTGAAAGGCATTTGCTTTTACAAAGCTTTCATTCACTGCAGCTCCTCCTTCAACAAATAGCGATGTAATGTTATGCTTTCCTAGCATTATCAATAGGTCTTTAACTTCAATATTCGTACGATCCATAGTGAAGACTTTCACATGTCCGTGATTTAACAAGTCACGTCGGGCAGAAGTTACATTCTTACCAGTAATAATCCACGTTTCTGCTTGCCCATCTTGTATAACACGACTTTGTTCAGGAGTACGCAAATTTGTGTCCAATATTATTCGGATAGGGTTTTTCCCGCCACCATGTGGGAGTCTTGTTGTAAGACTTGGGTTATCCTTTATAACCGTATTCACACCAACTAAAATAGCGTCGTGCTGATGACGGTATTGGTGAACATCGTGTCTTGCTGTCTCGCTTGTAATCCATTTACTGTCGCCGGTGTGTGTGGCAATTTTCCCATCTAAGCTCATAGCTGTTTTCAATGTCACATAAGGTATTTGTTTAGCTATAAAATGGAAAAACACTTCGTTTAATGAATCGGCTTCTTTCTTAAGAATACCTAATTCAACCTCAATACCAGCATTACGAAGTCTCTCAATACCTTTCCCTGCTACAAGTGGATTTGGATCTGTTGTAGCAATCACGACTCGCCGAACTTCGCTTTTTATAAGCAAATCACTACATGGCGGTGTTCTTCCATAATGACTGCATGGTTCTAGCGTGACATATATTGTCGCACCTTTTGCTTTTTCCCCAGCCATTTGCATAGCATGAACTTCAGCATGCCCTTCTCCAGCTCTTAAATGAGCCCCCATCCCTACTACTTGATGATTTTTAACAACAACTGCACCAACCACAGGGTTTGGACTCGTTTGACCTTTTGTACTTTCAGCTAACTGAATTGCCAATTGCATATATTCTGAATCAGTCATCCTACCACTTCTTTCAAACGGTTTACATAATTTTTAATAAACAAAAAAGACCCTAGGAAAATAGTCCCGGGGTCTTTGTAAAGTGCACTTTCATTATACGTGCAAAAAAACAGGTACAGAAAATAAAGGTATGCTCAATCACATTTTTTCATACCCTGCTTTTGTTCTTCTCCCATCCAGACTGTAACTGTCGGCTCTGGAATTTCACCAGATCCTGCCTTATCGGCTCGCGGGCTTTGCATCCATAATGCATTTACCGCCGGCTCGGAATTTCACCTGACCCCGAAGAACTATTATTCAATTTTACGTCATTATATCACATTATATTAAAAAAGTAGAACTGAAATAGCTTTTCAAGAATAAACAAATGATAACTCTTCATGTAGCATCAAAAAAATTTGTTCCATGGTTAACTTACTACTGTCATGAAGCTTTTTCTCATCATACCACTTTTTTGCTACTTGAACAGCGTTTGGATAGTCCAAAGACAGTTGCTCATGAACAGGTAAAGACTTATCATGATTGATAAGTAAGTCAAAGTATACATTTAACACAATGGAAAGATGTTCAAGTTCAAGAATTGACCGCTGTATTGTAATTGGTTTACGCTGCATATATGGTGTCGTACCTAATAAGTTTGTGCTTCCTCCATACTTATCCTTAGCAGCAAAATGCAAGTGTCGAATACCGCTCATATAAAAGGCACCGAAACAAAGTGGGCATGGTTCTAATGTTGAATATAAAGCGTAGTTATTAACTTGTTTATGTACTCGATTATCTAACTTTAACAATGCATTGACTTCGGCATGTGCCAACTCATTATATTTAATGACACTGTCCGATACATCATTAAAAGTTGCACTTTTCCCTCTAGCAATTATATTTTCATCTTCATCAATAACAATGGCGCCAACTGGCCGAGATCCTTCTTGAAAGGACATCCATGCCTCGTTGAAACATTCCTGCCAAACATATGGTATGTCGCTCCAATTCAAAATGTATCATCTCCTATCTTTTATTTTATCAGAAAAACATGTATGTCCATTTAAAATAATGTAGAATTTTATAATAAACAAAAATCTTTATGATGGAGGGGATGACCATTGGAAGAAAAAATTCAACAAATTATCGAACATATAGAGACTGATTATGATGTTAAAGTTTTATATGCTTGTGAATCAGGAAGTCGTGTATGGGGATTTCCATCAGATAACAGCGACTATGATGTACGCTTTATTTACATACACAAAACAGATTGGTATTTGTCTATTGATCAAAAAAGAGATGTACTAGAGATTCCTAGTCAAGACACCCTTTCCTTGCCAATTGATAGTCAGCTTGATCTCAGTGGCTGGGAATTAACTAAAGTACTAAGGTTGTTTAGAAAATCAAATCCACCTTTATTAGAACAGTTACACTCGAGCATTGTTTATTATCATAAATACTCTACCATTAACAAAATGAATATGCTTGAAAAGAATGTATTTTCGCCTATCACTTGTATACATCATTATCTTAATATGGCAAGCGGGAATTATCGAGATTTTCTAAAGTCAGAAATACCGGTCACAAAAAAACTAATTAATGTTATTCGGCCCCTTTTAGCGGCAAAATGGGTTGAAGCTAATAATTCAGTACCACCTACTAACTTTCAATCTTTATTAAAAGCTGTTGTACATTCCACGTTACTTACTGAAGAAATATACAACGTAATTACCTTAAAGATGGAAGGAACAGAATTCCTGATCAATATTAACCTAGATTTGATTAACCAGTTTGTAGAACGAGAATATGATCATTTAAAAATATATGTAAAACAAATAGATCACAAACTGAGCGATCCCACCTTACAGTTAAACAAACTATTTCGTGATACTCTTTTAGAAGTTTGGTAATAATTTCCCAAAAAAAGGGGGATTATATATGGCAATTACAGATTTCTTTAAGTTCGGAATACTATCTCAATAATTACTAAATAAACAACTTTCCCTTTAATAGGAACCTTGATTATCGGCCTACTTCTGAGATTTATTTCAGTAAGTTTACACACGTTCGTTCATATAGAGATCATTATGCTGTAAACAACATTAGGCTTGTAATCATACAAGCCATTTTTTACACAGACTCTGTTTTCCCTAGGTGAAAATTAGGTTGAATATACAACATGTAGATTAAGAACAAAACTGACGTAGACAATATAAGGGATCCTGTTAATAGTAAAAACTATTCGCAACGCTTATGGTAATTGATATTTAACAGCTAATTGATACTGGCCTTTTTCATTAAATAAACCACCCAACCTGTATGTAATTGAGTAACCTGAAGAAGTTTCACTAGCACATCTTGTAACACGGCATGAAAGATATTCCATCAATTAATTTTCCTTAGCCAAGTCCAACCAGCTTCGTTTTTTCACTCGTTTTTAGAATATGATGTAAATCTTCTAATCTATGAATTTCATAGGTTGGTACAATGTTGGTATTATTAGCTTTTTTGTTTGGATTGAACCAGCACGTATCTATACCGACCAGATTTCCACCTTTAATATCGGCACTTAATGAATCACCAATAATCAAGGCATTTTCTGAATTAAAATGGGGGATTCTATTAAATACGAAATCAAAATATTTCTTCATGGGCTTCTGATATCCTGTATCCTCAGATACGAAAATCCCTTTAAAGAACGGAAGCACCCCTGCATCATGTAAACGTTTATTTTGTGTTTTAGAAACACCATTCGTCACAATATACAAATCGTATTCACCATGCAATTTTCCCACTAAATCATATGCTCCATGAACAAGTTGATTACCTTGTCCTAAATAGGTTCGATATTTTTGTTCATAAAGAATCCCATCTATCTCGTAACCAAGGGTCCGAAAAAAAATCGAAAAACGAGTATTCAATACCTCATCTCGAGTTATTTCTCCATTTTCAAAAGACTGCCAGAGACCTATGTTTATTTTCTTGTAATGCTCTTCCATTTCAGCCGTTAAAGAAAAGTTCACTTCATCAGCAAGCCTACTTAGTGCACATTTCTCTGCTGCCTGGAAATCTAATAGTGTATCGTCGACATCAAATAATAGCGTCTTATATTTTTTCAAAAGTATCTCCCCACCTAGTTTTTATCAATTCATATATACTCTTATATTAACACTATTTTTCTAATAAATTGTATTAGTCCGCCCCGAAAAATAACAGACCCACATATATGTAAGGTCTGTTTGTAGAAATGTTTAATTTTATCTTTCCATTACTTTAATAAACTCACGCAAATAATCAGGCAAATCTGGTGGGCGACGACTAGATATTAAATGTTCATCTACGACAACTGGCTCATCTACCCAAGTTGCACCTGCGTTTGTCATATCATCTTTAATGCCAGGAGTACTTGTCACTTTCCTCCCATGTAGGATATTAGCTGAAATGAGCACCCAGCCTGCATGACAAATTTGCCCTATAGGCTTTCGGACTTTATCGAATTCTCTTACTATGTGTAATACTTCTTCATACCGTCTTAGCTTATCAGGTGCCCAGCCACCTGGTACTAATAGAGCATCATATGAACTTGCATCAATATCATTATATGCATAATCTGATACAGCAGGTACACCGTATTTACCTGTGTATGTATGCTTTGCTTCCTTGCCAACGATATGGACTGTAGCACCTTCTTCACGCAAGCGCAATACTGGATACCATAATTCTAAATCCTCAAAATCATCACTAATGATTTGAAGAATCTTTTTTCCTTGAAGTTTCAACTTTCATCACTCCCCTTATTATATACAAATGGTGTACCCAACAAGCTAAAAGAATAAACTTCTGTATACTATATAGAATATTATTAATTTAACGCCATTATTATTAAGCTTTAGAATGCTAGTAAATAAGAGCAATATTAAAACAGTTTTCGTTATATTTTTCCATTGTCTTCATATATACTAACATTTAAAGAGTAAATTAGGAGAATGCGTATGTGGAAAAAACTAACCAAGCTTCATAATGCAAATATTGCTGTTGTTATTTTTCTTTATGTAACAGGCATACTTCTTGCCATACCATTTTTAAGAGGAATGATTGCTGACGTACGAGTGCCTTTTAAAAATTTCCATATATTTATAGGGTTTGTTTCCATTGTTCTATTAATTATGTATTATCGCTATTTTCAGTTCCACTATAAGACCGTAAAAAAACAGAATGCTAAAAAATTCAACCTGTGGTTTGTAATTACTTTTACTATTGGGTGGATAGCATCAGGACTTATACTAACATTTCATCGTTCATTCCCAGCTTTAGCTAACCAAAGTGCATTGTTCATCCATAATATACTAACTTGGGTTGGCCTTCCTTTTATCGTATATCACTCTATTACAAGAGCTAAGTGGGTACGTAAACAACTCTTGAATAAAAACAATTCTCAACCTAGTCTTTTCAATTTCAGTCGTAAAGGCTTTATAAAATATGGTATCACTTCACTGCTTGTCATTTTAGTTGGGCCAACAGTTTATCGGTGGATGAAGCAATTTTTAGATCCTGGTGGTCAGGTACTAGCAGATGTTGTCAGACGGGACAAAAATAAAATGAACCCACTCCCTACACCAGCACCTGCATCTAACCCTCCAGTTGGAGGTGGATATAAAGGAAATTTTCGCGTATATACCGTTACGGACATACCTAAGTATAAAAATGATAATTGGTCTTTCACTATAGACGGACTTGTTGAAGAGCCCGTAACATTGTCATGGGAAGAATTCATAACAATGAAACGAGTTGTTCAAGTAAGTGATTTTTATTGTGTCACTGGCTGGTCTGTGTTCAGTGTCACATATGAAGGCATTCTATTAAAAGATTTATTGAAAAAAGTCAACTTTACAAACAAGGCTACCCATTTAAAATTTTATTCAGGCGATGGTGTTTACACAGATTGCTTATCACTAGAACAGGCTCATATGGATGATGTTATGGTCGCTCTTTTAATGGATGGATACCCCATTCCTTCTGATTACGGAGGACCTGCTCGCCTTATTGTCCCTAAAATGTATGCCTACAAAGCGGTGAAATGGCTAGTCCGTATAGAAGCAATAGACCATGAACACTTAGGATATTGGCAAGTAAGGGGTTATGATACAAATGCGTGGGTTCATGGAAAACAATCATAGTTATATTGTTAAAAATACGAACAAAACTACGAAAGCAAACGTACGATACAAAAAGATTATTATTTAATACGTCCAAAGAAGCAGGTTGATTTTACAATAGAATCATATTTTAAAGGAGGCACAAAAATGACTATTTTCCTTACTATGATTATTGTCCTCATAGGTATAGCAATGCTTGTGCTGGGATTAATGAAACGAAAAAAATGGTTAGTGGTTCTGTCTTTACTCATGATAATCTTTGCAATTAGTTCTTTTATGCTAATGTTACTCATGTTTTTCCATTGAAGTTAGCTCTTATCTTTAAGTATACATTGAAAATCAGATGATCATAATCTAAGCACTACTAATTGTGTATCAAGCGCAAAAAACATATTGTCAATTAATCTCTCCACACCTTTCATAGCTGTTTTTATAACTTGAATACTTGCTGTACCTTATCCTGACAAAAGCTTACCCTTTTTCTCTTTTGCATTATGTGCAGTAACCTATATCGATTATAACGCTGAATCATTATGAATGGAGTATTAAAACAAAACGCATATACTATCATTATCCACCCCGACAAAATATCATTGAAAGTAAAGAAGATTGGAGCGGGTAGGATCTGCATAATGTGTGAGAGCTCAGCTCGTTTCGTTTCAAATATAAAACGCTCCACTCCCTTAATACTCTTAACATTGATCTCGCGTTTTTTAATACCACCTTTCACCCAATCTCCACCGTCAGGTAGCTTTTCCTTCCACTTTTTTATACGTAGTTTTTCATATACCTTCACTTCCCACCTGTTCACTGGATATAAGCACGAGAAGAAATTAATGGTCTTTTCATTAAATTTTGATGGAATATATGCTCCAATTGTATGAATAATCCCCCAAACTAATACATTAATTAATGCAATCATATATCTTGATCACCCTTTGTTTTAGATACAACTATTTGTCGACCCTTCCATGATGCATTTTTTAATAAAAATGTACTTATTACCGAATAACAACTAACAAAAATAAAAAATACGATGTGAATAGGAAATAGAATGGTATCAAACAAAGAAAAGTTCCCGATTTGTCGTAATATGCGAAAATATAACAGGCACATAAAAACGTATGTTACAACAAAGAAAATTGACTGTTCAAATATAATATCGATGCTTTTTGTTATAAATGAGAAAGCTACGGCAATCCAAATTATAATAAGAAATGTGAATTTAGGAGATGTTTTTTTAGCTCCTGATGCTATACTTTTTGCCCACCCTTTAAATACACTCACTATTCCATCTTGATACATTCTCATGTTAATTATGTTCTTCCCTACTATTGCGCGAGCATAAAAACCTTTAGATATAGCAAGCTGACAAAAGGCAAAATTCTCTACAATCTGCTCCTTTATTGCCTCATGCCCTCCTAGCGTTACATATATCTCTTTCTTACAAATTAGAAGCTGTCCAAACCCTCCAGCAGGCTTTGTATTTTTAGAAAATATATGTGTAATTCCTAAAGATAAAAAAACAACTAAATGGAAAAATGCTGATAACTTTTCATACCATCGCTCCATTACATGAAACGGATGAATGGTTAATAAATCAGTTTTGTTATCTTCTTGAAATGTAGATATAGCATTTTCTATCCCATTTTTACTAAACCATGTGTCTGCATCAACAAATATTAAAATATCACCTTTTGCCACAGTAGCACCATTCCAACAAGCCCACGATTTACCTAACCATCCAGCAGGTAAATCTTTATTATCTATGACTCTCGCTCCATATTGTAGTGCAATGTCCTTCGTTCGATCCGTTGATTGGTCATTGACAACAATAATCTCAAGGGGTTGATAATCCTGACTTTGAATAGATGTTAATAGTCTTGCGATAGTTTGTTCTTCATTTCTTGCAGGGATAATAATTGAAATAATTTGATTGCTCTTAACATTAGTTTCTTTTTTAGAAGCAGGAATTCTCCAAAATAAAAAGAGAAAGAGAACTACTGTCATTACACCATATACCAAATTCATCTCTCCTTGTTTAATACAATGCCAATTTACCTATATACATTAAAACAAAAAGGATACTTTTTGAAATGAAAGATGAAGTAACCCACCAAAACTATTTTGCTTGGTGGGAACTCATCATTGGTCAAAATTATACTATTTTGCGACCAAGTTTTTTCTCATCATCTAAAATTAAATCTGCCGTCAATTGACCAGAAAGGGTAACCATAGGCACCCCACCACCAGGATGAGTTGAACCGCCAACAAAATACACATTATTAAAAAGCTCACTTCTACTAGGTATTTTAAACCCACCATTTAATTTCCGATCTGTAACGACACCATAGATTGAACCACCATTAGCACCGTATAAACGTTTTAAGTCATCTGGGGTAAATATGTATTCAAACTCAATACTTTCACGCAACTGAGCCATACCCATACGCTCAAGTTTTGCTAGAATAGCATCCCGATACATTTCTTTATGCTGATCCCATGTCTCGCCTTCTTTTAAAGGTGGTACGTGTGTAAGAACAAATAAGTTTTCTTTTCCTTCAGGTGCTTGTGTAGAATCAGATTTAGATGAAATACCTACATACACTGTCGGATCATCAGCTAACTTTTTTTCATCGAACATTTGCTGAAACTCTTTTTTCGGATCTTCAGAAAAGAAGAAATTATGGTGTGATAACTGATTATACTTTTTATTTACACCTAGTAATAAAACTAACCCAGATACAGTAGGCGCAAAATTAGTTAGATTATTTGTAACACGTTTCCGTTCGTTAGAATTTTCTACAAATGTATTATAGAAGGGAATGGCTTCTAGATTAGAAACAAGGAGATCTGTTTCTATGATTTTTTCATCCTCCGTTTCCACAGAAACAACCTTATTATCCGTCTCATTAATTTTGGACACTTTAGCATTAAGCAAAACTGTAACACCTAAATCTTGAAGTACGTTTTGCATAGCCTCAGCAATTTTGTACATCCCACCTTTTACGTAATACACTCCAATCCCTAATTGAACATGTGCTAACTGAGAAAGAACTGCTGGTGCATGATATGGTGAAGACCCTATATACATAATTAAAAAATTCATAAGCTGCTGAATGCGTTTGTCTTTAAAATATTTTTGTGTTGATTGATCCATCGTTTTCATAGGATCCATTGCCCATAACTCTTTCAACGTATGCTCCAGGCGTAAATCTTGCAATCCACTTATACTTTTTTTGTAAAAGCTTTTTTGCATTAGTTCATACATTTGCGAGCAATATTGGAGATAAGATAAAAATGACTTAGAATCATCTGTTGAAACCTTTTTAATTTCTTCTAGCATAGTTGGTAAATCACTTGTCAGATCAATAGTCGTTCCATCCTCAAAAAACGTACGCCATCCTGGTTCAACACGCACTATTTCTAAATAATCATGAATATCCTTACCAACGTCTTTAAATAGCTTTTCCAACACCCATGGCATAGTTAGTATTGATGGACCCGTATCAAATGTAAAGCCCATCCCTTCTCTTTTGTTTAGCTTTCCCCCTAGTCTTTCTCCTTGTTCTACAATCGTAACATCGTACTTAGCAGCAGCAAGTCTAATAGCCGCTGACATACCTGCTAGACCACCGCCAATAACAGTCACTCTTTTTTTCAAAGTAAAGCCCCCTTTTATTTTAGATGCGTTATTAACGCTTATTAATTTAGCCATGTATATAACTATTGAATATATGTTTTATTTCCATTATTTACATTGTATAAACCTAATAATCTATGAACAACCAAAAAAAGGCAAGTTTATATGTGTAAAAGAACATATTCAACTTAGATTTAACTTCTTTGATTATCCGATAACTCTTACCGGATTTTTTACTATAAATAGATACTTGTGTCACTTTTTACTTATCTTTATGTCGCTGATTGTTTTCAGCTTTTTTTTAAATACATAAAAAAAAACGAGTAGTCTATTGCTACTCGTTTATGCTAATCTGATGTTTTTTAAAACACTAAAAAAAGCAACTTGCTCGCTACTCAGTCGTTAGTTTACCGACGTCCTGTTCTCACAGGATGTGCTAACTTCTGCGTTCGCCACAGGACGTGGCAGCTTTTAGCAGGAGTTCCAAATATCGCCCCACTACCACCGGTGCGCGAGCTTACCTTCCGTGTTTGGGGCTACGAGACACGATGACCTACGAATCTCTTCGTCAGCTGCAGTTGTTCGCTGCTCTTCGGACGTATCATACATTCCGCTGCTCTCTCCCTTGCTTCCTAGACCTTCTTGCTCCTCATGCCTCTCGCTTATGATGTTTAGACTTCTTATCTTTTCTTTCGACCTTAAGGTCGACTATTTCTTATGCAAAACCAAAAAAACGAGTAGCCTATTGGCTATTCGCTTATGCGCGCTTGGCGACGTCCTACTCTCACAGGGGCAATGCCCCAACTACCATCGGCGCTGAAGAGCTTAACTTCCGTGTTCGGGATGGGAACGGGTGTGACCTCTTCGCCATCGTCACCAAGCCTACTGCTTGATTATGCTTCTTTGCTGGCTTGTGCTCAAGGATAATCATCCTCGAACATGCTAGAAGACGCAGGCACAAACATTTAAAAGGGATTGTTCCCTCAAAACTAGATAACGATAATACAACTGATGTTTTGTGCGTCGACTTTTGGTTAAGTCTTCGATCGATTAGTATTCGTCAGCTCCACGTGTCACCACGCTTCCACCTCGAACCTATCTACCTTGTCATCTTCAAGGGATCTTAGAATGGGAAATCTCATCTTGAGGGGGGCTTCATGCTTAGATGCTTTCAGCACTTATCCCGTCCGCACATAGCTACCCAGCGATGCCTTTGGCAAGACAACTGGTACACCAGCGGTGCGTCCATCCCGGTCCTCTCGTACTAAGGACAGCTCCTCTCAAATTTCCTACGCCCACGACGGATAGGGACCGAACTGTCTCACGACGTTCTGAACCCAGCTCGCGTACCGCTTTAATGGGCGAACAGCCCAACCCTTGGGACCGACTACAGCCCCAGGATGCGATGAGCCGACATCGAGGTGCCAAACCTCCCCGTCGATGTGGACTCTTGGGGGAGATAAGCCTGTTATCCCCGGGGTAGCTTTTATCCGT